>NZ_JBEXJF010000004.1:0-229843 GCF_040608935.1 Nocardioides sp. NPDC004968
GCTCGTCGCGCAGGTTGGCGAAGTCGCCGCGCAGATGGCGCCCGAAGATGGTCCGGAGCCAGCGCCACTCGATGGACGATCGGAGCGTCCCAGCCCCCAGCACCCGAGAGGGAACCTGACATGAGCACCCCGGACACCATCGTCCTGATCCACGGCTTCTGGGTCACACCCCGGTCGTGGGAACACTGGAAGGCGCGGTACGAGGCCAAGGGCTTCACCGTGCACACCCCCGCCTATCCCGGCTTCGAGGTCGAGGTGGAGGCCCTCCGCGCCGACCCGACCCCGATCGCGGACCTCACCCTGGAGGCGATCGTCTCCCACGTGGAGGCCTTCCTCGACACGCTCGACACCGCACCGATCATCATGGGCCACTCGGCCGGCGGGGCGTTCACGCAGGTCGTGATGGACCACGGCTACGGCGCCGCGGGCGTCGTCCTCAACTCCGCTCCGACCGAGGGCATCCGGGCCACGCCGTGGAGCCAGCTGCGCTCGGTCTTCCCGGTGCTCAAGAACCCGGCGAACCATCACCGCGCCGTCGGGTTCGACGCCGAGCAGTGGAGGTACGCCTTCACGAACACCTACACCGAGGAGGAGTCGTTGGCGTTCTACGAGCGCTACCACATCCCGGCCTCGGGTCGCGTCCTGTTCGACTCCGTGCTGGCGAACTTCCAGCCCGGTCACCAGGGCGCCTGGGTCGACTTCAAGAACGCCGACCGCGCGCCGCTGCTGTTCCTGTCCGGGTCCGAGGACCACATCATGCCGCCGTCGGTGCAGGCGTCGAACGTCAAGCACTACAAGGGCGAAGGCACGGTCACTGAGCACGAGACGTACGAGGGCCGGCCGCACCTGATGGTGGCGGGTCAGGGGTGGGAGGAGATCGCCGACCACGCGCTGGAGTGGGCGCTCTCCCACGCGGTGCAGCGGGGGGCCGCCGGGGCCTCGCCCTCCTGAGGCCGCGCGATGGAGTTCGCCCTCACTCATGTCGGAGGACCGACGACGCTCCTCGAGGTGGCGGGGTGGCGGATCCTGACCGACCCGACCTTCGACGCCCCCGGCCGGACGTACCGGTTCGGCTGGGGGACGTCCTCGCGGAAGACCGCAGGTCCTGCGGTCCCTGCCGCCGAGATCGGCCCCATCGACGCCGTCCTCCTCACCCACGACCATCACGCCGACAACCTCGACGACGCCGGCCGGGCGCTGCTGCCGGACGTCGGGGTGGTGGCCACCACCGCCTCGGGCGCGCTCAGGCTCACCAGGTCGGGGCTGGGCCGGTCAGTCCGGGGCCTGCGGCCGTGGCAGACCACGGTGCTGCAGGCGCCGGGGCGTCCGGCGGTCACGGTCACCGCTACCCCTGCACGTCATGGAATCCGAGGCAGCAGGCCGATCGTCGGTGATGTCATCGGCTTCGCCCTGACGTGGGAGGGGCAACAGCACGGCGCCGTCTGGGTCTCGGGGGACACGGTGCTCTACGGCGGTCTCGGCGAGGTCGCGACCCGGGTCGACGTGGGGACCGCGGTCCTGCACCTCGGCCGCGTCGGCTTCCCGGTGACCGGGCCGCTCGCGTACACGATGGGCGGTCGGGAAGCGGTCGAGCTGTGCGGGCTGCTCGACCCGGTCACGGTGGTGCCGGTGCACTACGAGGGCTGGTCGCACTTTCGTCAGGGGCGGGACCGGATCATCGCCGACCTGGCCGATGCTCCGCCTGGGATCGCGGACCGCTTCCGCTGGCCGACGCCGGGCGTGCCGCTCCGGCTGCCGGTCTAGGCGTTCAGACGATCGGTGAGTTGCCTGCGAGAGGAGATGCCGAGCTTCTGGAAGACCTTCCGCAGGTGGTAGTCGACGGTGTTCGGGCTGATGAACAGGTTGGCGGCGATCTCGGCGTTGGTACGTCCGGACGCGGCCAGGCGCGCGATCGTGTGCTCCTGGGTGGTGAGCTCCAGCGGCGGGGCGGCGTCCGTGTTCACGACGTCGTCGGTCCGGGCGCCGAGAACCTCGAGCTCGGCCAGGACGCGCGGGACGAAGATCTCGGCGCCGCTGTGGCGCAGGTGCCGCAGCGCGAGCCGGAGCTGCTCGGCAGCCTCACGGCGGCGCCGGACGCGGCGGAGCCACTCGCCGTAGAGCAGGTACGACCGGCCGAGCTCGGTCTCGGCCAGAGTCTTGTGCAGGGCCGCGATCGAGGCGAGGTAGTGGGCCTCGGCCGCGGCGTCCGGGCTCACCAGGGCGAGCGCGCGCTCGGCTGCCCCCTCGCACCACGGCATGCCGTTCACCGCCGCCCGGCTCGCCAGGTCCTGAGCGACCCGCTGTGCTTCGTCTGGGTGCCCGGAGCGTACGGCTGACTCGACGAAGTCGGCGTACCACAGCGGGGTGACCTGAAGGAACGGATCGTCGACCAGCGGCCGGTGGCGCTGGTACGCGTCCTGGTAGCGCCGGTCAGCGAGGTCACGCGCGACCAACCCCTCGATCCCCGAGAACTGCACCCCGCCGAACCCGAGCCCACCGGCGCCGTCGGCCATGGCCGCCACCAGCTCGCGTGGCTCGCCGGACCAGGCCATCACCGCGACGTTGGGCACGTTCGCGTCCTCGTAGCCCATGGCGACCCGTACCTCTCGATGCGTCTCCACCCAGCGGCTGGCCCGGTGCAGCGAGCCGCCGTAGACCTCGCAGAGGGCGATGATCCACAGCAGCGTGTCGAGCACGAGCAGGGCGCCTCGGTCGCGAGCTGCCCGTGCGGCGCGATCGAGGCCGGCGGCTCGGCCCTCGTCATCCCACAGGTAGGCGCCAAGACCGCCGATCACGCTGCCGAAGTACATGATCTCGTCATCGGGCAGGGCGAGCACCGCATCGAACGCCGCGCGAACCTTCGGGTACGCCGTGTCGTACGGCTCCAGGATCAAGGCGGCCAGCCCGCGCAGCACGACCGACCATCGGCCGTCCAGGTCCGCGCCGGCGAGCATCCGCCGGCCCAGCTCGGCCTGGGTCACGCCGGTCATGAGCCGGTCGGCGCTCGAGCATCGGTCGAAGGCCCGCAGCAGGGCGTCCTGCTCGCGTACGTCGTCGAACCCGTGGAAGAGATCGGCGGCCCGCAGGTGGTCGGCCGCACCGCTCATCACCCCGTCCCGTTCGGCGCGCAGCAGCGTCAGCGAGCTGCGGATGAGCAGCGCACGGCCTCGGGTGACCGGGCCGGCGGACTCCTCGTCGAGGTCTTCGACGAGCCGCTGCGAGAGGTGCGTGGCGCCGACGGCCAGCGCCGCCTCCGCGGCGCCGACCTGTCGTACGGCACGAGTCTCGCCCGGCGGGCTCAGCTCGGCGGCACGGGCGAGAAGACGCGCACACGAGACGAGGCCGCCGCGTCGAGCGGCCAGCTCCGCGGTCAGGTCCAGCCTGGCGGCGACCTCCTCGTCGGTCCCGACCACAGCCCGTGCCGCGTGCCACGCCTCCGCCTCGGTCAGGTCCGCCCGGTCGGCGGCCCGCGCGAGGGCGCGGTGGACACGGCGTCGGTCGACGCCCGAGGCCGCGTTGTAGACCGCCGAGCGCACCAGGGGATGGCGGAACCGCACGGTCGGGGTGAGCTGGACGAGCCCGGCGACCTCGGCGCGGTCGGCGTCGTGGAGGGTGAGGCCGAGCTCCGCGCCCGCGGCGGCGAGCAGGTCGATGTTGCCGGTCGAGTCCGCCGCGGCCAGCAGCGCCCAGGTCTGGACCGCCTGGTCGGCCTGGCGTACGCGGCGTACGTAGTGCGCCTCGAGGTGGCGACCGACGGGGACGGGCTCGCCGGCCATGCCCAGGTCCGGCAGCTCGTGGACCAGCGACTCGCCTGCGAGATCGATCAGAGCGAGCGGGTTGCCGCCGGTGGCCTGGGCGATCGCCAGGGCCACCGACGGCGGGAGCGGTTCCGCCGCCGCGCGGTTCAGCAGCCGCACGGAGGCGTCGGTGTCCAGGCCGGCCAGCACGAGCTGGGGCACGCCACCGAGATGCTCGGCCAGGCCGGCCTCGTCGCGCCCGGCGAACACGACCGCGACGCGCTCGACCGCGATCCTGCGGGCTACGAACGCCAGCGCGTCCAGGCTCTCCGGGTCGAGCAGATGGGCGTCGTCGATCGTGCAGACGATGCCGTGCCCGTTGCTCGCGGCGGCCAGCAACCCGAGGACCCCGAGGCCGACCAGGTAGCGGTCGGGCGGCGGTCCGTCCGCCTCGCCCGAGGCGACGAGCAGGGCGCGGCGTTGCTGCCCCGGGAGCATGCCGCACTCGGGGTGCAGCGACGTCACCAGCCGCTGGACCGCGGCGAACGCCATGTCGGACTCGGACTCGTAGCCGTCGAGCCGGACCACCCGAAGGCTCGTGCCGGTGGTGACTGCGGCGAGCAGCGCGGACTTGCCCAAGCCCGGTTCGCCGACGACGGCGATCGACCCGCCCTTGCCATTCCGCGTACGGCTCAGCAGTGCGGCCAGGCGTACCTGCTCCGGGTCTCGGCCGACGAGGGCGGCCTGGTGCTGCTGCTCGGGGGCGCTCTGCACGAGGACGACGCTAGCTACCGGGGTGGGTATGTCGCATGACCCAAATGGACGACAACCCGGGGGATGTTCGGGTCGGTGCCGCGAATGCGAGAGCCCCTACGACCGGGTCGTAGGGGCTTCGAAGTTTGGACTCCGCTGCTCGGAGCGTTCCTTGGATGAGATGGGGGGGTCCTCATTCACGACCGACATCACGAGCAGCGGAGCGCCGCCAGTCTGGCACGCTCAGATGTGCCCTCGCAATAGGTGAACGCCCCTCCGAGCCTATTTTCTGTCGGTCGATCTGCAGGGCGGAACACATGGACTATGGAAAGTACTAGACCAGAGGATTTGGACCGTACTTTCCGGGCCCTCTGACCCAGGCGGTCGATGCCCGCGTACGGGTCGCGAATGACGGTGGCCGCGGTGGTCGGCTACCCTGGACACATGCAGATGTCTGTCCTGCTTCTTAGGCAGCCGCGCTGACCCTGAGGGACACACCCCGGTCACGCGGCTACCCCTCCATGTGAGGGGCCCTTCTCATTTGTAGGGCTTCTTCCAGAAGCAGTCTCGACGCACGACACTCGACAAGGACGAAAGACCAATGACGCAGGAGCAGGCCGAGCACGCGACGTACGACGTCACCGAGCTGCAGGACAAATGGCGCCCCATCTGGGAGAAGCTGGAGCCGTTCAAGGCGGGTCAGCGCGAGGGGGCCGAGAAGCGCTACGCGCTCACGATGTTCCCCTACCCGTCCGGTGACCTGCACATGGGCCACGCCGAGGTGACCGCGCTGCACGACGTGCTGGCCCGCTACTGGTGGCTGAAGGGCTTCGACGTCCTGAACCCGATCGGCTGGGACTCCTTCGGCCTGCCTGCCGAGAACGCCGCGATCAAGCGCAACGAGAACCCCGCCGGCTGGACCTACGCAAACATCGAGACCCAGGCGGAGTCGTTCAAGCGCTACGGCATCTCCTTCGACTGGTCGCGCCGTCTGCACACCTCCGACCCGGAGTACTACAAGTGGACGCAGTGGATCTTCCTGAAGCTGTATGAGGCCGGCCTGGCCTACCGCAAGAAGTCGCCGGTCAACTGGTGCCCCAACGACCAGACGGTGCTGGCCAACGAGCAGGTCGTCAACGGCGAGTGCGAGCGCTGCGGTGCGGTGGTCACCAAGCGTGACCTGACGCAGTGGTACTTCAAGACCACGGCCTACGCCGAGGAGCTCTACAACGGCCTGGACCAGCTGCAGGACACCTGGATCGGCAAGGTCGTCAACATGCAGCGCAACTGGATCGGCCGGTCCGAGGGCGCGCACGTCGACTTCGAGATCTCGCTGACCTCGGGTGAGACCAAGAAGGTCACCGTCTTCACGACGCGTCCCGACACGCTGTACGGCGCGACCTTCATGGTCGTCGCCGCAGACGCGGACCTGGCTGCCGAGATCGTGGCGCCGGAGCAGGCTGCTGCGCTGGAGGGCTACCTGGAGAACGTACGCAAGGCCTCCGACATCGACCGCCTGGCGACCGACCGTCCCAAGACCGGTGTCGACCTGGGCGTCACCGCGACCAACCCCGTCAACGGCGAGCAGATCCCGGTGTGGGCGGCCGACTACGTGCTGGCCGACTACGGCACCGGCGCCGTGATGGCCGTCCCGGCTCACGACCAGCGCGACCTGGACTTCGCCAAGGCGTTCTCGCTGCCGGTGCGTCGCGTGGTGGACGTGCCGGGTGCGGAGAACCCCGAGGAGACGTACGTCGCGACCGTGGGTGACGGTGCGTACGTGAACTCGCCCGAGCTGGAGGGCGTCGCCGACAAGGCGACCGGCATCCACAAGATCATCGAGAAGCTGGAGGCCGAGGGCC
This sequence comes from Nocardioides sp. NPDC004968, assembly GCF_040608935.1. Taxonomy (NCBI): domain Bacteria; kingdom Bacillati; phylum Actinomycetota; class Actinomycetes; order Propionibacteriales; family Nocardioidaceae; genus Nocardioides; species Nocardioides sp. NPDC004968. Next base: position 6,353 of record NZ_JBEXJF010000004.1, read on the forward strand.
ACGGCAAGGGCACGATCAACTACCGGCTGCGTGACTGGCTGCTGTCGCGGCAGCGCTACTGGGGCGCGCCGATCCCGATCGTCCACTGCCCGGTCGACGGCGAGGTGCCGGTTCCGGACGACCAGCTGCCGGTGCAGCTGCCCGATCTGGCCGGCGCTGACCTGAAGCCGAAGGGTGTCTCGCCGCTGGCGGCGGCCTCCGAGTGGGTCAACGTCTCCTGCCCGAAGTGTGGCGGTCCGGCCACGCGCGACTCGGACACGATGGACACCTTCGTGGACTCGTCGTGGTACTTCCTGCGCTACCTGTCGCCGACCGACGAGACCCAGGCCTTCTCCTCGGAGCTGGCTCGCGAGTGGGGTCCGGTCGACTTCTACCTGGGCGGCGACGAGCACGCTGTGCTGCACCTGATGTACGCCCGCTTCTTCACCAAGGCGCTGCGCGACATCGGCCTGATCGACTGGGACGAGCCGTTCTCGGCGTACCTGTCGCAGGGCAAGGTCATCAACGGCGGCAAGAAGATGTCGAAGTCGCTGGGCAACGGTGTGAACCTGTCGGACGTGCTGGAGGAGTTCGGTGTCGACGCGACCCGGCTGACCCTGGTCTTCGCCTCCCCGCCGGAGGACAACATCGACTGGGCCGACGTCTCGCCGGCGGGTTCGGTGAAGTTCCTGCAGCGGGCCTGGCGCCTGGCCGGGGACGTGACGTCCGCCCTGGGCGTCGACGTCACCGGTGGGGACGTCGCGCTGCGGCGTACGACTCACAAGACCATCGCCGAGGCCGAGCAGCTGATCGAGTCCTACCGGTTCAACGTGGTGGTGGCTCGCGTGATGGAGCTGGTCAACGCGACCCGGAAGGCGATCGACTCCGGTGTCGGTCCCGCCGACCCCGCCGTACGTGAGGCCGCGGAGACGGTCGCGATCCTGCTCTCGCTGGTCGCGCCCTACACCGCCGAGGAGATGTGGGAGCGTCTGGGGCACGAGCCGACGGTTGCGCGGGTTGCGTGGCCGACGCCTCTGCCCGAGCTGCTCGTGGAGGACGTAGTGACGGCGGTCGTGCAGATCAAGGGCAAGGTGCGTGCGCGCCTGGAGGTCTCGCCCTCGATCTCCGAGGCCGACCTGGAGGCGGCCGCGCTGGCCGACCCGACGATCGCGGCCGCGATCGAGGGTCAGACCGTACGCAAGGTCATCGTCCGCGCGCCGAAGCTCGTCAACATCGTCGTCTGATCGGCTCGGCTCGCGCTGTCGAGGCGATGGGTCGATCTGTAGGCTTCTGACATGGCCCGGGTAGCGATCGTGACCGACTCGACCGCGATGCTTCCATCCGATCTCGGGGATGCGACGGAGCTGATCACATCGGTGCCGTTGCAGGTGATCGTGGATGGGACGTCGTACGACGACGGGGTGGAGGAGACATCGCCCGAAGCGCTGCTGGCGGCGTTGGCGGCGCACAAGACCGTGACGACCTCCCGGCCCTCGCCGGCACTCTTGGCAGAGGTCTACGAAAAGCTCGCGGCGCAGGGCTTCGAGGAGATCGTCTCCATCCACCTCTCCGCGGACCTGAGCGCGACGTGCGAGTCCTCGATGCTGGCAGCGCGGGAGGCTCCGGTGCCGGTGATCACCGTGGACACGCGGCTGGTCGGGCCCGGGGTCGGGTTCGCGGTTCTGGCTGCCGCGGAGGTGGCCGGGCGCGGCGGGAGCGCTGCCGAGGCGCGCGAGGCCGCGCTGGCGCGGGTCGCCGCCACTCGTTCCTACTTCTACGTCGACACGCTCGAGTACCTGCGCCGCGGCGGCCGGATCGGAGCCGCTGCTGCCCTGCTCGGGACGGCGCTGGCGGTCAAGCCGCTGCTCACGATCGAGGACGGGCGGGTCGTTCCGCACGAGCGGGTGCGTACGGCCGAGCGGGCGATCGCGCGGCTGCAGGCGCTCGGGGTCGAGGCGGGTGAGGACGCGGACGCCGTCGAGATCGTCGTCGCTCACCTGGGCAGCCCGGACCGGGCGGCCGCGATGACCGAGGGGCTCTGCGCCGAGCTGGGCGGCAAGATCAATGGCGACGTACGCGTCGGGGTGCTGGGCGCGGTGCTCGGTGCGCATGTCGGGCCCGGGTGTGTGGCGGTCGTCGTGGGGCCCAAACTCTGATTCTGGGCCCGTTCTTGGGCCGGTTACCGTCCACAGGGACGGTTGAGGATCGGGTTGTCCACAGGCGCTGAGAACGCGCTCGGAAGTGTCGGCGCGGGCGCATAGCTTCGGCGTCATGCGGACCCGACCGACCTCTGATCACGCCGATGCCGTCGCCCGGCGGCTGGAGCAGCTGCGCGCCGAGCTGGACCCGCCGGGGGAGGAGGACGAGGGCGAGGAGGACTGGCAGCCGCCGTGGTGGGACGGGCCGAGAGCGACCGACACCGCGGAGCTGGATCCGTTGGTGCCGGTCCCGGGACGCCACGCGTCTCGGCGTCAGGTCGTGATCTCGCCTGACGCGGTGCTGCCCGAGCCGCTGCGCGGGCGGGTGAGCCTCGGTCCGTGGCATCTGGTCGTCGTCTCGCTGGTGCTGGTCGCCGGGTTGGCGGTGGCCTGCTGGTGGATGATCCGCGCCGACCCGGAGGTGGTGCCGGCCGCCCGGGCCTCGCCCTCGGCCTCCCCGCTGGTCGCGCTGCCGACCGCCTCGGTGGCGCCCGGGAGCACGGCCGCGGTGCCGTCGGGCGGGGCGTCGGCCGGGACGGTGACGGTCGACGTGGAGGGCAAGGTGCCCAAGCCCGGCATCGTCGTGCTGCCGGTCGGCTCGCGGGTGGTGGATGCCGTCGAGGCCGCCGGCGGGGCCTCCCACAAGCAGCTCGCCGGGCTCAACCTCGCTGCTCTGCTCAGCGACGGTCAGCAGATCGTGGTCGGTGCGCCCAACGGGGGAGGTGGCATCGCGACGCCCGGCTCTGGCGCCCCGGCGGCCGGTGCGCCCGGGGCGGGGGTGAGCCTCAACACCGCCTCGTTGGAGGAGCTGGAGACGTTGCCCGGGGTCGGGCCGGTGACGGCACAGGCGATCATCGACTGGCGCACCACCAACGGCGCTTTCACCTCCGTCGACGAGCTGCTCGAGGTCGACGGGATCGGACCGAAGACCTACGACTCGCTGGCACCGCTGGTCACGTTGTGAACGACCTGCGACTGCCGCTTCTCGGGGCCGGTGCGTGGGCGGGGGCGTTGGCCGGGCCGGTGGTGGTGGCCGGCGGACGGTCCGGGGTGGTTCTGCTCGTGCTCCTCGCCGCGGTCCTCGGCATCGGCGGTGGATGGGCCGTTCGGAAGCGCCGCCCGACAGCGCTGGCGTTGGTGCTGATGGTCGCCGGGACCGCCGTCGTCGCGGGCCTGCACGCCGCTCGGGTCAGCGACAACCCGGTGGCGGACCTGGCCGCGCGCAAGGCGCAGGTGCGGGTGGTCGCCACCGTCACCACCGACCCGAAGGAGGTGACGGGTCAGCACGCGACGTACCAGCTCCGGCGCGCCAGCGTGCGGGAGATCAAGGGCCGAGGGGTGGTCTACCGGCTGCGTACGCCGGTGGTCGTGCTCGGCGGCGACGCCTGGGCGGACATCCCGCTGGGGGCGACGGTGTCGACGACCGGACGCTTGGGGAAGAGCGACTCGCATGAGGAGTCGGCGCTGCTGATCGCCGGCCCGCCTCGAGTCGTCGCCGGTCCGGGGATCTGGTGGCGTGCCTCCGAGACGCTGCGTGCCTCGATCCGGGATGCGGTGACACACCGGCCGCCCGACCAGGCGGCATTGGTCCCGGCGCTGGTCGACGGTGACGACACCGGCCTCTCCGACGACCTCGCGGACGACTTCCGCACGACCGGGCTCACCCACCTGCTCGCAGTCTCCGGCACCAACCTGACCCTGGTGGTCGGGTTCCTGCTGATCGTGGCCCGCTGGGCCGGGGTGCGGGGAAGAGGGCTGTACGCCGTCGGGGTGCTCGGCATCCTCGGGTTCATCGTGCTCGCCCGCACCGAGCCAAGCGTGGTGCGGGCCGCCGCGATGGGTGCGGTCGGACTGCTGGCGATGACGCACAACGGACGCCAGCGAGCGTTGCGTGGGCTCGGCGCGGCGGTGATCGGGCTGCTGCTGATCGACCCCGGGCTGGCGACCTCGATCGGGTTCACCCTCTCGGTCCTGGCCACGGCCGGCATCCTGCTCTTCGGGCCACCATGGCGCGATGCTCTGAGGCGTTGGATGCCGCAGTGGTGCGCGGAGGCGATCGCGGTCCCGGCAGCGGCGCAGCTGGCCTGCACTCCGGTGGTCGCCGCAATCTCCGGCCAGGTCAGTCTCGTCGCGGTGCTCGCCAACCTGCTCGTCGAGCCCGCCGTCGCACCCGCGACGGTGCTCGGCCTCCTGGGAGGTCTGCTCGGGCTGGTGTGGGATCCGCTCGGCATGGTCGCGGGCACGATCGCGACCTGGTGCGTCGCCTGGATCATCGCGGTGGCCCGCTTCGGCGCCGGGCTGCCGACCGCGGAGGTCGGCTGGGCAACCGGGCCGCTGGCCCTGGCGGTGCTCGTGGTCGTCTGTGCCGCGATCGCCTTCCTGGCGCCACGGATCCTGCGGCATCCGGTCACCGGGGCCGCCGGATGCCTGGTGCTGCTCGCGGTCGCGCTGGTGCGGCTGCCGAGCCCGGGTTGGCCTCCACCGGGTTGGGTGCTCGTGATGTGCGACGTGGGACAGGGAGACGCCCTGGTGGTGCGCACCGGGACGGGAAGTGCCGTCGTGGTGGATGCCGGCCCCGATCCGGACCTCGTCGACGACTGTCTCGACCGCCTCGAGATCGAGGACGTTCCGCTCGCCGTGATCACCCACTTCCACGCCGACCATGTCAACGGCGTCGAGGGCGTCTTCGCCGGGCGGCGGGTCGGTGAGCTGTGGACCTCGCGGCTCCAGGACCCGCCCGAGGGCGTACGGGTCCTCGGGGAGACCGCCGGAGCGGCCGGGGTGGTGCCGGTTCCGGCTCCCTACGCAGCCACGACCAGCATCGGTGAGGTGCGGATCCAGGTGCTCTGGCCGACCGGCGAGTCCGACACCCGCGGCCCAGGGGACGGCTCCACCGCCAACGACGCGAGCGTGGTTCTTCTCGTCGAGTCCCGCGGCCTGCGTCTGCTGCTGACCGGCGACATCGAGCCGGAGGGACAGGACCAGCTCGCAGACGACCTGGCCGAGCTCGACATCGACGTGCTCAAGGTGCCCCATCACGGGTCGCGCTATCAGGACCTCGACTGGCTGCGTACGCTGCGGGCGCAGGTCGCGCTCACCTCGGTCGGCGCCGGCAACGACTACGGCCATCCCGCCACGGCCACGGTCCAAGGGCTCGAGGAGAGCGGAACCAAGGTCTACCGCACCGACCGCGACGGCTCGGTCGCGGTCGTCGAGTCGGGAGGTGAGGCCGCCGTGGTGACGCGATAAGTGTCGGTGCCGTGTGGGAGGGTTTGAGCATGGCACGCACCGCCTCCGCACCGAGCCCCACCGGCAACCTCTCGGCCTCCGACGTCCTGGGTCGGGTGACGCTGGTGACCGGCAAGGAGGAGTTCCTGGGGGAGCGTACGGTCGCGGCTGCGAAGGCCGCGGTGAAGGCCTACGACGCCGAGGCTGAGGTCTCCGAGGCGACCGCTGCAGACCTGACGCTGGCGACCCTCGGCGAGCTGAGCGCACCTTCGCTCTTCTCGAGCATCCGCTGCGTCGTGGTGCGCAATCTGGAGAACCTGCCGGACGAATCGGTCGCGGGCCTGGTGGAGTACGCCGGGATGCCATCGGAGGAGGTCGCGCTCGTCCTCGTCCACGGCGGCGGGCAGAAGGGCAGCGGCACGCTCGCCAAGCTCCGCAAGCTCCCGAAGGTGACCGAGCACAAGTCCGTCGAGCTGAAGGCGCGCGAGTTCGGCAGCTTCGTGAAGGCCGAGCTGCGGCTGCACGGAGCGAGCATCGACGAGGAGGGCGCCGACTTCCTGATCCAGGCCGTCGGTCAGGACCTCCGCTCCCTGGCGGCCGCTGCCAGCCAGCTCGCCGGCGACAACGAGGCGAAGCGACTGGGCGTGGATCACGTGAAGCAGTACTTCGGCGGCCGGGCCGAGGTGAAGAACTACGTGATCGCCGACGCGATCATCTCCGGCGACCGGGTCAAGGCCCTTGAGGAGATCCGCTGGGCGCTCGACACCGGCTCCTCCCCGGTCTACGTCCTCTCCGCCGTGGCCGGCCAGCTGCGCACCGTCGCCAACCACGTCGCCGGCATCCGCGACAGCGGCACCCCACCGTGGAAGCAGAAGTCCATCGCCGGCCTCGCCCGCGGCTGGTCCCGCGAAGGCATCGGCGAGGCCCTCCGCTCGGTCGCCCGAGCCGACGCCGACCTCAAAGGCGCGGCCAGCGACCCGGCGTACACGCTCGAGCGCCTCGTCCTCACCATCGCCGCCCTCCGCCAGCGCTGACCCTCCCGAGCCGTCACCCCGGTCGGCCGAGGCGTCACTCCGGTCGGCCGAGGCGTCAGGTGCGTCGGCCGAGATGGCAGCACGCTGCCCACTCGGCCGGCGTACGCGACTTCTCGACCAGCGCGAGTGACGTCTCGGCCGACGGGGGCGACTTCTCGGCAAATGAACAAAGCCCCCGTCGCGGAGGACGGGGGCTTCGGTGGGGCTTACCTCAGAGGGAGGAAGCCTTCTTGGCGATCGCCGACTTGCGGTTGGCGGCCTGGTTCTTGTGGATGACGCCCTTGGAGACGGCCTTGTCGAGCTTCTTGGTGGCGACCTTGGCGGTCTCGACCGCAGCGTCCTTCTCGCCGGCCTCGGCGGCGGCGTGGAACTTGCGGATGACGGTCTTGAGCTCGCTCTTGACGGCCTTGTTGCGCTCGTGCGCCTTCTCGTTCTGCTTGTTGCGCTTGATCTGCGACTTGATGTTCGCCATGGGTGAATAATCTCCAGTGCTTCGACGTGTGGTGGTGCGAGCTCTCAATCCGGCCCCTCGGGGAAAGTGAGAGGGGAGAGGCCTACGCGAACACGCTTGCGGTCAAGATTACAGACTCGCGTCGTTTGGCCTCAAATCGCCGTACCTCACGTAGCTACTCCGGGGTAGGCTGTGGTGATCTCGGTCACGAGATTTCCGGCGGAACCCCCTGTTGCGGCTCGGCTCCAGCGTCTAGGGTCCCCCGCGCGGTCTCTCTCGTGCTAACCGCCCACCGTTCACCCCCACGCACACACTGCAGGCCAGGAGAATCATGCCGACCCAGTCCGCGATCGATCTCGCATTCCTCGACGAGATGCCGGCGAACTTCGCCCTTCACTTCCTCAACCGGGTCAAGGCGACCCCGAACGCGGAAGCGTTCCGCTATCCCGTGGTCGGCTCGACGACCGAGGCAGGCGGAGAGGAGTGGAAGTCGCTGACCTGGAAGGAGGCCAGCGACATGGCCAGCCGCCTTGCCGCGGGCCTCGTCTCGCTCGGCCTCGAGCTCGAGCAGCGGGTCGGCATCGCCTCGACCACGCGCTACGAGTGGATCATCGCCGACCTCGCGGTGATGCTCGCCGGCGGCGCCACCACAACGGTCTACCCGACGACCAACGTCGACGACACCGCCTACATCCTCGGTGACGCCGAGTGCCGCTTCGTCTTCGCCGAGGACGACGATCAGCTCGCCAAGATCGCTGAGAGGGCGGCCGACCTGCCCGAGATCGTCAAGGTGATCACCTTCGACGGCCAGACAGACGGCGAGCGGGTCATCGGCCTGGACGACCTCGCTGCCATCGGTGACAAGTACCTCGCCGACCACCCGGACCTGATCGAGGAGACCGCGGCCAAGATCACCCCGGACCACCTGGCCACCCTGGTCTACACCTCGGGCACCACTGGCCGGCCGAAGGGCGTGCGCCTCCTCCACCGCGCCTGGGTCTACGAGGGCGAGGCCGTCCGGGTCCAGGGCGACGTGCTCGGCCCCGACGATCTGCAGTTCCTGTGGCTGCCGATGTCGCACGTCTTCGGCAAGGTGCTGCTCTCGATCCAGATCGCCTGTGGTTTCCCGACCGCGATCGACGGCCGGATGGACAAGATCGTCGACAACCTCGGAATCGTGAAGCCGACCTTCATGGGCGCCGCCCCACGCATCTTCGAGAAGGTGCACGCCAAGATCACGATGATGGTCGAGAACGACGGTGGTGTGAAGAAGAAGCTCTTCGACGCCGCCTTCGCCAACGGCATCGCCCGCGACCGTCTCCTGCGCGAGGGCAAGTCCGTGCCGACCACGATGGCGCTCAAGCACGCCGTGCTCGACAAGCTGGTGCTCAGCAAGGTCCGTGACCGCTTCGGCGGCCGCGTACGTTTCTTCATCTCCGGCTCCGCCCCGCTCAACCGCGACATCGCCGAGTGGTTCCGGGCCGCGGGGATCCTCATCATGGAGGGCTACGGCTCGACCGAGAACGCCGCGGGCGCCTCCGTCGGCACCCTGACGGAGAACAAGCTCGGCACCGTCGGCAAGGCGTTCCCGGGCAGCGAGGTGAAGATCGGCGAGAACGACGAGCTGCTCATCCGCGGCCCGCACGTGATGCCGGGCTACCACAACCTGCCCGAGGAGACCGCCAAGGCGCTCGACGCCGAGGGCTGGTACCACACCGGTGACAAGGCCTCGATCGACGAGGAGGGCTACATCACCATCACCGGCCGGATCAAGGAGCTCTTCAAGACCTCGGGCGGGAAGTACGTCGCGCCGCCGGCGATCGAGTCGAAGTTCGCCGCGCTGTGCCCCTACACCAGCCAGTTCCTGGTCTTCGGTGCCAACCGCAACTTCGTCAGCGCCCTGATCGCCCTCGACCCCGAGTCGATCACCGCCTGGGGTGCCTCCCACGGTCTGGAGGGGAAGTCCTACGAGGAGATCGTCACCTCCCCGCAGGTGCGTGAGCTGATCGGCGGCTACGTCGACGAGCTCAACGCGAGCCTCAACCGCTGGGAGACCATCAAGAAGTGGGAGATCCTCGAGCACGACCTGACCGTCGAGAGCGGTGAGCTGACCCCGTCGCTGAAGGTGAAGCGCAACGTCGTCGAGGCGAAGGAGCAGGCGCGCATCGACGCGTTCTACGCCGGGTCCTGATCCCAGGCTCGGCGCTCCGTCAGCCAGTCCAGACACACCTCGCCCTGCCACCGCTGCATCCTGCGGAGGTGGGGCGAGGTCGTCTTGACCGGCTGGTCGGCGGCGGCCAGGAAGTAGCCGGCGAAGAGGGCCAGGACGGAGTCGATGGCCTCCGGTGCGGCCCGCGATAGCAGCGGATGGGTGGCCAGGAACGACTCGGCGTCGAGGCCGTCACCGCGCGGCCCGACCAGCAGCAGGAGCGAGTCGATCCAGTCGGCGCCGAGGACCGGCCAGGTCCACTCGACCAGCAAGACGCCATCGTCGGGGCGGATGAGGATCGTGTCGTCGCGTACGTCCAGGTGGACCAGCGTCTCGCCGACGGTGTGCTCCGCGAACCCGACGGCGAGCTCGGCCGCCCGGTCGGCGTGCGGGTAGCCGGCCACCCGGTCCCACAGGGCGGGGTAGGAGGCGTGCTCCTCGGCGAAGGTAGGCCAGCCGATGCCCGGGGCCGGGGTGAGGGCGGCGGCGGTCTCGACGAGCGCCTGCGAGACGATCTCGAGGTCCGAGGGAGTCCAGGGCCGCGACGGCAGCCGCGACTCGACGTGCTCGAAGGCCAGGACCACCCACTCGCCGTCGTCGAACCACCTCAGCTTCGGGGCGGGGACCCAGCCGGCGAGCTTCTTCAGCTTCGCCGCCTCCTCCCGGTAGAGCGCCGCGGAGTCGCGCTGCGCCTTGGCGGAGGCAGCCTTCACGAAGTGCTCTGAGCCGTCCTGGCAGGTCAGCACCGAGGCGAACCCCGGCGTGAACCCGGCCCCGTGCGACTCCGCCGAGACCACGGGGCCACCGCCGAGGCGCTTCTCGATCGAGGACCGCAGGAACGGCGGCAGGTGGGGCCACTCCAGGCGGCGGGCGGTCTGCCCGTGCGGGATGTTCGTCGGGATCGCGCTCACGACCACATCCTTGTGTACGCCGGCCGTGATGCGCCAGCGCACCACGGCACGCCCTAGGACATCGGAGGCTGGTCGAGCTGTGCGGCGGGCTCGCCGGTGGCGACATCCCAGGCCGCGACGCCCTCCTCGGCCGACGCGGTGTAGAGGACCTTGCCGTCAGGGCTGAAGATCACGTTCGAGCCCGGCACCGCGGACCGGACGAGGTCACGGGACTCGCCCGTACCGCCCAACGCCTTGGGTGCCCACAGGATCAGCTCGGCGTCGTCGGAGTCGCTCGTGGCAGCCAGCGAGCGAGAGTCGGGGGAGAAGGCGACGGCGCCGACCGGGTGATCGGGTAGCGTCTCGGCGGTCTCGAGCGTCTTGGCGTCCCAGATCGTGGGGTAGCCCTCGGTGGTTACGCCGGCGATCCAGCGACCGTCCGGACTCCAGACCGGGTCGGCGCCGCCCGCGGCCGCGAGGGTGCCGACCTCGTCGCCCGATTCGGCCTCGAGGACCGAGACGCTGTCGCCGGATGCAACCGCCACCAGGTCGCCGTCGGGGCTGAACGAGATCGATCCGACGCCGTTGCCGAGATCGGTGCTCGCCACCTCGTCGCCGTCCTCGACCGACCAGATGATCAGGTCGCCCTCGAGCCCGGCACCGGCGACGAGCCGACCGTCGGGACTGAACGCGATCTCGCCGACCGGGCTGGCGTCGGTGACCTTCGGGTTCGGCAGACCCTCGAGCCGCTGGACCTGCTTGTCGCCGTCCACCTCGACCAGCGCGATGTCCGAGCAGCCGACCTTCCGCGCGACGAGCGTGAGATCGGGGCTGATGGCGCCGTAGCCCGTCTCGGAGATCGTCTCGTACGCACCACCGGCCGCGTTCCAGCGGCAGGTGCCGTCGGTGCAGCTGGCCACGACGTACTTCCCCTCGGGGTCGGTGACCAGCGAGCCGGCGTCGACCCGCGACGGCATGACCGCGGCGGCCAGGCTGATCGAGCCGCCGGACGTCCCGAGCGCGGAGATGTCGCAGCCGTCCTGGTCGGGGTCGCTTGCGCACCCGGCCAGGAGCGCGGCGGCGAGCACGCCGATGATCGGGACGCTGAGGACGTACGTTCGGGGTTTCATCGGTCCTTCTGGAGAGGTCGGTCAGGCGAACGAGGACACGTCGAAGTAGGCGACGGTGCCGTCGGTGCAGGTGAGGCGGTCGAGTCGACGGCCCCCGGTCTCGACGAGGTCCTGTCGGTCCCGGACCTTGTCGAGAGCTCGGAGCATGTCGTACTCGTCGTTGATACGCAGCACCGACCACGGATGTTGCTCGCTGCCGTCGCCGGTGGAGCGGATGCTGCGCAGCGCGGCGCCGGCGACCTGCCGCTCGCGCGCGCCGGCCCGTGCGTCGCCGGACTGCTCCAGCGCGGTGGCCATCCGCAGGTGGACCGAGGGGCTGAAGATCGCCCCCGGCATGACCCGCCGCAGCTCGGCGGCGGCCGCTGCGTACGACCCCGCGGCGAGCAGCCTGTCGACCGAGTCGAGGTCGAGGTCGGGAGTGAAGTTGGCCGAGCCGCGGACCGCGCGGCGAAGCGGCCCGAGGGTCTCGGGGCCGGGGTCATCGAGGTAGGCGGAGACCAGGTCGGCGTACGTCGTCACTTCGACTCCTCGAGGAGGCGGTTGAACTCCTCCTCGGTGAGGTTGTTCAGGTAGTCGCGGCCGGAGTTGCGGGCATCCTTCTCGACGGGCTGGTTGTAGTACTCGTCGAAGGAGTCACCGTTGTCGGTGCTCTTGTAGTCGTCGAAGTTCTCTTCCCACTCCTCGGCCTGCTCCTCGCTGATCCCGTCTTCCTTGTGCTCGTCGAAGGGGTCGTCCTCCCACCAGAACTGCCAGTCGTTCTTGTCGTCGATGGCCTCGTGCTGGCGGCCGTGTCGGACCTCGTGGGCGACGGTGTTGATCAGCTGGCCGGGGTCGTCGAGCACGTTGGGGTTGAGCGCCATCGTGGGCTCTTCGTCGCTCCAGTAGCCGTAGGTGATGCTGTTGTCGTCCCAGGTGTCGTTCTCCAGGGCGTCCCAGTCGATGGTGGGCATGTCGACGCCGCTCTCCGCGGCGATCTTCTTGACCATCTCCTCCAGCACGGCCTTGCGCTCCTCGATGCTGAGCGTCTCCCACTTCTCCGCGATGGCCGGGTCGATGTTGCCGTACTCGTCACCCTGCTCGTCGATGCCCGTCGGCAGGCCGCGGGCGAGGATCGCGTCGACACCGACGGCCTTGGCGAGGGCCTTCTCGATCTCGTCGGCGATCTCCTGGGCGACGTTCTGACGGCTGTTGCCCCACTCCTCGGCCTCGAAACGGCTCTTGAACTGCGGTGGGGTGGCGGTGCTGGTCACCGTGCCGTCGTCGCTGACCGTGAACTCCTGGGTCTTGGCCCGGTCGAGGATGCCCTGGACGAGACGCTCGATCTCCTCGACCTGCGGCTCGGCGGTGTAGAGCGCCTTCTGCATCTCCTGCTTGGCGGTGATGTGGCTGCTGAGGCTCTTGACCAGGCTGTCGCGATGACCTCGGGCGGCGTCGGCGGCCATCCCGGTCCAGGACTTGGCGACGCCGTTGGCCTCGAGCTCGTCGCGGCTGGTCTCCAGCTTGCGGAGGTCGGCCTTGAGGCCGTCGCCGGCGTCACCCAGCGGTGCGGCCTTCCACGTCTTGACCTGGCCGAACGTGATCGCCATCAGACGAGCGCGGTCGCGTCGAAGTGAACGAGGGTCCCGTCGGTGCAGGTGTGGCGGTCGATACGCCGCCCGTCTGCCTCCAGGAGATCCTGGCGGCCGGGGACCTTCTTGAGGGCGCGGAGCAGGTCGTACTCGTCGTTGATCCGCAGCACGGTCCAGGGATGCTCCTGGGTGCCGTCGCCGGTCGCCCGGATGCTCCGCAGGGCGGCGCTGGCGACCTGGCGCTCGCGAGCGGCGGATCGCTCCTCACCGGAGCGCTCCAGGGCCGTCGCCAGGCGCAGGTGGGCGGACGGGCTGAAGATCGCCCCGGGCATGAGTGCCCGCAGCGCGGCCGCGGCCTCGGCGTAGGCGCCCTCGTCGAGCAGCTTGTCGACGGCGCTGAGGTCGAGGTCGACGGTGAAGTTGGCGGAGTTGCGGACCGCACGGCGCAGCGGCGCCAGCGTCTCGGGGCCGGGGGCGTCGAGGTAGGCGGTGACCAGATCGGCGTACGTCGTCATTTCGACTCCTTCAGGAGACGGTCGAGCTCAGCGGCGGTCAGGTTGTCGAGATATTCGCGACCGGACTTGCGGGCGTCGGCCTCGACGGGCTGGTTGTAGTAGGCGTCGAAGTCCTGGTCAGGGCTCTTGTAGTCGTCGAAGTTCTCTTCCCACTCCTCGGCCTGCTTCTCGGTGATGCCGTCCTCCTCGTGCGCGTCGAAGGGGTCGTCCTCCCACCAGAACTGGAAGTCGTTGTTGTCCTCGATCGCCTCGTACTGCCGGGCGTGACGCATCTCGTGGGCCACGGTGTGCAGGAGGTCGGGATCGCTGAGCCTGTCCGGGTTGAGGCGTACAGCCTTCTCGTCCTCGCTCCAGGACCCGTTGCCGGAGATCGTGTCGTCCCAGATGATGTCCTCGACGTCGACCCCGTACTCCTTGGCGAGCTCCTCGATCTTCTGGTCGATGATCGCCTTGCGCTCGGCGTCGGTGAGCTGAGCCCACCGCTCGGCGACCTCGGGGGAGGCCGTCCCGCGCTGCTCGCGGGTGTCGTCGAGGGACTGGACGGTGCCGGTCGGGATGGCGTCGCTGAGGATCACGTCGACGCCGGCCGCCTTGGCAAGGGCGTCGGTGATGTCGTCGGCGAGCTCCTGGGCGACGAACTGGCGGCTGTTGCCCCATTCCTCGGCCTCGTAACGGCTCTTGAACGTCGGCGGCGTGGCGGTGCTGGTCACCGAGCCGTCGTCACCGACGGTGAACTCGTTGGTCTTGGCCCTGTCCAGGATGCCCTGGACGAGACGCTCGATGGCCTCGACCTGCGGTTCCGCGGCGTAGAGCGCCTTCTGCATCTGCTGCTTGCCCGTGATGTGGCTGCTCAGCTGGGCCACAAGAGTGTCGCGGTGGCCGCGGGCAGCGTCGGCGGCCACACCGGTCCACGACTTGGCCACGCCATTGGCCTCGAGCTCGTCGCGGCTGGTCTCCAGCTTGCGGAGGTCGGCCTTGAGGCCGTCGCCGGCGTCACCCAATGGTGCCGCCTTCCAGGTCTTGACCTGGCCGAACGTGATCGCCATCAGTTCGGGCCCATGACCTTTCCGCCCTTGTCGCCGGCGGCCTTGTCGGCGGCCTCGAACTCGTCGAGAGCCTTCTGCATCTCCACGGCGAGCTTCTGGGAGCTGTCGGCCGCAGCCTTGGTCTCATCGGTCCAGCGGGTGCCGAGATCGGACATGTAGCCGACCGACTCCGCCCCTGGGACCGCAGCGCCCGCCTTGCTCAGATAGCCGGCGGAGTCGGCTTTGCGTACGGCGCTCTCGGCGTCCGTGGCGATGCCGATGGATGTCTTCATGTCCTTGGGGACGACATGAATTTCGCTCATGGTCTGCTGGTCCTCCTGGGCCCGAACGGGAGACGGCTAGGGCGTGTCTGCACAGAGACACGCCCTAGCCCGGAGACCCTAACGGAAACTCGGGTCCAGCGTCTTCGTAAAAAGCGCACCGCCGTCGACGTCGCGGAGGGTGACGGTGAGCTGCTGCGTACGTCCGTCGATCTCGACCTCGCCGAAGAACTGGAAGCCGTCGGCGGGTGAGGCGTTGGCGGCCGGGGGAGCGGCCACGAACTCGGCGGCCGGACCGAAGGTGGGGTCCAGCTTGTTGGGGCCGAAGGCACCGGCGTTGAGCGGGCCGGAGACGAACTCCCAGAACGGGTCGAAGTCCTGGTAGGCGGCGCGGTCGGGGTCGTAGGAGTGCGCGGCCGTGTAGTGGACGTCGGCGGTCAGCCAGACGTGGTTGCGGATGCCGAGGCGCTTGAGCCCGGTCAGGACTTTGGCGATGTCGAGCTCGCGGCCGAGCGGGGCGCCGCCGTCGCCCTGGGAGATGCCTTCCTGCAGGGTGCCGTCGGGGACGACCAGGCCGATCGGCAGGTCGGCGGCGATGACCTTCCAGGTGGCGCGGGAGGCGGCCAGCTCGCGCAGGAGCCAGCGGGTCTGACGCTCGCCGAGCACACCGCCGTCGGCGCTCGTCTCGGCGTTGGTCGTGTTGGCGTCCTTGTGGGTGCGCATGTCGAGGACGAACAGGTCCATCAGCGGGCCGTAGGAGAGCTTGCGGTAGATCCGGCCGTCGGGGTCGGGGGAGGCGTCGCCGACCGGGATGTACTCGTGGAAGGCCTGCTTCGCCCGGGCCGCGAGGACGTCGACGCGGCGCTCGGTGTAGCGGCCGTCGTCGGAGAGGATCTCGCCCGGGTACCAGTTGTTGGTGACCTCGTGGTCGTCCCACTGCGCCACGATCGGCGTCTGGGCGAGGAACGCGCGCCAGTTGTCGGCGAGCAGGTTGTAGGCGTACTGCCCGCGGAACTCGGCCAGCGTCTCGGCGACCTTGTGCTTCTCCTCGGTGACGATGTTGTTCCAGACCCGTCCGTCGGGGAGGGTCACCGTCGAGGTGAGCGGGCCGTCGGCGTAGACGTTGTCGCCGGAGCTCAGGAAGAAGTCGGCCTCGCGCGCCGCCATCGCGGGCGCGATCCGGAAGCCACCGAAGTCGGGGTTGGCGCCCCAGCCCTGTCCGGCGATGTCGCCGGACCACAGGAACCGGATGTCCTCGCGGCGCGCCGGGGCGGTACGCAGCCGGCCCAGCTCCCAGGCGCTGCCGCGTCGCGGGTCGTCGGGGTCGACGGCACGGATCCGGTAGAAGTAGTCGCGCCCAGCCTCGAGGCCGCGGACCTTCAGCTCCCCGGTGAAGTCGCTCCTCGCGGTCACCACCGGCCCGCTGACCGGGCGGGCCCGGCGGAAGGACTCGTCGGCCGAGATCTCCGCGACCAGGCGTGAGGTCTTGTCGGCGCGGCTCCACAGGACGCCGCCGCGAGCGCCGACGTCGCCGGACTGGACTCCGTGGGTGAGGGTCGGGCGGTTGCCGCGGACGAAAGCGGGGGCGGCGTGGACGGCTGCTGCGGTCGTGGGGATGACGAGTCCGGCACCGGCGGCGGCACCGAGGCCGAGGACGGAGCGGCGGTTGAGTGGGGTCATGGGCCAAACCTGCCGATTCCGGCGGAACGACCGGTGAGTTCCGCGGGTCGTGTCGGTGAACACGTACGCGAAGGGTGCCGTCCCCGGGTGAAAGAAAAATTTCTTTCACCCGGATGTCGAGAACGCCGGGTGGGCTCCGAGAGAGGTGTGAAGGCCGGAGACGCCGGCCGCACACGAGGAGCGACATCATGAACGACGAGTACGCCATGCCTGCACTGCCCGCACCGAGCGCCGGCGTCCGCGCCCTGGACCGGCTCATCGGCACCTGGAAGGTGACCGGCGGCGCGGAGGGCGATGTCACCTACCACTGGATGGAAGGCGGCTACTTCCTGCTGCAGGACGTACGGCTGGAGCAGTTCGGGCAGGTCACGACCGGGATCGAGGTGATCGGCAACCTGCGCCCCTTCGGTGAGGAGCCCAGCGCCGACGTGCACTCGCGCTACTACGACAACACCGGCGCCACCCTCGACTACGTCTACGAGCTCGACGGCGACACCCTCACCATCTGGGGCGGGGAGAAGGGCTCGCCGGTGAAGTTCGTCGGCACCTTCGACGAGACCGGCGACGTCATGACGGGCGAGTGGGACTACGCCGGCCAGGGCGGCTACGAGTCGACGATGACGCGGGTCTGATCCGCGCGTCGGAGCAGGTAGTCGCGTTCGGCCTCGTTGGCGGTCAGCTCCGCAGCCGCCCGGAACTGGGCGGCTGCGGAGGGATCGCGCCGCTGGTCCAGCAGGTGCGCCCGCACCGCCAGGACCCGCTGCGCGGTCAGCGGATCGCCGGCGAGGCCGTGCTCGGCGTCGAGCTCGTCCAGCAACTGCAGGCCGACCACCGGGCCGAACGCATGAGCGGCCGCGACCACGCGGCCCAGGCGTACCGGTGCGGTCGGCAGCGTACGTTCCAGCAGCAGGTAGAGGCCGAGGATCTCGTGCCAGTCGGTGTCCGCGGCGGACTCCGCGTGGGCATGGACCGCGGCGATCGCCGCCTGGAGCAGGAAGGGCCCGGGATCACCCCGTCCCCACACCTCCTCCAGCACGGCCAGCCCCTCCTCGATCAGCGCGCGGTCCCACCGGGAGCGGTCCTGCTCGGCCAGCGGCACCAGGCCGAGGTCGGGGTCGGTGCGTGCCAGCCGCCGCGCCTCGGTGAGCAGCATCAGCGCCAGCAGGCCGGCGACCTCGGGCTCGCCGGGAGCGATCCGGGCGAGCATCCGGGTCAGCCGGATCGACTCCTGCGCCAGGTCGACGCGGCCCAGCTCGGAGCCGGCAGTGGCGGTGTAGCCCTCGTTGAAGACGAGGTAGAGCACCTCGAGCACGGCGCCGATCCGGTCGGCGCGCTCGGCCTCCCCGGGCGGCGTGAACCGGGCGCCGGCCTTTCGCAGCGTCTGCTTCGCACGGCTGATCCGGGTGCCCATGGTGTTCTCCGGGACGCCGTACGCATGGGCGATCTCGGTCGTCGTCAGCCCGCCCACAGCGCGCAGCGTGAGCGCCACCTGCCCGGTCCGCGACAGCGCCGGATGACAGCACAGCAGCAACAGCGCCAGGCTGTCGTCGGTCTCCGCCGCCGGGCCGGCCGGAGTGACCACCTCGGCGATGCCGACCTGGAGCTCGCGGCGGTGGGCCGCCTGCTCGGAGCGGAGCAGATCCACCATCCGCCGGTAGCCGATCCTGGTCAGCCAGGAGCGCGGGTTCTCCGGGACGCCATCGCGCGCCCACTGGACGCTGGCGTCCAGCAGCGCCTCCTGGACCGCGTCCTCGGCGGCCTCGAACCGTCCGAAGCGGCGGACCAGGGCGCTCAGGACGTACGGCGCCTCGGTCCGCAGCAGGTCCTCGAGCGCCGCCGGTCCGGTCATGCCGACAGAGCCTAGTTTCGGGGGTCTAGTTTCGAGGCATGAAATACCTGATGCTGGGCTACACGCCCACCGAGGCGTGGGATGCCTCCGACACGGCCTCCGAGGAGGCGCTCGCGGCGTTCGCGGAGTACCAGAAGTTCGAGGAGGAGCTGGTCGCCAACGGAGAGCTGATCAGCACCGAGGGCCTGGGGCACCCGGCCGTGTCGGTCACGGTGCGGCCGAGCGAGAACGGTCCGGTCGCGACCGATGGTCCCTTCGCCGAGCTGAAGGAGGTGCTGGCCAGCTTCGCGGTCATCGACGTGGCCAGCCAGGAGCGCGCCATCGACATCGTCTCGCGGATCGTCGCGGTCCTCGGGGAGCCGATCGAGATCCGCCCGGTGATGGGGGACGACTTCGCGCAGGTGTGACCCGCTGGGATGCGGGTGGCAGTATCTGCGGTGATGTGGGCAAGAAAGAACCTGTTCGCCGCTGTGCTGCTGCTCCTGGCGGCGCCGGTGCTGTTCGGCTGCGCCGCCGAGCCCCCGGCCGAGGCCGAGTCCGCCTCGCCGTCGATGCCCGCGAGCCCGTCGCCCGAGACGTCGGCGAGCGTGCCACCACGCGCGCCGGAGTCGCTGGAGATCCCGTCCGTCCCGCCCGCCGACGATCGCGGGATCGTCGAGGGCGGTGACCTGAGCTGGCCGCAGTGTCCCGAAGGGATGGGCATCAAGGAGCGTCGGACGCTGGGGCTGCCGATGCCGCTCGCCTCGGCGGAGTACGTGGTCATCGGGCTCACCAACGGCCCGGCGTTCACCCCCAACCCGTGCCTGGCCTCGCAGGTCGAGTGGGCCAAGAAGAACAAGGTGATGACCTCGGCCTATGCGGTCACCTCCTACCCCCGTGCCGCCACGATCCGCGAGTACGGCGGCGAAGGGCCGGGCGACCCGGACACGAAGATCGGCCGGCTGACCAACGTCGGCTACCAGCAGGCGGTCTGGAATCTCGAGGCGATGGAGCGCGCCGGCCTGGAGTCGCCCTCGGTCTGGATGGACGTCGAGCCGGTCGCGGTCTGGGAGTGGACCGACAACATCGAGGCCAACCAGGCGGTGGTCAAGGGAGCCCTGGCCGGCTATCAGGACGCCGGGAAGCGGGTCGGGGTCTACTCGATCGAGGGCCTGTGGACGCCGATCGTCGGCGACCTGCAGCTGCAGCTGCCCGAGTGGCGCCCGGCGGGCGAGGCATCGCGGGCCGCGGCCCTGGAGCGGTGCGGTGGCGAGTGGATGTTCCAGGGCGGTGCCGCGGTGATGGTTCAGTGGCTCGAGGACGGCCGCGACCGCAACGTGACCTGCCCGGGCGAGTCGGTGCAGCTGCCGCTTTGGTTCCATCAGTACTGACCGTGGGACAATCGAAAGAAGACGTACGTCCCCCTCAAGAGACACAGAGCGAAAGCAGCCCGTGCCCACGAACTCCGCGCCGAAGCCTGGGTCCACCGACCCGGCGATCATCCGCAACTTCTGCATCATCGCCCACATCGACCACGGCAAGTCGACGCTGGCCGACCGGATGCTGCAGCTGACGGGTGTCGTCGGCGAGCGTGAGGCCAAGGCGCAGTACCTCGACCGCATGGACATCGAGCGCGAGCGTGGCATCACGATCAAGTCGCAGGCGGTCCGCATGCCGTGGACGGTGGCGGAGGGCAACGACGCCGGCGCCGAGCCGGGCACGTACATCCTCAACATGATCGACACCCCGGGCCACGTCGACTTCACCTACGAGGTCTCCCGGTCGCTCGAGGCGTGCGAGGCCGCGATCCTGCTGGTCGACGCCGCGCAGGGCATCGAGGCGCAGACGCTGGCGAATCTCTACCTCGCCATGGGTGCGGACCTGCAGATCATCCCGGTGCTCAACAAGATCGACCTGCCGTCGGCCAACGTCGAGAAGTACGCCGAGGAGCTGGCCAACCTCGTCGGCTGCGACGTCTCGGACGTCCTGCTCACCTCTGCCAAGACCGGTCTCGGCGTCGAGAATCTTCTCAACGAGATCGTGAAGCAGGTGCCGGCGCCCGTCGGCGACCCGGATGCTCCTGCACGGGCGCTGATCTTCGACTCGGTCTACGACACCTACCGCGGCGTGGTCACCTACGTCCGGGTCTTCGACGGCAAGCTGACCCACCGCGACAAGATCAAGATGATGTCGACCAACGCGGTCCACGAGATGCTCGAGCTGGGTGTGATCAGCCCGGAGCCGGTCAAGGCCGATCACATCGGCGTCGGCGAGACCGGCTACCTGATCACCGGCGTGAAGGACGTACGCCAGTCGCGCGTGGGTGACACCGTCACCGGCAACAACCGTCCGGCCAAGGAGATGCTCGGCGGCTACTCCCACCCCAACCCGATGGTCTTCGCGGGGCTCTACCCGATCGACGGCGACCAGTACCCGGTGCTGCGCGAGGCGCTCGACAAGCTGCAGCTCAACGACGCGGCGCTGACGTACGAACCGGAGACGTCGGGGGCGCTCGGCTTCGGTTTCCGCGTCGGGTTCCTCGGTCTGCTGCACATGGAGATCACCCGCGACCGTCTCGAGCGCGAGTTCAACCTCGACCTCATCTCGACGGCTCCCAACGTGGTCTACGACGTGATCATGGAGGACGGTTCCGAGCACATCGTCACCAACCCGTCGGAGTTCCCCGAGGGCAAGATCCGCGAGGTGCGCGAGCCGGTCGTCAAGGCCACCATCCTCTCGCCGTCCGACTACATCGGCACGATCATGGAGCTGTGCCAGAAGAAGCGCGGCACCCTCGGCGGCATGGATTACCTCTCCGAGGACCGCGTCGAGATGCGCTACGTCCTCCCCATGGGCGAGATCGCCTTCGACTTCTTCGACCAGCTCAAGTCCTCGACCAAGGGGTACGCCTCGCTGAACTACGAGTTCAGCGGCGACCAGGCCGCCGACCTGGTCAAGGTCGACATCCTGCTCCAGGGCGAGCCCGTCGACGCGTTCTCCGCGATCGTCCACCGCGAAGCCGCGTACTCCTACGGGGTCATGATGGTCGGCAAGCTGCGCGAGCTGATCCCCAGGCAGCAGTTCGAGGTGCCCATCCAGGCCGCCATCGGCGCCCGCGTCATCGCCCGCGAGACCATCCGTGCCATCCGCAAGGACGTCCTCGCCAAGTGCTACGGCGGCGACATCTCGCGTAAGCGCAAGCTGCTGGAAAAGCAGAAGGAGGGCAAGAAGCGGATGAAGATGGTCGGCCGCGTCGAGGTTCCCCAGGAAGCCTTCGTCGCCGCTCTCTCCACCACTCAGCCCTCCACCGACAAGGGTGCCGGGAAGAAGTAAAGCCCCGCTGGTCGAGTCGCCGGAGCCGCTACGCCGTACGCTCGATGGTAGGCAGCCTTTCCCGGGGGCGACGAGACGGGAGAGGACGCGAATGCGATCCGATGGAGCGCTCGGGCGCCCGTGGCTGGGTGTGGTGGTACGGGCTGTTCCTCGGCTGCCTGCTGCTCGCGGCGGGAGCGGCAGAGACCGTTCGGGTCGTACGCAGCGGGGACGGCGGTCTTGCCTTCTGGTTCGGCACGCTCGTCGGCGGGGGCGTGCTCGTCCTGGTCGGCACGCTGTTGCTGCCCCGCAGGCCTCGGACGGGGTTCATGATCACGGCGATCGGTTGTGTCGCGGGGTTGCTCCCGACCATGTGGACGCTGATCGTGCCGGTGATGCTCGTGGTGCTGATCGTCGTGAGTGGCAGCCGAGCCATGGTGGCGCCGGTCAGGAGCGGATGAGCTCGATGCTGTCGAGAACAGCCTCGAGGTCGTCGAGCCGCTGGTCGATGTCGTCGGGGTTCTGCCAGAACACGCGGATGCCGTTGGCCTGCACGTAGACGCAGTCAAAGGGGGTGCCGTCGGAGTAGGACCACCAGCTGAGCCGCTCGCCCTCCAGGTCGCCGAAGGTGTCCGTCGGGGCGTCGTGGGTGACGTCCTTGACGTCGTCGTCACCGCCGCTGTCCTCGAACTCCTTCAGCTCGTCGTTCTTGTCCGCGAGCGACTCCTTCTCGCCGACCCGGACGCTGAAGAAGCGATCCTCGGACGTACGCCAGGTGCACTGGCCGCTAGGGGTCTGGTCGGTCGGGCCGGTGGACTCCGGCTCGAACTCCTTCGGCACGTCCAGCCTCAAGATCACCCGCTTCCCACCGATGGCGCCCCGACACTCGGCGGCGGTGAACCCCTCCGGCGTCGAGGTCGAGGACGCCGAGAACGGCGTCGGTGCGTCCGTCGTCACCGGCCCCGAGCCGACTCCGCAGGCCGACGTGGCAGCGATCAGGACGATCAAGAGTGCAGCCCGAAAATGCATGCCGGCTAGTTCATCACAGCACCGGTTATGCGCAAGAACGGTCGGGTCGGCCGGGGGCGGGCGGTGGTTGAGTGAGGCACATGCGTACAGAACAGATTCGGTTTCCGGAGGGGTACGGCACGCCGAGCGAGCTGCTGGCGTGGGAGGACGTACGTCAGCAACTGCTCGAGGCGAAGCAGTTCTGGTTCGCGTTCGAGAGGCCGGGGCGGAGTCCGCACGTGACGCCACTGGACGGGATCTGGTTCGAGGACAAGCTGGTCTACGGCGGCAGCCCGGAGACGTTGCACCGGCGGCTCGCGGCCGAACATCCGAAGGTGACGGTGAACCTGCCGGATCCGTGGAAGCTGGTCGTTATCGAGGGGGAGGTGCGGACGACGACCTTCGCCCCCGCGACAGCCGAGGAGATCGCGGGGTTGCTCAACGCGAAGTATCCCGAGTACGGCGAGAACATCTTCGAGGCGAAGCACTACATCGAGGGGACGCCGGCGGTGCATCCACGGCGGATCCGGGCCTGGACCTCGTTCCCGAAGGACGCGACCGCCTTCGTCTTCGACTGACTTCCGATCGGTCCGCGCTAGTCTCGCGGTGATGCACTTCACCGACTATGACACTCGGGTGGCGGCGTACGCCGTCATCGTCGATGACGCGGGGCGGATCCTGCTGAGCTGGTTCAACGGCAACCACCGCAACGACCCGGGCTGGACGCTGCCGGGTGGTGGCGTCGACTACGGCGAGCAGATGCCCGCGGCAGTCATGCGCGAGGTGAAGGAGGAGACCGGCTACGACGTCGAGGTCGGGGCTCCGCTGACGACCGACGTGTACGTGGTGCCGTTCGACCCCGGTCGCCGGCCCTATCAGTCCACCCGGGTGGTCTTCGAGGCACGGATCGTCGGGGGCGAGCTGGGCACGCTGGAGGTCGACGGAACCACCGACTACGCCGCGTGGATCGGGCTGGACGACCCCGCGATCGGAGCCGACACCACCAGCCCGATCGTCCGGATGGGGATCGCGGCCCTGAAGGTCGCTCAGTCGACCCAGTAGTTGTCGTGGAGCTTGTAGAACTCGGCCATCTCGTCCGGGCCGAGCTCGGTGCCCTCGGCGAGCTCGCGCAGCCCCTCGAAGTAGCCCTCCCGCGGCGCGCCCGGGGTGAAGTGGAGCAGCATCGAGGCGGGCTCGTCGGTGGTGTTGCGGAAGCCGTGCAGGCCGCCGACCGGCACGTGCACGAAGTCGCCGGCGCCGGCCGGGATCCACTCCTCGCCGTTGTAGATCCGCACGGTCCCGGTCAGCACGTAGAACGACTCGGCCACGGCCCGGTGGAAGTGGGGCCCGGGGCCGGTCTCGTTGGGACCGAAGTGCCAGCGGTAGAGCCCGTAGTCACCCGCGGTCGTAGCTCCGGTTGCGAGATAGTCGACCTTCACGCCGTTGGGGTAGGACAGGTCGGGCGGGGTGGTGTCGGGGCGGTAGAACGCCGAGACCTCACCGGCCTCGCCGTCGTAGCGCTCGGGCGGGTAGGGAACACCTTTGGTCCCCATCGACTCTGGAAGTGACATGGGCACAACCTGCCCGATCCGTCCGGGGTTGGGAAGCGGATTAAGGTGGCTCGCGTGACGCCGCTGCCAGACTCCTTCGTGGCGCTCGCGGCGAACGGTCCCGACTGGGCAGCGTGGCTCGACCGGCTCTCCGGCCTGCTCCGCGACCTGCTCGAGGAGTGGTCGCTGAGGCCCGACGGAGAGGCGACCCACGGCAACACCGCCCTGGTCGTGCCGGTGCGGACCGCCGATGACGAGGCCGCGGTGCTGAAGATCGGCTGGCCGCACTGGGAGGCCGAGCACGAGGCGCTGGCGCTGCAGACCTGGGGCGGCCGGGGTGCCGTACGCCTTCTCCGGGCGGACCCGAAGCGCTTCGCGCTGCTGCTGGAACGGCTGCACCCCGAGGACCTCTCGGAGCTCTGGGACGTGCAGGCGTGCGAGATCGTGGGCGACTTCTACCGGCGGCTGCACGTGCCGGCTCCGCCGCAGCTGCGTACGTTGTCGGCACAGGCCGCACGCTGGGCGAGCGAGCTGGGGGAGTCGGAGCGACGGCTTCCGGTGCCGCCGCGGATGGTCGAGCAGGCCCGCGCGATCGCCCGCGACTTCGCCGCCGACGAGGCGACCGACGGGAAGCTGATCCACACCGACCTGCACTTCGACAACGTCCTGCGAGCCGACCGCGAGGAGTGGCTGGTGATCGACCCGAAGCCCCTCTCCGGCGACCCGCACTACGAGCTCGCGCCGATGCTGTGGAACCGCTTCGAGGAGTATGCGGGGCGGATCCGCGACGGCGTACGCGATCGATTCTTCGCCCTCGTCGACGCCGCCGAGCTCGACGAGAACCGGGCTCGGGCCTGGGCGGTGCTGCGGCTGGTCGTCAACGTCAAGGGCGAGCTGGAGGACAACCAGACCCCCGACAAGGACTGGATCACCGCGATGATCTCGGTCGCGAAGGCGGTCCAGGACTGAGAAACTCGCGTGCCTGAACCCGGCGCGGACTGGAGAATCTGCGCCATGCCCATCGTGCGAAGCGTCAACATCGGTCAGTCCAAGCCCGCCGAGTGGGCGGAGGTGGGCGCCACCTCGATCGAAAAGTTCGCCACGCCCGAGCCGGTGACGGTCGGCAAGGAGGGCATCATCACCGACACCCAGACCGACCGGCGCCACCACGGCGGCGAGGAGCAGGCGGTCTACGCCTTCGCCCGCGAGGACCTCGACATGTGGGGCTCGCGGTTGGGCGTGACGCTTCGCGACGGGCAGTTCGCCGAGAACCTCACCACCGAGGGGATCGACATCAACGCGGCTCTCGTGGGCGAGCAGTGGCGGATCGGGACGGTGCTGCTGCAGATCTGCAGCGTGCGTACGCCGTGCAACGACTTCAAGAACTGGATGGGCGTCTCGGGCTACGACAACACCCAGTGGGTCAAGAAGTTCACCGCCGAGGCGCGCCCGGGGCCCTACCTCCGCGTCCTCGAGGAGGGGCAGCTGCAGGCCGGCGACGAGATCGTCGTCGTCCACCGCCCCGAGCACGGCATCACCGTCTCGACGCTCTTCAAGGCGCTCAGCACCGACCGCAGCCTGCTCCCGAGCCTCATCGGCATCGACGGGCTCGGGGACAAGCCGCGGGCGGCGGCGGAGAGGTACGTCAGCCGGCCCTAGTGGACGCGCTTGCCGTTGGCGTCGTACGCGCGGAACGTTGCTGACTCGACGGCGACCCGGTGGTCCGTCCAAGCGACCGCCACGCCGTTGACGATGGTCGCCGGGATGTCCTCCCCGCTCGAGACGAAGACCACCTTGGTGACGTTCATCTTCTTCGGCAGGGGGAGCATGAACTCCGTGCCATCGCCCGTTCCCCCACGGGAGAAGTCTTCCCATGGCCCGGTCTCCGCAAAGGTGCCCCAGACCTGGGGTTGGCCGAATGCCCCCGCGAGATCGGGCTCGCTGTCGGCGTCCCGCCCGGGGACTTGCACCGTGGAGCAGGTCACCTCATAGTCGGAGCCGTCGAAGATCGCCATCGCCGTCGATCCACGCTTCTCGGCGAGGAACGGCCAGGTGCCCGCCGGGATCTCTTGGACCTCATCGGGGTCGATGGCATTGTCCGCTTCGGGGGCTGAGCCGTACAAGAGCTCCACATCGGCCCAGGCCGTCATCAGGCACCGATCGGTGAGGGTGTTGAGCTCCTCGGGAGTCAGATTGGTCGGCTTGCCCGACCAGTCGACCGGAGTCTTCTGCTGGGGTGCGTCCGACGTCGACGGTTCCGGGGTGGCGATGTTCGAGTCGATCAGCCGATCGGGGATCGCGACGTACGCCATGACCCCGGCGAGCGAGAAGGCGGCGACGGCGGCGACCGTCTTCGACCCGCGACGGAGGCGACGCATCCGGTCGCCGCGGCGCAGGATCTCGGCGGTAGAGACGTCCAGGGTCTGGCGACTGCTGTTGCGCAGCAAGGTCTCGATGTCGTTCATGACAGCATCCCTTCGGGGTTGGTCAGCTGCAGCCGCAGAGTCTTGAGCGCGTGGTGGAGAGTGGCGGAGACGGTGCCGCGAGCGATGCCGAGCTCGTCGGCGGTCGTCTCGGCATCGAGGTCGAGGAAGTAGCGCAGCGCGACCACCTCCCGTTGACGCGGTGGCAGCCGGCGTACGGCCTCCAACAGGTCGTGGTCGGTGTCGCCGTCGGAGCCGTGGCGGGGGAGCTCTTCGGGGGTCTCGGGAACGGTCAGCTCGCGGCGGCGCTTGCGCCACCAGGAGATGTCGACGTTGACCGCGGTGCGAACGACCCATGCCGCCGGGGAGTTGGCCAGTCTGACCGTCGGCCAGCGCGACCAGGCGCGCGCGAAGGCTTCGGCGGTCGCTTCCTCGGCCCGGCCGGGATCCATGCCGGTCGCGATCGCCGCACGCAGACAGCGGTCTTTGGCGCCGACGTAGAAGTCGGTGAATTCTTCTCGGCTCACGCCTGGATGACGCACAGCAGCCATTATCGGTTTAGGCGCGACCCGAATAACTCATTGACGGTTCTGCCCGGCCTCACCAGACTCACTCCCAAACAACTCTTGGGAGGTTCGGGTGGACGAGGAGATCTCGCGGCTGCGGGCAGCCGGGCACCCGCTGCGGCTCCGGATGCTGTCACTGCTGACGGGTGCGGAGCTGTCGGCTGCGGAGGTGGCGCGCGAGCTCGACCTGACGCATGCCAACGCCTCCTACCATCTCCGGCTGCTCGAGAGTGCCGGGCTGATCGAGGTCGCGAGCGAGGAGAGGATCCGCGGTGGGGTCGCGAAGCGGTATCGGTACATCTGGCGCCGTGACGCCGCCCAGGGGCCGCCGTCCAGGGAGGACGACGAGGTCCACACCCGCGCGATCGCCGAGGAGCTCGTACGCCGCCGCCGCTTGCGCGCCGACGGACCGGCCATCGTCTCGGACGCAGAGATGTGGGTCGACCCCGATGTTTGGCAGCGGGTCCACGACCTCGTCCGGGAGGCGAGCGGCCTGCTCCACGACAACGCTCGTCCGCCGCGTACGGAGGGCACGATCCACGTGAACCTGACCGCTTCCGCCTTCGTGATGGGTGAGGACCAGTGAGCATCAAGGAGAGCCTCTTCGTCCTGAAGGACCGCGACTTCGGGTGGTTCTTCGCGTCGCGGTTCGTGAACATGGCCGGCACCTCGATGTCGCACATCGCGCTGGCCTTCGCGGTGCTGGAGGTCACCGACTCGGCGTCGGCGCTGGGTGCCGTCGTGGCGGCACACACCATCCCGATGGTCATCTTCCTGCTGGTCGGAGGTGTGATCGCCGACAGGTTCCCGCGGCGGCTGGTCCTGCAGATCTCGAATCTGTCCTCGGCGCTCACCCAGGCTGTGGCCGCCGGGCTGATCATCACCGGCAGCGCCGAGATCTGGATGCTGATCGTCCTCGAAGCGGTCAACGGCACCATGTCGGCGATGGCGTACCCGGCGATGCAGGGCATGGTGCCGCAGCTGGTCGCGAAGAAGGACCTGCAGCCGGCCAACCTGCTGCTGTCGATGTCGCGAGGCGCGCTGACGATCCTCGGGCCGTCGGCCGCGGCCGTCCTGGTCGTCGGGGTCGGTGCCGGCTGGGCACTGGCGATCGACGCGCTGACCTGGCTCCTCGCCGCTATCTTCCTGCTGCCGGTGCGGATCCCGCGTCGCGACAAGACGGGCCCGAAGACGTCGGCCATCGCAGACCTGGTCGAGGGATGGACGTACGTTCGTTCCACCACCTGGCTGTGGGTCGTCGTGCTCGCCTTCATGGTGATCAACACGATGTGGTCCGGCGGGATGCAGGTGCTGGGACCGGCGTACGCCAAATCCTCTTCGCTGGGGGTCCACGGCTGGGGGCTGGGCAACTCGGCCCAGGCGATCGGGATCCTGGTCATGACGTTCGTGCTGATGCGGCTGACCCTCCGGTATCCGCTGCGGGCCGGGATGCTCGGCGTCACGCTGATGGGGCTGCCGTTCATCGCGCTCGGTCTGTGGCCGGAGACCGTGCCTTTCGTCATCGCGATGGCCGTCGCCGGCGCCGGGATCGAGATCTTCAGCCTCGGCTGGAACCTCGCGATGATGGAGAACGTGCCCGAGGAGATGCAGTCGCGGGCGTGGTCCTACGACATGCTCGGGTCCTACATCGCGATGCCGATCGGACAGCTGATGTACGGGCCGCTGGGGGAGTCTTTCGGGACACGACCGGTGTTCCTGGCGAGCGGTGTTCTCTGTATCTTGATCTGTCTTGCCACGGTTGCGGTGCCTTCCGTGGCTAGGCTGCAACGCGTCGAGCAACCTGCTACCGAGGAACGTGCGCATGAGCCGCTTCGGGACTGATCAGTCGCAGCGGAAGCGCTCGGAACCGTCGAGAACGGTCGATGCCTGATCCAGGAGGTCGCCGGTGTCGTTGCCGTCGAGTGCCTGGTCCATCGGCCAGTCCCCAGCCTGGTGGAGTACGTCCTCGGCGTGCGTCACGCGCTCTTGGTCGCCGGACTCGCGGGCGGCCCGCCATTCGTCGCGCCAGACGCAGGACGCGCCACGCGCGAGGTCCAGTGCCAGGTGGTATCGGTTCGGCTGGAGGCTGGTGAGCCGGTGCTCGTCGTAGCGCTCCGGAAGAGGTACGCCGGCGAGCAGTTGCTCGATCGTTGCCGCTCGTTCCTCGGCGGTGAGATATCGGTCGGGCAGGGCGGCGTCGAACTCAGCCTGGTCCACCCAGCGCAGCTGGGTGAGGAGCTCCTCGAACTCCGTCTTCGACATGCCGGTGCCGGTGATCACCTGGTAGTGGCCGTCCTTGACCGGCAGCACGACACGGAAGGCATCCGCTGTCAGCGCGACCTTGTCGGTCTCGACATCGCGGTCGCCGACGTCCTTCCCTCCCACGTGGCTCCAGTAGGTCGCCTCCTGGCCGAGGACCTCGATCGGCAGTTCGCTGATGCCGTCGGCGCCGGTGTTGAACGAGCCCGCGAATCGCAGCGCCTCCTGGTAGGTAGAGCTGTCTCCCCAGCCGATGTCGAGGCGAGGGGCTCGAGGTCCGCTGCCTGACGGCTGGTAGCGGATGCCACCGATGTGGGAGGCGTCGGTCACCGAGCCGTCGAACCCGGGCACGATCCACCCGGGTGCGTCGAGGACGAGCCGGTAGGCCTCGGCCGAACGCGGCACCCCGTCATAGGCGAAGCTCATCGCCGGCTCGAACGGGGTCTCGCCCGGAAGGAGCCGGGGCGCGAGGACGGCGCCGGTGACGGCGAGGGCGCCGGCGAGACCGGCCACGGCGAGACCGCGGGTCCAACGGCGGCGGACGGTGGTGCGGCGGGCGGCGCCCGGACGTGGCGCACGGGCGATCACTCGCCCGGCGGCAGGGGCGTCCTCGGCGCGCTCGGCGAGGGTGGCGCGGATCAGGTCATCGAGGTCGGTGGTCATCGTGACTCCTCGGCAAGGGTGGCGGACATGAGGTCGGGGTGACTGCGCAGCTTGGTGAGAGCGCGCATGGCGTTGCTGCGTACGGTGCCTGCGGAGATGCCGAGCGCCTCGGCGATATCGGCATCGGCAAGGTCCTCGTAGTAGCGAAGGACCACGACAGCGCGCTGCCGCGGAGGCAGTGCGCCGATGCGCTGCCAGAGCAGGTGACGTACGCCGACTGCTTCTGTCTCGTCCTCGCCGGCTCGTTCCGGCAGGTCGGCGACGACGAGCTCGCTCGAGGAACGTTTGCGCCGCCAGCTCAGGTGTTGGTTGAGCAGGATCTTGCGGGCGTACGCATGCGGGTCGACGACGTGGGTCATCCGCGACCAGCGTCGGCACAAGCGCTCCAGGGTGTCCTGGACGAGGTCCTCGGCGCGGTGACCGTCACCGGTCAGCAGGTAGGCGAGCCGCAGCAGCGCGCCGCTGCGCGTCACCACGTACTCGTCGAAGTCTGTGTCCATGCTGTCCTCCGTCTGGGCCCGCTTCTGTCCGGGACCTCTGCCTCTTCGATGCGGCGGCACGGCGTGGGTGTTGCGCTGACGGTGCAACTGTGGCCCTCTAGGCTGCAAGGCGTCGAGCAACTTCTGCCACCGAAGGAACGCCTGTATGAGCCTGAACACCTCCGTCGTCGACGAGCTCTTCCAGCAGCGCTTCGAGGAGAACCTGACTCCGGGCCTGGCCTATGGAGTCGTACGCGGCTCGGAGCTGCTCCACTCCGGCGCGTTCGGGGCGACGACCGAGGGCGGTCCGGCACCGACGGCCGAGAGCGTCTTCCGGATCGCGTCGATGTCGAAGTCGTTCACGGCGGCCGCGGTGCTGCTGCTGCGCGACCGCGGGCTGGTCGACCTGGACGAGGCGATCGCGCAGTACGTGCCCGAGCTCGTCGACCAGGCGCCCTACTCCGCCGACTCGCCGGCGGTGACGCTGCGGCTGCTGCTCTCGATGTCGGCCGGGCTGCCGACCGACGACCCGTGGGGCGACCGGCAGGAGTCGCTGTCCTACGACGACTTCGGGACGTTCCTCGACGGAGGCTTCTCGACCGGGCAGGAGCCGGGGGTCGGGTTCGAGTACTCCAACCTCGGCTATGCGCTGCTCGGGCGCGCGATCGAGAACGTCGTCGGTGGTTCGTCTCCTGAGGGCGCGAACCGGGACTTCGTCGAGCACGAGCTGCTGGCGCCGCTGGGGATGACCTCCTCGGCCTACTCGCCCGACGCGGTGCCGAACCGAGTGCCGGGTCATGTGCTGCCGCTGCATCCGGCGTGGGCCGGTGACCGGCTCGAGGGTCCGCCGACGTGGGCCGCGATCCCGTCGGTGCCGTCCGGGTCGTTCGCCGCGATGGGGGGTCTGCACTCCTCGGTCGCCGACCTGGCGCGTTGGGTCGGCGGGTTCGTGGGCGCCTTCTCCTCCTCCGCCGCCGACGGGCATCCGCTGTCGAAGGCGTCGCGGCGGGAGATGCAGCAGCTGCACCGGTTCGGCTCGGTGTCTGCCTCGCTGGGGTTCTCCGGTGCCGAGGCGGGGGTTGGCGCGGTCGCTGTGGGCTACGGCTATGGCCTGATGGTCGACCATGACAGCCGGCTCGGGCAGATCGTCCACCACTCCGGCGGCTACCCCGGCTACGGCTCGCGGATGGTCTGGCACCCGGCGACGGGGTTGGGCGTCATCACGCTGTCGAACAGCACGTACGCCGGTGCCTCCCCGACCGCGATGACCGCGCTGCGCTCGCTGGTCTCCGACGAGCTCGCCGATGGTGGTCCGCACCGGTTCTCGACGGTGGTCAAGGGCCTGCTGCCGCGGCTCGACTCGGCGCTGGAGGCTGCGGTCGAGCGGCTGCGTACCTTCGATCCTGCGGGTGCTGAGGTGTTCGCGCTGCCGTCGTTGTTCGCCGACAACGTCGAGCTCGACGCGCCCGATGCCGCCCGGCGCGTCCAGATCACCCAGGCGCGCGCCAAGGTCGGACTGCCGCTGGGCGGCGCGCCCTACGGCTACTTCTCCCGCGCGATGGGTGTCGCGCTGGCCGTGGTGCCGGCCGAGAAGGGCCGCTACGACATCGAGGTCATGCTCTCGCCAGAGGCCGAGCCGCGCATCCAGACCCTGCGCGTCAACGCCGTCCCCGACGCCCACGGTGGCCTCGTCGCCGCCGCCCGCGCCGCCCTCGAGGAGAGCTCCCCGGTCATCGCCGCCCTCCGGGCCTTCGGCGTACCCGAGCTGATCACGACGCCCCTGTCCGGTGATGGTTCGTCAAAGGCCGACTTCCTGGTCGTCGCCGGCGCGACCTACTGGAAGATCGCGGTGGCCAAGACGACCACCGTCACCGCCCTCCCCACCTCCGACTACCCCCGCCTCGCCTACCTCGCCTCCGCGCTTCGCGGCTGACCCCTGCCGAGGCGTCACCTACGTCGGTCGAGATGGCATTCCAATGCCCGCTCGGCCGACGTAAGCGACGTCTCGGCCAGCGGGAGTGACGCCTCGGCGGGGTTGCTCCGTTCGAACAAATGTTCGATACTCATTGAGTGGGAGTGGTAGCGGGGATTGAGCGACACCAGAAGCTGGCTCAGATCGAGCAGCTTCGGTCGAAGGTGCGACGGCTGGAGCAGAAGCCGGGCATCGGCGCGGAGCTTGCGACGCACGAGGCGCTCGGTGGGGTGGTGCAGCTTCGGGCCGGCGGGACGTACGCGGCCGACTCGCTGTCGCTGGCCATGCTGCTGCTCGCGGGGCCCTCGGCGGCGGGGGAGTGGACCGCCGTCGTCGGGGTGGAAGACTTCGGCGTCGAGGCGGCGGCAGAGGCCGGGGTCGACCTGGAGCGGACCATCCTGGTGCCGCGGCCGAAGGACTCCTGGCTGGAGGCGACCGCGGCGCTGGTCGATGTGGTCACGCTGGTGCTGGTCCGGCCGACCGGTCGGGTGACCCCGGGCGTCGCCGAGAAGATCGGTGCCCGGCTGCGCACCCGCGGCGCCGCGCTGGTGGCGCTGGGGGAGTGGCCGAGAGCAGACGTACGTCTGCGGGCGACCGAGCCGCGCTGGGTCGGGCTGGGCAACGGCGACGGCCATCTCCGGGCGAGAAGGATGGTGGTCGAGGCGGTGCGCGGGACGGCTCCGCCGCGGCGTACGGCGCTCTGGTTCCCGGCCGAGGACGGCGGTCTGCGGCGCGTCCTCGAACCCGTCGCTGACCTCGCTGACCTGCGGAAACAGGAGTCGGCATGAGCGAGCGTCAGCGAGCGACCATAAGCCTCAGGCCGCCGCGTCCGTATTCTTGGCACTGCTCTACGGAGGCGGCGGCATGAGTCGTACGCTGGTGGTCTGGTGCGCCGACTGGCCGGTCGCCGCGGCGCTGGGCGAGGCCGGCTTGCCGAGGCACCTGCCCGCCGCGGTCTTCGCGCAGAACCGGGTCCAGGCCTACAACCAGGCGGCGCGGGAGTTCGGGATCAAGCGCGGGATGCGGCGCCGCGACGCGCAGTCGCGCTGCCCGGAGATCCAGGTGCTCGCCGCCGACGAGGCCCGTGACGCGCGGGTCTTCGAGGAGGTGCTGGTGCGCCTGGAGGAGCTGCGCCCCGGCGTCATGCCGCTGCGTCCCGGGCTGGTCGCGCTGCGCTCGCCGGCCCGCTTCTACGGCGGCGAGGCCGAGGCCGGTGCGGCGATCGCCGAGTGCGTGGTCGGGCTCGGGATCTGGGACGTACGGATCGGCATCGCCGATGAGCTCTTCACCGCCGAGCAGGCCGCGCGGAGCGCCGGGCTGCAGGAGACGTACGCCGTCCCGGCAGATGGAGGCTCCACCGCGTTCCTGCGCGCCCTGCCGGTCCATGTGCTCGAGGACGCGAACGCGGTCAGCCTGCTGCAGCGACTCGGCCTGACCACGCTCGGCGGCCTCGCCGACCTGCCCGGGGCCGACGTCAAGGCGCGCTTCGGCGCGCAGGCCGCCTGGGTCCGCCGGGTGATCCACGGCGAGGGAGCGCGCCCGGTCACGGGGCGTACACCACCGCCCGAGCTCACCACCGAGGTGGCCTTCGAGCCGCCGCTCGACTCCGCCGAGGCGGTCTGCTTCTCGGCCCGGCAGGCGGCGGAGGGGTTCGTCAAGGGCCTCGCGACGCGTCAGGAGGTCTGCACCGAGGTGCGGATCGAGGTCGCCATGGAGGACGTCCCGGACTCGGTTCGCACCTGGGCGCATCCGCGGTGGTTCTCCTCCGTCGATCTCATCGACCGGCTGCACTGGCAGCTGGCCGGGGTCGTTGCGGGCGGGGCGGTGACCGAGGTCCGCTTCGTCCCCGAGGTCGCCGTCTCCGAGGCGGTCCACGCTGACGGTCTCTGGGGCGGTACGAACGAGCGCGTCGATCGTGGCATCGCCCGGGTGCAGGGCCTGCTCGGCCACGAGGCCGTCGTCGCCCCGGTGCTCCAGGGCGGCCGGACGCCACGCGACCGCCAGGCGTACGTCCCCTGGGGCGACCGCCCCACCGCTCTCCGCGATCGCCGACTGCCGTGGCCGGGCTCGATCCCGCCGCCGGCGCCTGCCCGGGTCCTGGCCGAACCGTGGCCGGCGGAGGTCTGCGACCAAGCCGGGCGGCAGGTGCTGGTGCTCCCGCGCGGAGGTGTCTCCGCCGACCCCGCCCGCTACCGCCCCTCGGCCGGCCAGCCCTGGCAGCGGGTCGCCTCCTGGGCCGGTCCGTGGCCGGTCACCGAGGCGTGGTGGGAGCCCGGCGGCGGGCGGCGGGTCGCCCGCTTCCAGCTCGTCGGGGTCGACGGCCGCGCCTGGCTGGCCACCTTCGACACCGACCACTGGCTCACCGAAGCCAGCTACGACTGATGGGCTCGGCTGATGGGCTGGAACAACCCCGAGATCCCGTGGAAGGAGCTGGAGCGGCGACTGTCGGGTCGTCCGCCGAAGGACCCCTACGGCGACGCGCCCATCTCGCGGCGCAAGAAGCGACTGACCGATGAGGAGGTGCGCGGGCCGGAGGGCCCGGTGGTGCCGTACGCCGAGCTCCACGCCCACTCCGACTTCTCCTTCCTCGACGGAGCGAGCTCCCCATCGGCGCTGGTCAGCGAGGCGATCCGGCAGGGGCTGCGCGGGATCGCGATCACCGATCACGACGGCTTCTACGGGGCTCCCGCCTTCGCGGAGGCGGCGCAGAAGCTGACGGGGCCGGCACGGCTGCTGACCGTCTACGGCGCCGAGCTGTCCCTGGATCTGACCAAGCCGCAGAACGGGATCGCCGACCCCGAGGGCAGCCACCTCCTGGTGCTCGCCCGGGGCGTCGAGGGCTACCGGCAGCTGGCCGGCGCGATCACCGAGGCGCAGCTGCGCGGGGACGAGAAGGGCCGGCCGGCCTACGACCTCGACGAGCTCGCCGACCGGGCTCGCGCCGGCAACTGGCTGATCCTGACGGGGTGCCGCAAGGGCGCCGTACGCCAAGCCCTCACCGGCACCGGCCCGATCGCCGCGGCCCGGGCGCTGCG
The DNA here is from genome assembly GCF_040608935.1 of Nocardioides sp. NPDC004968. Classification (NCBI taxonomy): domain Bacteria; kingdom Bacillati; phylum Actinomycetota; class Actinomycetes; order Propionibacteriales; family Nocardioidaceae; genus Nocardioides; species Nocardioides sp. NPDC004968. Next base: position 41,636 of record NZ_JBEXJF010000004.1, read on the forward strand.
CGACCTCACCGACAGGTTCGGCCACGACAACGTCGTCGTCGAGCTGACCGACCGCGGCCATCCGACCGACTCCTACGACAACGACCTGCTCGCCGGCATCGCCCGCGAGGCCGGCCTGCCCGCGGTCGCCACCAACAACGTCCATTACGCCACGCCCGACCGGCACCGCGTAGCCGACGCGCTCGCGGCGGTCCGCGCGCGCCGCACCCTCAGCGACATCGCCGGCTGGCTCCCGGCCGGCCCGGTGGCGTACGTCAGGTCGGGGGAGGAGATGGACCAGCTCTTCCGGCGCTACCCGGGAGCGGTGGCACGCAGCGTCCAGATCGCCGAGGAGTGCGCCTTCGACCTGCGCAAGGCCACCCCGAAGCTGCCCAAGCGCGGGATCCCCGAGGGCGAGACCGCCGCGAGCCGGCTGCGGCACCTGACCGAGGAGGGTTTCGCGGAGCGCTATGCGAAGGCGTACGCCACCGACCCGGAGTTCGTCGAGAAGGCCCGTAAGCGGGTGGAGCACGAGCTCGACGTCATCGAGCGCAAGGACTTCCCGGGCTACTTCGTGATCGTGCACGACATCGTCGAGTTCGCGCGGAGCGAGAAGATCCTCTGTCAGGGGCGAGGATCGGCGGCCGCATCCGCGGTCTGCTACGCCCTGGGGATCACCGCGATCGACCCGGTCTTCTACAAGCTGCCGTTCGAGCGGTTCATCTCCGAACACCGGGAGGAGGAGCCCGACATCGACGTCGACTTCGACTCCGACAAGCGCGAGACGGTGATCCAGTGGGTCTACGACACCTACGGCCGGCGCAACGCCGCGCAGGTCGCGAACATCGTCGGCTACCGGCCGAAGATGGCGGTCAGGGACGCGGCCAAGGCGCTCGGCCACAGCCCCGGCCAGCAGGACGCCTGGTCCAAGCATCTCGGCTACTCCCGCGTCGAGGCACCGGACGACGTCGGCATCCCCGCTCCGGTCCTCGCGCTGGCCGAGGAGATCCACGGAGCCCCGCGTCACCTCGGCATCCACTCCGGCGGCATGGTGTTGACCGAGGAGCCGATCGGCGAGGTCGTACCCATCGAGCGTGCCCGCATGGAGAAGCGCACCGTGATCCAGTGGGACAAGGACGCCGCCGAATACATGGGCCTTGTGAAGTTCGACCTGCTCGGGCTCGGGATGCTGGCGGCGCTCGACCACATGATGCACCTGGCTCTCGAGCACCTGGGGGAGGGCTGGACGCTGGCGACCATCCCCAAGGAGGAGCCGGCGGTCTACGACATGCTCTGCCGGGCCGACTCGATCGGGGTCTTCCAGGTCGAGTCGCGCGCGCAGATCGGCACCCTGCCGCGCCTGCAGCCGCGCTGCTTCTACGACCTGGCCATCGAGATCGCGCTCATCCGGCCGGGGCCGGTGCAGGGTGGAGCGGTCCATCCCTACGTACGCCGGGCCACCGGGCGCGAGGAGGTCAGCTTCGCCCACAAGCTGCTGGAGCCGGTGCTGGAGCGCACCCTCGGGGTGCCGCTGTTCCAGGAGCAGCTCATGGAGATGGGCCGCGTCCTGGGCGACTTCAACCACGACGACGCCGATCTGCTGCGCCGGGCGATGGGCTCGAAACGTGGTCTCGAGCGGATCGACTCGCTCAAGGAGCAGCTCTATGAGGGCATGCGCGCCAAGGGGATGGCCGAGGAGACGGCCGAGGCGGTCTACACCCAGATCCTCTCCTTCGCGAACTTCGGCTTCGCCGAGTCCCACGCGCTGAGCTTCGCCAAGCTCGTCTACGCCTCGTCGTGGTTCAAGCTCCACTACCCGGCCGCGTTCCTGGCCGGCCTGCTCCGCGCCCAGCCGATGGGCTTCTACTCGCCGCAGTCGCTGACCCAGGACGCCCGCCGCCACGGAGTGGAGGTACGCCGCCCCGACCTCGTCCTCAGCCAGGCCGCCGCGGACATGGAGCCGCTCGATGTCGACGTCGTGTCACCGACCGGGAAGGAGGACTGCCGGCTGGACGGCGAGAAGACCCCGTGGGTGCCCGGCACCCCCGACCCGACCCCGGAGCACCGGCGTGACGGCAACTTCGCTGTACGGCTGGGCCTGGACTCCGTACGCGGCATCGGCAAGGACGTTGCCAAGCGGATCGTGAAGGCCCGCGAGGAGGCACCGTTCAAGGACTCCCTCGACCTCTCCCGTCGCGCCGGGCTGGAACGCGCCCAGCTCGAGGCGCTGGCGACCGCTGGATGTTTGGAGGTGTTCACATCGAGCCGTCGCCAGGCGCTGTGGCAGGCGGGCTGGACCGAGACCGAGGACCAGCTCGAAGGAGTGCGATTCACCGCCGAGACCCCCGCGCTGCCCGGCCTCGACCCGGTCGAGGAGACCCTCGCCGACCTGTGGGCGACCGGCGTGACCCCCGGCAGCCATCCCTTCGCCCATCTCCGGGCCGGCCTGACCGCGGCGGGACTCCCGAAGATCAGCGACCTCCCCACCTCCGAGCCCGGCCGGCGCATCACCGTCGCCGGCCTGATCACCCACCGCCAGCGCCCCGGGACCGCAGGCGGCGTCACCTTCATCAACCTCGAGGACGAGACCGGCATGCTCAACGTCGTCTGCTCCGCCGGCCTGTGGAGGAAGCACCGCAAGATCGCTGTCTCCACCTCGGTCATGCTCATCCGCGGCATCCTCGAGCGCAACGACGGTGTCACCAACCTGGTCGCCGACCGCCTCGCCCCGCTCGAGGAGATCCACCCCGAGGCGGCCAAGGCCATCGCCTCCCGCCACCGCTCCCGCGACTTCCACTGACCACTGCCGAGGCGTCAGCTACGTCGGCCGAGGCGTCGGTTAGGTCGGCCGAGACGGCAGCCGGTGCCCTCTCGGCCGACGCGAGTGACGTCTCGCTCGACGCGGGCGACGTCTCGGCGCTAGCCGGCCGCGCGGAAGAGCTCGAAGGTCGTACGCCGCCGCTCCTCGAACCCGAGACCGAGGTAGACCGAGATGGCGCCGGTGTTGGCGACCGAGGCGTGCATCAGAGCGCGAGAGCCGCGGGCGTGGATGTCGGCGGTGACCGCGAGGACGAGGCGGCTGGCGAGGCCGCGGCCGCGTGCCTCGGGCGCGGTGCAGACGGCGCTGATCTCGATCCAGCCGCCCGGGTGCATCCGCTGGCCGGCCATCGCGACGAGGCGGCCCTCGTGGCGCAGCCCCAGATACGTACCCATCGTGTGGGTCGACTTCTCGAACGGTCCCGGCTCGGTGCGGGCGACGAGGTCGAGCATCTCGGGTACGTCGGCATCCCCGAGCACCACCGCCTCGGGGTCGGGCGCGGCAGCGACCCGTGACGTCTCGACGAGCTGGACCCCTTCGCCCCCGTCGACGACCGACCACCCGTCCCCGCAGACACCGGCCGCGCCGGTGATCAGCGCGGTGCCGCCGGGTCCGACGGCCGCGGCCAGGTCGCGCCACGCCTGCGGCTCGCGCGGGTCGGAGACGGCGGCGAAGGGCGAGATGTCGGGACGGTAGCGACGGGCGAGCCCCGAGCCCTCGGCGAGCGAGGCGTGCGCACCGGTCAGCGAGTGCCAGACCGGGTTGTCGAGAACATCGTCGAGAAGAAGATCAGGCTGCGAGACGGACACGCCGGAATTTTCCCACCACCGCCCCAGTCACGGTTAATCCTTTTCGACAGGTGGATCGATGGACGGGTGCCTTGCGCTCTGCGCGAGAAAGGTCAGTGCCGCGCCGACCGGAACGGCGACAGGGCGAGGATCGCTGACGCGACCGCGAACACCGCGACGGCCAGCCACAACGTCGGCCGGAAACCCACCAGATCGGCCAGCAGACCACCGACCACAGCACCGGCGACGGCGATCGTGCGGTTGGCCGAACGCCTGGTGGCGTTCACCCGACCCTGTACCTCGTCCGGTGTGTTCGCCTGCCAGTAGCCCATCTCGTTGGCATTCTCCACGCCCATCCCCAAACCCAGGAGCAGTTGCCCGGCGGCAATGGCGAAGAACGACGACGACAGCGTCGCGCCCGCAGACGCCGCAGGCGCGAGAGCTACGACTGCCCAGGCGGCCATGGTGAGCAGCCGCCCGAGAAGAACGATCCGTCCGGCGCCGTACGAATGTCCGAGCCGCGTGGCCAGCAGCGCCCCGAGGAGACCACCGACTCCCGCAAGGGCAAGAGCGATGCCGTACGTCAGCGGGCTCAGTCCCAACGATCGAAGCGCGAACGGGACGAGCACCGTGGCGGCCATGCTGTTCCCGAGGAACCAGACGTGGGTCGACCAGGCCAGCGGAGCGAGTGTCTTGTGCAGGTAGATCCAGCGGACCCCTTCGATGATCTCCTGCCGCAGCCGGGTGGTGGTCGGTCGTGGAGGCGGTTCGTCGATCGGGACCCGTGCGATCAGCACGGCGCTGACCAGGTAGCTGACCGCGTCCACGAGGACTGCCCACGGCGCACCGAGCAGCGATACCAGTCCACCACCGACGACAGGGCCGGTCGTCTGTGCCACCGTCTCGCTCTGGTCGAGCCGCGCGTTGGCGGCCAGCAGCTCGGACCTCGGCACCAGCCGGGGCAGGAACGACTGGAGCGCTGCGAACTCGATGACATTGAGCGTCCCGAACAAGAACAGCACAACCGCGACGGCCCACAGCGAGAGCCTGTCCAGTGCCCACAGTGCAGGGATGACCAGCAACGTCGCGGCCAGAAGGACGTTCGACCACACCAGCACCGGCTTGCGACGCATCCGGTCCACCAGTGCGCCGACAACCAATCCCAGCAGCAGGTACGGCAGCAACTGCGCCGCTCTGATCAACCCGACCTCGGTGGCGCTCGCGTCAAGAACTGAGACGATCAGCACCTGGATCGCGATCACGGTGACCGAGCTGCCGAACGCGCCGATCGTCGCCGCGGTCCAGTACGTACGGAACCCCGGGACGGTCACCCGGCGATTCTAGGGGCGTAGCACCGGCTCCCCGCCGGAACTGCCCACTCGACCCCATTTCTGACAACTCGGCGCGGGGGTTGAGAATGGAGGGGTGCCTTCCGCCCTGCCTCCCGGTGACCCTGCCCCCACCGACGGGTCACTACCGGCCGAATCGCTGAGCACGCTGGGGGAGAAGGGGCTGGGCTTCTACGTCCACGTCCCGTTCTGCACGGTCAGATGCGGCTACTGCGACTTCAACACCTACACCGCGATCGAGCTGGGTCCCGGCGCGAGCCGGCAGACGTACGCCGACCAGGCCATCGAAGAGGTCCGGCTGGCGCGCCGGGTGCTGGGCGACAGTGACAAGCAGGTGGACACCGTCTTCTTCGGCGGCGGCACCCCGACGCTCCTGCCGGCGAGCGACCTGACCGGCATGCTCGGAGCGATCAGGGACGAGTTCGGCCTCGCCGACGACGTCGAGGTGACGACCGAGGCCAATCCCGACTCCGTCGACCTGGACTACCTGCGAGCCCTGCGCGAGGGCGGCTTCACCCGGCTCAGCTTCGGCATGCAGTCGGCCGTCCCTCACGTACTCGAGACCCTCGACCGCACCCACGACCCCGAGCGGGTCCCGCTGGTCGTGGAATGGGCGCGCGAGGCCGGCTTCGAGCAGGTCTCCCTCGACCTCATCTACGGCACTCCGGGCGAGTCGATCGACGACTGGCGCACCAGCCTCGACGCCGCGCTGGCCAGCAACCCCGACCACATCTCGGCCTACTCCCTCATCGTCGAGGACGGCACCGCCCTGGCCCGAAGGGTCAGAAGAGGCGAGATCGAGATGCCCGACGAGGACGACCTGGCCGACAAGTACGAGCTGGCCGACGCCACCCTCCGAAAGCACGGCCTGACCTGGTACGAGGTCTCCAACTGGGCCACCGACGAGACCCAGCGCTGCCGCCACAACATGCTCTACTGGCAGGGCGGCGACTGGTGGGGTGTCGGCCCCGGCGCCCACAGCCACGTCGGCGGCACTCGATGGTGGAACGTCAAGCACCCCAAGGCGTACGCCGACCGCATCGGCGCCGAGCAGAGCCCCGCCCACGCCCGCGAGATCCTCGCCGAGGAGGACCGGCGGGTCGAGCGCGTCCTGCTCGAGCTGAGACTTGCCGACGGCCTGCCGGCAGACGCCCTCGACGACGAGGGCCGCGCCGCTCTCCCGGAGCAGGTACGCCGCGGTCTGGTCACCGTCGCCGACGACACGATCTTCCTCACCGAGACCGGCAGGCTCCTCGCCGACGCGGTGGTCCGAGACCTGCTCCCCTGAGCATCCCTGAGCATCCCTGAGTCCGGGACCTTGGTCCTGATCGAAGGATCAGGGGTGATCCTGATTGGTAAAGAGGGCCCGAGAGGGGAGAGTGGAGTCATGGCAACCACAACTCTTTCCCGTCCCAGCAACGACAAATGGATCGCCGGCGTCTGCGGCGGTCTTGGCGACCGTTTCGGCATCAACTCGAACCTGATCCGGCTGGCCTTCGTCATCTCCTGCCTGCTCCCCGGACCGCAGTTCATCGTCTACATCGTGCTGTGGATCATCATGCCGAAGAAGTCGTCCTACTGACCGAGGCTCAGACGGGTTCGGTCACGAAGTCGATCAGCTCCTCGACCCGCCCGAGCAGGGCGGGCTCCAGGTCGCCGAACGAATTGACCCGGCCCAGGATGTGCTTCCAGGCCCGGGCGATGTCGGCCTGATCGCGGTGGGGCCAGCCCATGTGCTGGCAGATGCCCTTCTTCCACTCGATCGACCGCGGCACGTTCGGCCAGGCCTCGAGCCCGAGCCGGGCCGGCTTGACCGCCTGCCACACGTCGATGAACGGGTGACCGACGATCAGCACGTGCTGACCGACCGCGGAGCGCCGGATCGACTCCGCGATCCGGGCCTCCTTGGAGCCTTTGACCAGATGGTCGACGAGCACCCCGACCCGCCGCTGCGGTCCAGGCTTGAACGAGACCAGGTGGTCGGCGAGGTCGTCGACACCGCCCAGATATTCGACGACGACGCCCTCGATCCGCAGGTCGTCGCCCCAGATCTTCTCGACCAGCTCGGCGTCGTGACGCCCCTCGACGAAGATCCGCGACTCGCGCGCGACCCGGGCCTTGACGTTGTCCACGGCCACCGAGCCCGACGCGGTGCGGGTCGGCTTCGCGGGTGCCGTGCGGGTCACCGGGGGAGTGAGGATGACCGGCTTGCCCTCGAGCCAGAAGCCCGGCCCCAGCGGGAATGTACGCCGCTTGCCCTTCCGGTCCTCCAGGGTCAGCGTGTGCAGGTCGCGGTCGATCCGCACGATCTCGCCGACGAAATCGGTCTCGACCTCCTCGACCACCGCGCCCAGCTCTGCGGGAGTCTCGACGGCACGCCCGTTCTTGGGCTTGCGCCAGTCGCCGGCCAGTACGTCGGAGCCGTAGCGATCGCTCATCCGGAGAACGTTAGTGGAGTCAGCAGCGAGAACCGGTGAGCACGCGCCCGAGCTGCTCGAGAACCTCGTCCGGCGTGGCCGCGGTCTCCGGGAACCTGAAGGTCACGTGGTGGCCGCCGTCGAGGGCGATCCAGGATACGTCGACGCTCTCGGCGGTGAGGTTGGAGAGGCGTACGCCGACAATGTGACGCGGTCGCAGCCCGAGCCGAGCCGAGAGCGAGCGGCACAGGTCCGCCTGGTGCTCGTCGTTGGCGTGGGCCGTGATGCGGACCAGCAGATCGTCGGCGATCATAGGACTCTCCAGTGGGGCGGAAACAGTACAGCGAATGGCTCTAAGGTCAGCCTAACCTAAGGCTATCTCGATGGCGACAGAAGTGTCCCGTTCCACAGAGCGGAGCGGCCACCGGAAACTGGTGCCTGTGACGCGAACCGGTAGGATTGGCACTCGCACGGAATGAGTGCCAGGCAGCCAGGACGATAGGAGGGCAGATGCAGAACGAACGCAGGCTCTCCGTCCTCAGGGCGATCGTCGAGGACTATGTGAAGACCGAGGAGCCGGTTGGCTCCAAGGCGCTCGTGGAGCGTCACGGTCTCGGTGTCTCCCCGGCGACGGTACGCAACGACATGGCCGCGCTGGAGGAGGAGGGCTACATCACCGCCCCCCACACCAGCGCCGGCCGGGTGCCCACCGACAAGGGCTACCGGCTCTTCGTCGACCGGCTGACCACGGTCAAGCCGATGACCGCGGCCGAGAAGCGGGCGATCGCCGGCTTCCTCGAGGGCGCGGTCGACCTCGACGACGTCGTCACCCGCTCGACCCGGCTGCTCTCGCAGCTGACCCGCCAGGTCGCGGTGGTGCAGTACCCGACCCTGAGCCGCTCGACCGTCCGCCACGTCGAGCTCGTCGCGCTGGCCCCGACCAGGCTCCTCCTCGTGCTCATCCTCAGCACCGGCCGCGTCGAGCAGCGACTGCTCGAGGTGACCGAGGAGGTCTCCGAGGAGACCCTGGCCACGCTGCGCGCGAAGATCAACACCGCGGTCGCCGGCGCCGTCATCGCCGACGCCGGCGAGGCGCTGCGCACGATCGCCCAGCCGCCCGACGCGCCCGCCGACGCCCCGCAGGACCCGCTCGCCGCCGCCGTGGCGGAGGCCCTGATCGAGGCGATGAACGACCACCGCTCCGACGAGCGGATCTCCATCGGCGGCACCAGCAACCTGGCCCGCTTCGGCGACAACTTCGACACCGCCGTACGCCCGCTCCTGGAGGCCCTCGAGGAGCACGTCGTCCTGCTCAAGCTGATGGGCGAGGCGACCGCGGGCGGACTGGTCACGGTGCGGATCGGTGCCGAGGGCCCCTACCAGGAGCTCTCCCAGACCAGCGTGGTCGCGACCGGCTACGGACCTGGCGACGAGGCGCTGGCCACGCTCGGCGTGGTCGGCCCCACCCGGATGGACTACCCCGGATCCATGGCGGCGGTGCGCGCGGTGGCGCGTTACCTCTCCCGGATCCTCGACGAGGCTTGAGCAGCAGACTCGATTCAAGGAAGATCAGCGAACTTCGATGGCAGGAAGACCGACGTTGGACCCCTATGAGCTCCTCGGTGTCGACAAGGACGCCGACGACGCAACGATCAAGAAGGCGTACCGGAAGCTGGCGCGCCAGTACCACCCTGACGTCAACCCCGACGCCGAGTCGCAGGAGAAGTTCAAGGAGATCTCCCACGCCTACGAGGTGCTGAGCGACCCGCAGAAGCGGGCTGCGTACGACCGCGGTGGCGACCCGTTCGCGGGCGGTTTCGGCGCACAGGGCGCAGGCTTCTCGTTCACCGACATCATGGACGCCTTCTTCGGCGGCGCCGGTGCCGGCACCGGAGGCGCGGGGCGTGGCCCCCGTCCGCGCGTACGCCGCGGGCAGGACGCCCTCATCCGTCTCGACATCGACCTGGCCGAGGCCGCCTTCGGCGTCACCCGCGACCTCAAGGTCGACACCGCCGTCGTCTGTGACACCTGTGGTGGCGAGGGGGCCGCGGAAGGCTCCCACCCGATCCCGTGCGAGACCTGCCACGGCCAGGGTGAGGTCGCGGTCGTGCAGCGCTCCTTCCTGGGCGAGATCCGCACGCTGCGCCCGTGCTCGGCCTGCAACGGCTTCGGCACCGTCATCCCCGACCCGTGCCGCGACTGCAGCGGCGAGGGCCGGGTGCGCTCCCACCGCACCCTGACCGTCAAGATCCCGCCGGGCGTCGACGACGGCACCCGGGTGCAGCTCGCCGAGCAGGGCGAGATCGGCCCCGGCGGCGGCCCCGCCGGCGACCTCTACGTCGAGATCCACGTCGCCAAGCACGCCACCTTCACCCGGAGGGGCAACGACCTGCACTGCACCGCGAAGGTGCCGATGACCGCGGCCGCGCTCGGCACCACGCTCAACCTGCCGACGCTCGAGGCCGACCTCGTCGGCGAGGGCGCCGACCAGATCGACCCCGAGGACGCCTCGATCCAGATCGACCTCAAGCCCGGCACCCAGTCCGGCACCGACCACGTCCTGCGTGGTCGTGGTGTCCCCGGTCTGCGGGGCGGTCGCGGCGACCTGATCGTGACCATCAACGTGGAGACCCCCACCAAGCTCGACCTCGAGCAGGAGGCGCTGCTGCGCCAGCTCGCCGAGATGCGCGGTGAGGAGTCCGTCCAGGGCCAGCTCAAGGCGGCCCACAAGGGCGGCGTCTTCTCCTGGTTCAAGGACACCCTCAACGGGCACTGATCCACGATGACCCTTCCCGTTCACCTCGTCGAGTCGCTCGTCGGCACCCGTGTCGGCGACGACATCGAGGTGAGCGGCGACGAGGGCCATCACGCGGTCGTCGTACGCCGCCTCCGGGTCGGCGAGGAGGTCGTGCTCACCGACGGCGCCGGCGAGGGCGTCACCGGCACGATCACGCAGACCACCAAGAAGTCGATGACCGTACGCGTCGACGAGATCATCCTCGGCGACGCGCCGCCCGAGCCCGCCCTGACGGTCGTCCAGGCGCTGCCCAAGGGCGACCGCGGCGAGCTCGCCGTCGAGATGCTCACCGAGATCGGCGCGGCCAGCATCGTCCCGTGGGCGGCGACCCGCTCGGTCGCCGTCTGGAAGGGCGAGCGCGCGGTCAAGTCCCTGGCCCGCTGGCGGGCCACCGCCCGGGAGGCCGCCAAGCAGTCCCGCCGGCTGTGGCACCCCGAGGTCGAGCCGCTGGCCACCACCGACGCCGTCGTGGCCATGATCGAGGCGGCCGACGTCGCCGTCGTGCTCCACGAGGAGGGCACCCTCCCGCTCGGTGCGGTCCCCGTCATCGACGAGGGCACCATCCTCGTCGTGGTCGGCCCCGAGGGCGGCCTGACGGACGAGGAGATCTCCCTGTTCGAGAAAGCCGGCGCCACCACCATCCGCCTAGGCGGCGAGGTCCTCCGCACCTCGACGGCAGGCGTAGCGGCGAGCGCCGCCCTCCTGGCCCGCACCCGCCGCTGGGACTGACCGCCGACTGCTCGGCGTGGTGGGTTCGTCCTTCGGGGATGCCGGGTGAGTATGGAGGCATGAGGAGCACACGTACGCGTCCGGCGGGCGCCATGATCGCTCTTGCTCTCTGCGGCGTGCTGGCTGCCGGGTGCGGCAGCAACGACGCCGTCGCCGAGGATCCCGACGTGTCGGCCGAGCCGTCCGAGGAGCCGTCGACACTGCCACGTACCTCCGGCCTGATCACGCTGGCGGCACCGGCCGAGGGCGCGACGGTGTCGGACAGCTTCGAGGCCTCGGGCAAGGCCAACTCGAACGAGGCGAACGTGCCGTGGGAGGTCCGCGACACCACTGGCGAGACGGTGCTCGAGGGGGCCGCGACGGCCGAGGGCTGGGTGGACAAGCTCTACCCGTGGAAGACCACGGTCGACGTCTCCGAGCTCGAGCCCGGGACGTACCTCTTCATCGCTCGCACCGACGACACCTCCGACGGCGAGGGGAAGCCTTCTGAGGAGGTTGGCGCCCGGATCACCGTCGAGTAGGAGATCATCGCTACCGTGATCCTCACCGAACGGCAGCTCAACCGGACCCTCCTGCTCCGCCAGCACCTGCTGTCGCGGGCCTCGCTCACCCCGGCCGAGATGATCGAGCATCTGGTCGGCCTGCAGGCGCAGGAGTCGATGCCGCCGTTCTTCGCGCTGGCCGCCCGGCTGGAGTCGTTCGACCCCTACGCGCTCAGCGCCCAGCTCGAGTCGAGCGCGCTGGTGCGGCTCTCCTCGCTGCGGTCGACGATCCACATGCACACCGCCGCGGATGCCGCGCTGATCAGGGCCTGGACCCAGCCGGTCCACGACTTCTACACCCAGCGGGTCGAGATCGTCCGCCCGGCGGCGCAGCTGGAGGGCTTCGTGGAGGCGGCCGAGGACGTACTCGCTCTCGGGGCGCTGCCCAACGCGGCCCTGGAGGCCGGTCTGGTCGAGCACTTCCCCGGCGTACCGGCCAAGGCGCTCGGCCTGCGGGCGCGCAACGAGCTGCCGCTGGTCCAGCTGCCGCCGCGAGGCCTGTGGAAGGGCTCGGGCGGGCTCGTCTACGACCTGCTCCCGCGCTGGACGGGCGTGCCGCCGGTGGCCGTGGACGATGTCGTCCCGACGCTGGCGCCGGAGATCGTACGCCGCTACCTGCGCGCCTTCGGGCCGGCGACCGCCGCCGACATCACCACCTGGTCGTCCCTGACCCGCCTGGGCCCGGTGATCAAGCAGATCGAGGGGCTGGTGACCTACCGCGACGAGGCCGGCAAGACCCTCTACGACGTCCCGGACGCACCGCTCGCCACCGGCGAGGAGCACGCCCCGGCGCGGTTGCTCGGGACGTACGACAACCTCTGGCTCGCCCATGCCAACCGCGAGCGGATCACTGCCAAAGGCACCCGCAAGGAGTGGGGCATCGCTCGTGGTGGCGCGGTCATCATCGCCGGCGGCCACCTCGTCGGTCTCTGGAAACCGGTCGAGGGGAAGGTGGAGGTCCGCAAGCTCTTCCGTGATCTCACCCCCGAGGAGCGCGACGAGCTCGCCGAGGAGACCTCCCGCGTCGAGTCGCTGCTCGCGAGCTGACGCCGGAACTATCCAGTAGGAGAGGGGCCGAGCGCCCGCGTACCATGGACGCATCAGCCTCGTGACGAGAAAGGGCCCGCTCCGGGCATCCATGACCGATCGACACCCAAGTCCGCTTCCGACCGACACCTCCGACCAGGGGGTCACCGCGACCACCAAGCACACCGTGGTCGTTCCGAACAGCGTCGACATGGTGACCGTCCTCGGTCCGGCCGATGAGCACCTCGGGATCATCGAGGCCCACTTCGACGCCGACGTGCACGTGCGTGGCAACCGGATCACCCTTCACGGCGCCCCCAGCGAGATCGCGATGATCGAGCGGGTCCTGGAGGAGCTGGTCCAGATCATCCGCACCGGCCAGGGCGTCAGCGGCGAGACGGTCGAGCGGGTGATCGGCATGCTCCAGGCCGACACGACCGAGAAGCCGGCCGACGTGCTGAGCCTCAACATCCTCTCCAACCGTGGCCGCAGCATCCGCCCCAAGACGCTCAACCAGAAGCGCTACGTCGACGCGATCGACAAGCACACGATCACCTTCGGCATCGGCCCGGCCGGCACCGGCAAGACCTACCTGGCGGTCGCCAAGGCGGTCCAGGCGCTGCAGACCAAGCAGGTCACCCGGATCATCCTGAGCCGTCCGGCGGTCGAGGCCGGCGAGAAGCTCGGCTTCCTGCCCGGCACCCTGACCGAGAAGATCGACCCCTACCTGCGCCCGCTCTACGACGCGCTGCACGACATGATGGACCCGGAGCTGATCCCCAAGCTGATGGCGTCGGGAACCATCGAGGTGGCCCCGCTCGCGTTCCTCCGCGGACGAAGCCTCAACGACTCCTTCATCATCCTCGACGAGGCGCAGAACACCACGCCCGAGCAGATGAAGATGTTCCTGACCCGCCTCGGCTTCGGCTCCAAGATCGTGGTCACCGGTGACGTGACCCAGACCGACCTCCCCAACGGCCAGAAGTCCGGGCTCCGGGTCGTCGAGGGCATCCTCGACGACGTCAAGGACATCAGCTTCAACAACCTGACCAGCCACGACGTCGTACGCCACCGACTGGTCGCCAAGATCGTCGCCGCCTACGAGGAGCACGACGTGCAGAGCCAGGGCCGGGCCTCTGGAGAGGGTAGATGAGCACAGAGATCATCAACGAGTCCGAGCAGGAGATCGACGTCGAGCACGTCGCCAAGCTCGCTCGTTTCCTGCTCGAGCAGCTGCGTGTGCACCCGCAGGCCGATCTTCGGATCAAGTTCGGCGACGAAGCGACGATCACCGAGCTCAACGAGCGCTACTTCGACACCGAGGGCCCGACCGACGTGCTCTCGTTCCCCGGTGACGAGCTTCTCCCCGGCCGCCTCGACGAGGAGCCGGAGGAGGGCGATCTGGGCGATATCATCATCGCCCCGACGATCGCGGCCAAGCAGGGAGAGGCAGCCGGCCACGGCACCGTGGCGGAGATCGAGCTGCTGACCACCCACGGCATCCTCCACCTGCTCGGCTACGACCACGTGGACCCCGACGAGCACGCCGAGATGTTCGGGCTGCAGGCCAAGCTGCTCAAGGCCTGGGGCTCCTCGGCCACCGCACCCGAGTAGGAGCACCACCAACACTCATGGACGATGCGAGGCTGCTGATCGCAGCCGCAGTTCTGGTCCTGATCGCCGGCATCTTCTCGGCGGCCGACGCGGCGCTCAGCGCCTTCTCCCGCGCCCGGGCCGCGGAGCTGGTCTCCGAGGGCCGTGCCGGTGCCAAGCGCCTGGTGGCGGTGGTCGGCGACCCCGCCCGCTACGTCAACACGGTCCTGCTGCTCAGGATGCTGTGCGAGATCGGCGCGACCGTGCTGGTCGCGCTGTGGGCGTACGACCTCTACCGGGGGCACTGGTGGCCGACGGTGCTCACCACGACCGGGACGATGACCGTGGTCTCCTTCGTGGTCATCGGCGTCGGTCCCCGTACGCTGGGGCGCCAGCACCACGAGGGCATCGCCCTCGCGGTCGCCGGCCCGATCGGAGCGATCACCGCCATCCTCGGCCCGATCCCGAGCCTGCTGATCATGCTCGGTAACGCGCTCACCCCCGGCAAGGGCTTCCGCAAGGGCCCGTTCTCGACGGAGACCGAGCTGCGCGAGCTGGTCGACATCGCCGAGGCCTCCGACCTGATCGAGGCCGACGAGCGCCGGATGATCCACTCGGTCTTCGAGCTCGGCGACACCCGTGCCCGCGAGGTGATGGTGCCCCGCGGTGACATCGTCTTCCTGGAACGCCGCAAGACCCTGCGCCAGGCGCTGTCGCTGTTCCTGCGCTCGGGCTACTCCCGGATGCCGGTGATCGACGACAGCCTCGACGACATCATCGGGATGGTCTACCTCAAGGACGTCGTCGCGCGAGACTTCGAGGCGCCGGAGGTCGAGACCACCCAGCGGGTCGAGTCGCTGATGCGCAAGCCGACCTGGGTCCCCGACTCCAAGCCGGTCGACGAGCTGCTGGCCGAGATGCAGCAGCACCGCCAGCACATCGCGGTGGTCGTCGATGAGTACGGCGGCACCGCCGGCCTGATCACCATCGAGGACATCCTCGAGGAGATCGTCGGCGAGATCACCGACGAGTACGACATCGAGGACCGCGAGCCGCTCCACCTCGGCGACGGTTCCTGGCGGGTGCCCTCCCGCTTCCTGGTCAGCGACCTCGAGGAGCTCATCGGCGTCCCCGTCGAGGAGGACGACGTCGACTCCGTACGCGGTCTGATGGCCAAGCATCTCGGCCTGGTGCCGATTCCCGGGACCGAGGTCGAGGCCCACAGGCTCTGTTTCGTGGCCGAGGAGGCTGCCGGCCGGCGGAACAAGATCGGTACCGTACGCATCAGCGTCGTCGTTCCGGCCGAGACCGAGGCCGACGACGAGGACGAGCAGAGCGAGAAGACGGACAGGAAGAAAGAGGCACATGCCCGAGCAGAGTGAGCTCTCCGCGGAGGACCGCAAGCTGGTGACCCTGGCTCGCGCGACCCGTGCCCGCACCGGCGCGGCCGAAGGAGCAGCCGTACGCGACCTCGACGGCCGCACCTACGCCGCCGCCACCGTGGACCTGCCCTCGCTCGAGGTCTCCGCGATCGGCGTCTGCGTGGCGATGGCGGTGGCCTCCGGGTCCAAGGGCCTCGAGGCCGTGGTCGTGCTCGGCGAGGCCGAGGAGGCCTCCGCGAACGACCTCTCGATCGTCAAGGAGTTCGCGGGCGAGGACGTCCCAGTCCTCGTCGGCGACCCGCGCGGCAACCTCCGCTGAGTCCTCGCGGGCTGCTCAGCGAGCGGCTCGGTGACCGCCGGTGCCGCCGGTGCCGCCGGCCCCGCCGGACTCGGCGAGGAGCGGAAGGGTGCCCAGCTCGATCGTGACGTGGATCCCGTCCTCGTCCCGGTAGGCGGTGAGGCCGTTCATGGTCGCCATGTCGACGCCCTTCTCACGCATGTGCACGACGATCTGGTCGATCGCCAGCGCGAGCCGGGCCTGGGACACGGACTTGTTGCGCCACTTGACCTGGTTCTCGGTGAAGTAGGGGGTTGCCTTCTCGGCGAGCGTTGACACAGCGTCACGATGGGCAGCACTGGACATGGGGACCCTCCAGGGTGCACGAGATTGGGGGCGCTCGACGGGAGCAGTCGGCGCTTGTGACTGTAAGCGAACGAACGTGAAAATCGAAACCCGAGATCCCAGGGCGCGAGTAAAGTGCGTGGAGTGACGGGTGAGACTGGTTGGCAACGACACACCGAGGCCGTCGAGCGGCTGACGGCCTCCTACAAGCGGATCCCTGACGGCGCTCCCGTCAGGCTGGCCAAACGCACCACCAACCTCTTCCGGGCCCGGGCGGCGACAGACGCCCCCGGTCTCGACGTCTCCGGCCTGGGCGGCGTGATCGAGGTCGATGCCGAGGCGGGCACTGCCGACGTACAGGGGATGTGCACCTACGAGGACCTCGTCGACGCCACCTTGGCGTACGGGATGATCCCGTACGTCGTCCCGCAGCTGCGCACGATCACCCTCGGTGGCGCGGTGACCGGGATGGGCATCGAGGCCACCTCGTTCCGCAACGGGATGCCGCACGAGTCGGTGCTGGAGATGGACATCCTGACCGGGGCGGGCGAGATCGTCACGACGCGTCCGGGGGAGGATCTGTTCGACACCTTCCCCAACTCCTACGGCTCCCTCGGCTACGCCACCCGGCTCAAGATCAAGCTGGAGAAGGTGCCGGGCTACGTCGCGCTGCGCCACGTGCGCTTCGACGACCTCGGCCTGCTCACGAAGACGATCGCGCAGATCACCGAGAGCAGGACGTACGAGGGGGAGCGGGTCGACGGGCTCGACGGTGTCGCGTTCGAGCCGGGGGAGTACTACCTGACCCTCGCGACCTGGACCGACAAGGCCACGCAACAGGTCACCGAACGGGCCAGCGACTACGGCGGCCAGCAGATCTACTACCGCTCGATCCAAGAGCGTGAGACTGACCTGCTGACCACCTACGACTACGTGTGGCGCTGGGACACCGACTGGTTCTGGTGCTCGGGCGCCTTCGGCGCGCAGAACAAGTACCTCCGCAGAGTGTGGCCGCGCCGGCTACGGCGCTCGGACGTCTACATGAAGCTTGTCGGCCTGGACCGGAAGTTCGGCATCGCCGACAAGCTCGACGCGCGTGCCGGACGGCTCCTGCGGGAACGGGTGATCCAGGACATCGAGGTCCCGGTCGAGAACCTTCCGGCGTTCCTGGAGTGGTTCGATGCCGAGATCGGGATGCGGCCGGTGTGGCTGTGTCCGCTGGTCTCCCAGGGGACGAACACTGGAGGGAAATGGCCGACCTACCCGCTCGAGGCGGGCCGGACGTACGTCAACGTCGGCTTCTGGGGCACGGTCCATGTCGGCCCCGGAGCCGTC
The DNA here is from genome assembly GCF_040608935.1 of Nocardioides sp. NPDC004968. Classification (NCBI taxonomy): domain Bacteria; kingdom Bacillati; phylum Actinomycetota; class Actinomycetes; order Propionibacteriales; family Nocardioidaceae; genus Nocardioides; species Nocardioides sp. NPDC004968. The sequence continues at coordinate 59,013 of NZ_JBEXJF010000004.1, forward strand.
AACGCCCCCAAGAACCGTGCGATCGAGGAACAGGTCCACGAGCTCGGCGGGCATAAATCGCTCTACTCCGAGGCGTTCTATGACAAGGATGTCTTCGACGCTCTCTATGACGGGGACAACCTCGCTGCCGTGAAGGCGAGGTATGACCCCGGCAACCGGTTGACCGATCTGTACAGCAAGGCGGTGAAGAGACTGTGAACCACATTGCAGAGACCATCAACGAACTCTTCGAGGGTGGGCTGCCAATCAAGCTCACCGCGTACGACGGCAGTGTCGCCGGCGACAGGGACTCTCCCTTCGGGATGGAGATCCTCAACCCGCGCGGGCTCGCGTTCCTGCTGACCGCGCCGGGCGATCTGGGGCTGGCACGTGCCTACGTCAGCGGTGACATGGCCCTGCACGGCATCCACCCGGGCGATCCCTACCCGCTCCTGGACCTGATCCTGGACAAGACCGACTTCAAACGGCCCAGTCCCCGGGAGACGGTCGACATGGTGCGCGCGCTCGGGGCGAAGAACTTCGTCCCGCCCAAGCCACCGCCGCAGGAGCACCTGCCGGCATGGCGGCAGCGGGCCGAGAACGTACGCCACCTCTCCGGTCGCGCGATCAGCGCGCTGCCGTGGACGCGGCACTCGCCCGAGCGCGACGCCGACGCGATCCACCACCACTACGACGTCTCCAACACCTTCTACGAGTACGTCCTCGGCCCGTCGATGACCTACACCTGTGCGCTCTACCCGACCGATGACGCCACGCTCGAGGAGGCGCAGGCGGCCAAGTACGACCTGATCTGCCGCAAGCTCGGGCTCGAGCCCGGCATGCGGCTGCTCGACATCGGCTGCGGCTGGGGCGGGATGGTGCGCCACGCGGCCAAGCACTACGGCGTCAAGGCGCTCGGTGTCACGCTCTCGCGCGAGCAGGCCAACTGGGCCCAGAAGGCGATCAAGGCCGATCGTCTCGACGACGTCGCCGAGGTGCGCTTCTCCGACTACCGCGACGTGGTCGAGGGGGACTTCGACGCGGTCAGCTCCATCGGGCTCACCGAGCACATCGGCGTGGCCAACTACCCGGCCTACTTCGGCTTCATCAAGAGCAAGCTGCGCGACGGGGGTCGGCTGCTCAACCACTGCATCACTCGTCCCGACAACATCTCGAAGGCGAACGCGGGGGCCTTCATCGACCGCTACGTCTTCCCCGACGGCGAGCTGATCGGCTCGGGCACCATCGTGTCCGCGATCGAGAACACCGACCTCGAGGTGCAGCACCACGAGAACATCCGGGTCCACTACGCCAAGACCCTCACGGCGTGGAACGACAACCTCCGCGACAACTGGGACGCCTGCGTCAACGAGGTCGGCCTCGGCACCGCGAAGGTCTGGGGCATCTACATGGCCGGTTCCCGGATCGGCTTCGAGCGCAACAACATCCAGCTCCACCACGTGCTCGCCACCAAGACGGTGGACGGGCTCTCCGGCTACCCGCTGCGGCACGCCTTCTGAGTAGCTGAGTGGGCGAAAGTGGCAGTTCGGACCGCGGTCCGGCTGCCACTTTCGTCCACTCGCTAAGAGACTTCGGGCAACCGCCATGCGCGGCGCATCGCCGCCGTTCCTGTCTTCGAGAAGAGTGACGCCTCCAGGAGCTTCCACCATGGTCGGATGTCATCGACGGTGAGCTCTCGTCCGAGCGCATCCATCGCCGCACGGAGGATCAGCCAGCTGTCGTGGCGGACCTGGCTCGCGATCCATCCGTGGCGTACGTATCCGGCCTTGGCGAGGTCCGCGTCCCTTCCCCGGTCGCGGCGGTACTGCCCGCGCTCACGGTGCTGTGCTCCGTCGTACTCCTGCAGCGTTCTGGTCCCGGTCACCAGGAGATCGGCTCGCCCGATGAAGACGCCACGGGCGTCGTGGATGTCCACCTGTGGCTCGACGTCGACCCCGCACGCGGTGTGCAGTATCCGCAGGACGGACTCCCAGGCGGACTCGGAGCGCCGGTCGCACCAGCGCAACGCCTCGCTCAGCCGACGTGAGCCCGGTCGCCCAGTGGCCGCGGCGGCCTGGAGATCGGCGAGCGTGCACTTCTCCAGATGGAGGGCGCTGTCGATCAGGACCACCAGATCCAAGACGCCGAGGTCGCGTGCGCAGGCCAGAGCTGCGTCGGACACCGGCGCGACCCGAAGATCGTCGAGCGAGATGGCTGCCGGTGGTCGCGGGTGTCGACTGATCCGCAGTTCGGGCCGGCGTATCCGCGCAGACGACTCGTGGAGCGCCGCGAAGACCGGCAGATCGTCGGGCACCGGCGGAAGCCAGAGGTCGTGGAGCCGCATGGCGGTCAACCCGGTGAGAACGGCCGAACCGGGAAGAACATCTGTCCAGGCCGCCAGTTCGGCTCGCCACCGGGAGTCACCGTCGAGCCCCGCTGGCACGTACACGCCGTTCCCGACCCGCTCCCAGGTCGGACCCCGCCGCCGAGGTTGTCGCGGACGTCGTCGGCGGGTGGTCGTTCGCGGTGCGTCGCCTGTGAAGACCGTCGATGTGTCCTCGAGGGGTTGGCCTTCGATATCGATGAGATCCATGGGGCTCAGCATCGCTGTGACCACCGACACCCCTGGTCGACGGCCATCGAGAGTGGGCGAAAGTGGCAGGTTGAAGCGCGGTCTGGCTGTCACCTTCGCCCACTCGTTTGTGGCACGGTGTCGGAATCGGCCTTTTCTGTTCGTGGAGTAGGTGAAACATCCTGTTCCAGCCGAAGGAGACAGTCATGGAGACCCACAACCTCGCCGAGATGTACGACGCCCCGCCGATGTCCTGGGCGGAGGTGACCGCTCGCCTGGACCAGGGCTTCAACCAGGGGCCCGGGTCGCAGGAGGGTGAGCCCGGGCGCTACACGACCTGGGTGAGCACGATCAACGCCGACGGCGGTCCGCACATGAACGCCGTCGGCGCGATCTGGCTCGACGGCAGCTTCTACCTGGTCACGGGGCCTGGGACGCGGCGTGGCCGCAACCACGCCCGCGACCCCCGCTGCGCGCTGTCGCTCTCGGTCCGTGAGTTCGACCTGGTCGTGGAGGGCCGCGTGACGCGGGTCCTCGGCGACGAGCTCGAGCGCGTGGCCAAGCACTACCACGACGACGAGGGCTGGCCAGCCGAGGTCGACGAGTCGGGCGAGGCCGTCACGGCGCCGTTCAACGCGCAGAGCGCCGGCCCGGCGCCCTGGCACGTCTTCCGCATCGACGCGACCTCCGCCCACGCGGTCGCGACCGTCGAGCCCTACGGTGCGACCCGCTGGAGGTTCTGAGATGACCGACCTGTTCGCCGGACTTCCGGTAGCGGACCTGGCCCGAGCGGCCCGTTGGTACGAGGCGCTGCTCGGTGGCCCGCCGGCCTTCTACCCCAACGACGCCGAGGCCGTCTTCGAGGTGGTCGAGCACGGCTACCTCTACGTCGAGGTGAGGCCGGAGCTCGCGGGCCGTGGCTTCGTCACCCTCTTCGTCGACGACCTGGACGCCCGCCTCGCCGCGATCGCCGACCGCGGCCTGCGGCCGGAGTCGCAGGAGACGTACGACAACGGGGTCCGCAAGACCATCTTCCGCGATCCTGACGGCAACGAGGTCGGGCTGGGCGGTGGCCCGGCCTGATCAGGCCGGGACGCCGTGCTCCTTGGCGTAGGCACGTCGGCAGGACGCCGCGCAGAAGCCGATGGTCTCCCCGTCGTGCTCCAGCGTGATCGCTCCGCGGCCGAGGGTGACCTGCATGCCGCACATCGGATCGATGACGACGCCCTCGGGGAGGTCGACCTCGCCGCCCGCGCTGTGTCGCGAACGGAACTCCTCGGTCATCCAGCTCGTCAGGTCGTCCGCTGTCGCGGGGCTGCCGTTGAGCCCGATGTTGCCGTCCGCGATCCCGACGAGGTTGATCCAGAGGTGCCCGCCCGGCCTGGTCCAGCCGTGGTCGCGGTCGAGTCTGCGTACGCCGGCACGGATGGCGCCGGACAACGGGCGAGACATCTCCTCCCGCCAAGCCTCGGGAACGGTGGCCGTGATGACCAGCGGCGGCGGGGCCGGCGGGCTCCACGTCCCGTCACCGGTGGTCCATCCGGCGAGCTCGCGAAAGGCGATGTGGGTCACCGCTCGGCCTCGAGCCATGGTCTCCTCCGGCGCGCTGACGCCCTCGTTGAGGAGCGACGTCACCGCCTTTGTCAGCGTCGCTCGGTCGCCGTCGATGAGCGCTCCGGCGGGAGCGGCGATCTCGATCAGGAACACGTCAGTCCTCCTCGTGGTGGGCGTCGGGATCGAAGCCGTCGGGGGCGCGATCGATGAACGCGGTGATCGCGGCGATCCGTCCGGACCCGTCCAGATCGAGGACGTCGGTGCCCTCGGCGAACGAGCCCTCCTCCTTGCGGATCTCCCAGCGCACCCGGACGTGCTTGTGGTGCGAGTCGGGCTCGGCGCGGGCCATGAACGTGTAGTCACCGACTCCCTCGGTGAACTGGCGGGTGAAGTCGATCAGCGCCTCGAGGCCCGCGGACTCGCCGATCGGGGTGGAGCGAGCGACGTCGTCGGCGAACAGGGTGGCGCCGAGGGTGCGCTGCTCCTCGGCGGAGAGGTTCCAGAACGAGACGTACGCCTCGGCGGTGGCGGCAGGTGAACGGGGTGTGGTTTCAGTCGTCATGGCCAAGACGATCCGCCTTCGGGTGAGCCCTGTCGATTACCTCTTGGGTAGTTGCCGCGCCGCGCTCCGCCCGGCAGCCTGGGTGCATGACAACGGCCCAGCTGAGCGTCGGAGAGCTGCTTCGGGACTGGCGCGAGCGGCGCCGTCGCTCGCAGCTCGAGGTGGCGATCGCGGCCGACGTGTCGGCCCGCCATCTCAGCTTCATCGAGACGGGACGGTCGGGCCCGAGCCGGACGATGATCGAGCGGCTCTGCGAGGAGCTCGAGGTGCCGCTGCGCGAGCGCAACCGGCTCTATCTCGCGGCAGGGTTCGCGCCCGTCTACCAGGAGCGACCGCTCGACGACCTCGGGGTCGCCAGGTCCGCCGTCGAGGCGGTGCTCACCGCCCACGAGCCCTATCCGGCCTGCGCGGTCGACGTCCGCTGGGACATGGTGGCGACCAACCGGCCCATGGAGCTCTTCCTGGCTCCGCTGCCGGACGCGCTGCGGCAGCCGCGGCTCAACATGCTGCGCGCGACGTTGCATCCCGACGGCCTGGCGGCGCAGGTGCGCAACTACCCGCAGTGGCGGGCCCACGTCGTCGGCCGCATCCGCCGGCAGCTCGACCGCACCGCGGCCGGTGGCCTCGTCGAGCTCCTCGAAGACGTGGAGGGCTATCCGGCACCGCCCGGAGCCGAGGTGGAGGCGCCGGCGGTCACGGCGAGGGACGGCGCCTTGCCGGTGCTGCCGCTGCTGCTGCGTACGAGCCTCGGAGATCTGTCCTTCCTCTACGTCCTCTCCGTGATCGGCGCGCCTCGTGACGTGACGGTCGACGAGATCGCGGTGGAGGCGATGTTCCCGGCCGACGACGCGACTCGAGAGGCTCTGCTCGCCATCAGCCACGAATGAGTGCGGCGCTGATGCGGGCGGGCCGCGTCTGCGCGGATAACCTTGAGGCGATGAGTGTCAAGGCCCAGCAGTACGCCGCGGAGGTGCTGCGGCGCGAGCAGATCACGCCCCACCTCGTACGTCTGGTGCTCGGCGGTCCCGGCCTGGCCGGGTTCGAGTCCACCGGGATCCCCGACGAATGGGTCGGGCTGATCGTCCCGGGGCAGTTCCAGTCGCGCTACTACACCGTGCGGTCGTGGCAGGGTGGCGAGCTGACCCTCGACGTCGTCGTCCACGACGTCGGTCTGGTGACCGAGTGGGCTACGCGCACCGATCCCGTGGGGCAGACGGTCACGATCACCGAGCCCAAGGGCTCCTACGCCGCGCCCGACGGCGCACAATGGCTGCTGCTGGTCGGCGATCTGACCGCGATGCCGGCCATGGCGCGGATCGCCGAGACCACTTCGCTGCCGACGCGAATCTGGGCCGAGACCCCCGACGACCTGCCCGGATATCTCCCGGAGACCGCCGAGGTCACCTGGTCCACGCCGCCGTCGGAGACCTCCTCCGACCTGGCGGCGGCCGTGGAGAAGATCGAGTGGCCCGAAGGCGACGGCTACTTCTGGATGGCCGGTGAGTCCAGCCAGATGCGGGCGATCCGCAAGCATCTGATGCGCGAGCGGAAGCTCGACTCGCACGCCTACGACGTGATGGGCTACTGGCGCGGTGGCGGCCAGAAGCGGCAGCCGCGCGCGGTCGATCCCGGACCGGTGTGGCGTGAGGGCAAGGCCCAGGGGCTCACCGATGAGCAGATCTGGCAGCGATACGACGAGCAACAGGAGCAGCAACAGTGACCGAGCCAGCTTTCCGGAGCGGCTTCGTGTCGTTCGTCGGACGCCCCAACGCGGGCAAGTCCACCCTGACCAACGCGCTGGTCGGCACCAAGGTGGCGATCACCTCCGACAAGCCGCAGACCACCCGCACCGTGGTCAAGGGCATCGTCCACCGGCCCGACGGCCAGCTGATCCTGGTCGACACCCCGGGCATCCACCGGCCGCGTACGCTGCTCGGCGAGCGCCTCAACGACCTCGTCGAGGCCACCTGGACCGAGGTCGACGTGGTCGCGATCTGCTTCCCGTGCAACGAGAAGATCGGCCCCGGTGACCGCCGGATCGCGGAGAACGCCAACAAGCTCAAGAAGGGCATCAAGCGGGTCGCGATCGCCACCAAGACCGACCTCGCCACCCCCGAGCAGATCGGCGAGCACCTGATGTCGATCCAGACCCTCGGGGTCGAGCTCGGCATTGAGTGGGCCGAGATCGTCCCGGTCTCCAGCGTCGCCGGCGACCAGGTCGACCTCCTCGGCGACCTGCTGATCAAGCTCCTCCCCGAGGGGCCGCCGCTCTACCCCGACGGCGAGCTCACCGACTCTCCCGAGGAGATCATCATCGCCGAGCTCATTCGCGAGGCAGCCCTGGAGGGCGTACGCGACGAGCTCCCGCACTCCATCGCCGTCGTCGTCGAGGAGATGCGGCTGCGTGAGGACCGTCCGGAGGACAAGCCGCTGATGGACATCCACGCCTTCCTGTACGTCGAGCGCGACTCCCAGAAGGGCATCGTGATCGGCCACAAGGGCTCACGCCTCAAGGACGTCGGCCAGCGCGCGCGCCTGCAGATCAAGGAGCTGCTCGGTATGCCGGTCTACCTCGACCTGCACGTCAAGATCGCCAAGGACTGGCAGCGCGACCCGCGGCAGCTGCGCAAGCTCGGGTTCTAGTCCCAGGCGTCTCACCGGTCACAGCGCTCCGGTCTTTCCTGCACTTCTCAGGTGTTGCAATGCCCGAGAAGTGCAGGAATACCCGGTTAACCGGGTATTCCATCCGCCCTAGCTCGGCGCCCAGCAGATCCCGTACGTCTGCCCGCCCTGCCACTGCTCGGCGCTGGGGAACTCCCAGGACCACTCGTACTTGAGCGGGTCGTCGGCGACCTCGGCGGCAGCGGCCTTGCAGTCCTCGGCGCCGGCGCTGTTGACCTTCGCCTCGCCGGGGTACTTCCCGGAGCCGAGGTCGATGACCGACAGCGCCCGCCAGGTGTGCTTGAGGGAGCACGGGACGCGCTTGAAGGATTCGGACTTCGGCGACGCCGTGCCGCACATCCGGAACGGCTCGGCGGTGTCGGAGTCGCCCAGGACGCCCTTCATGTTGCCCTTGAGGGTCATCAGGGCGTTGGGGCCGGCGATGCCGATGACGTCGCAGCGGAACCAGTTGGCGCCGGCCTCGGACTCCTTGATCGTCGGCGTGAACCAGACCGGGCGCAGCATCGAGAGACGCAGGTCGTCGGCGTCGCCACCGAGGTACTTGGTGACCTTGTTGGGGCACGCTTCGGCGACCTGGGCCGCGACCTGCTCCGAGTCGACCGCGATGAGGTGGCCGTCGACGACGTTCCTCAGCCGGCCCACGGCGTACGTCTGGGTGGTGTGCTTGCCCTTGCAGGAGACCGCGGTGCCGCCGGCGGTCGGGGCCAGCGCCTCGTCGTAGGTGAGGTTGTAGCAGGCCCCCTCCTTCGGGGACGGAGCCGCAGACGCGGAGGCGGACGGAGGCGCCGACGAGGGTGACGGAGCCGACTTCGGCTCGCCGCCACCGCAACCGGCGAGAGCCATGGCCCCCACGACGACGAGAGCCCCCCACAACGGCGCCGATCGCTTCGGGCCCCGCTTCAGCGTGTCTCGCATGCTCACTCCTCGGTCACCGCCCAGCAGACCGCCCAGCGGTTGCCGGCGTTCCACTCCTTCTCTCCAAACCATGTGTACCCGTAGTCGAAGCTTTCCGGGTAACCCAACCAGGCCTGGACCGAGCCCTTGCAGTACTGCGAGGCCTTCTTCTTCGACTCCGCGACGCCGAGGAACTTGGTCTTGTCCTCGCCCAGCTTGATGGTCGTCACCGCCCGCATCTGGTGCGGCTCGGAGCAGGGCACCTTCGCGGAGGTGACCGTCTTGCCCTGCGCGCACACCATCCAACGGTCCTCGATGTCCTCGATGTTCTTGACCTTGAGGAGGTTGCGGGTGGTGGTCGGCAGGTCGACGTACTCGGCGCCCTGTTGGCCGCCGCCGACCACGTCGCAGCGGATCCAGCGCGCGCCCTCGTCCCAGGCCTTCTCCGAGGGGCCGAAGTAGACGTGGGAGAGCATCGAGCGCATCAGCAGGCTCTGGTTGGTGCCGACATACTTCTCCAGCAGCTTGCGGCACTGGCTGAAGGCCCACTCGTTGACCTTCTCGTCGCCGTACTCCGCGTCCTTGAACTCGTCCGGAAGCGGTCCGGCGCCGAAGGTCTCGGCGTTGTGCGGCTCGTCGCAGCCGACGTACTTGTCGAAGTTGTAGGCCTCGGCGACATCCTCGTGGGTGAGGTTGCGGCACTTGGCGACCTCGGGCAGCGTGGTTGAGTCCACCTGCTTCGGGTCCTCGCCCTTGGCGGCAGCCCGATCGCCGCCGCACCCGCTGAGCGCGAGGACGGCGAGCACCACGATCAGGAGCGACAGAGATGTCGTACGTCTGGGGGTATGGCCGATCACGGGGATCGACTCTACTTGCGAATCCATGAGCAGACCGAAAGGACAATCAGTCGAGGACCGCGGCCAGCGTGGCTCCCAGCTCGTACGCCGCCTCGATATGCGTGTCCTCGACGTCCCCCAGGACGTCGAGGATGTCGTAGCCCTGCGCCCATCCCAGCGCGCCGACGATGGACTGGACCGAACGGATCGCGCCGGTCGTGTCGTAGCGGCCGTGGACGTAGAGGCCGTAGGGCCGCTTCGCGGTTTCGCCGGCAGATTCACCAGCGCCCCCGGAAGGGTCGAGCGCGCCACCGACGGCCAGGAAGGTCGAGTCGAAGAAGTGCTTGAGCGCACCCGACATGTAGCCGAAGTTGGCGCTCGTGCCGAGCACGTAGCCGTCGGCGGCCAGGACGTCGTCGGCCGTCGCCTCCAGGGCGGGACGTACGACGACCTCGACGCCCTCGATCTCGGGATCGTTGGCGCCGGAGACCACCGCATCGGTCAGGCGCCGCAGCGACTGGGTGGGGGAGTGGTGGACGACGAGCAGGCGAGGCATCAGCCGTCAGCGCCCAGGCGGCGGCCGGTGACCTCCTTGGGGCGCAGCCGCACCCACAACGGACGAGGGCCGGCCGGCCAGGGGTGGAGGTTCTTGACGAGGTCGGGGATCTGGTCCTCGCGGTAGAGGATCTCCGCGCGGCCCTTGAACAGCGCCGACCAGCCCACATGGGTGTCGGGGTCGAGGTCGTCGACCAGCAGCGCGACGGCGCTCTCGTCGATCTGCTCGGCCATCGAGGAGTGGGCCGAGGTGCGGATCCAGAGGGCCTCCTCGTGCACGACGTGGTTGACCGGCAGCACCACCGGGCCGCGCGGGCCGTTCCAGCCGATCCGGGAGACCTGGATGTCCGCCGCGAGTCGCCAGGACTCCTCGACCGTGAGCTCTGCCAGTTGGGCCACGCCCGTTCCTCCCCTTCGTCGTCACTTCTGTCTCAGTGTTGAGGATCAATCGCCTGCCCGGTCAGTCTGCCAGTTCTGTTCTGTTATTGTTACCGAGTCATGATGCGCAGCCTCCTCCTTAGCTGCCGCAGCGGGGTCTGAGAAAGCCGGACTCCCTCGCTGCGGAGGTTCGACGTGCGCCGGCACTCGCTTCCATCTGTTGAGGATTCCGCATGACCAACCTGAGCAACTCCAGCAATCAGCAGAAGCCGTCGGGGATGCCGCACCAGCGCTATCGCGCCTTCGTGCCCGTCGACGTACCTGATCGCACCTGGCCCGCCAAGAAGATCACCAAGGCCCCGCGCTGGCTCTCCACCGACCTGCGTGACGGCAACCAGGCCCTGATCGACCCGATGACGCCGGCCCGCAAGCTGCGGATGTTCGAGCTGCTGGTCGCGATGGGCTACAAGGAGATCGAGGTCGGCTTCCCGTCGGCGTCGCAGACCGACTTCGACTTCGTGCGCAAGCTGATCGAGGACGACCGGATCCCCGATGACGTGCAGATCTCGGTCCTGACCCAGGCCCGCGAGGACCTCATCTCACGCACCGCGGAGTCGATCGCCGGCGCCCCGCGCGCCACGATCCACCTCTACAACGCCACCGCCGAGCTGTTCCGCCGGGTCGTGTTCAACGTGACCCCGGCCGAGTGCATCGGGATCGCCGTGCGCGGCACCGAGCTGGTGATGAAGTACGCCGAGGAGCACGTCCCCGAGCTGATCGGCACCGAGGACTTCGGATACCAGTACAGCCCGGAGATCTTCACCCAGACCGACACCGACTACGCACTCGAGGTCTGTGAGCGGGTCTCGGACGTGTGGCAGCCGGAGGCCGGCCGGGAGATCATCCTCAACCTGCCCGCCACCGTGGAGATGTCCACCCCGAACACCTATGCCGACCAGATCGAGTACTTCGGCCGGGGCCTGACCCGCCGCGAGCACTCCGCGATCAGCCTCCACCCGCACAACGACCGCGGCACCGCGGTCGCGGCCACCGAGCTCGGCCTGATGGCCGGCGCCGACCGCGTCGAGGGCTGCCTGTTCGGCCACGGTGAGCGCACCGGCAACGTCGACCTGGTCACCCTGGGCATGAACCTCTTCTCCCAGGGCATCGACCCGCAGATCGACTTCACTGTCGGCGGCGGCATCGACGAGATCCGCCGCACGGTCGAGTACGTCACCAACATCAACGTCCACCCGCGCCACCCCTACGCCGGCGACCTGGTCTACACCGCCTTCTCCGGCTCCCACCAGGACGCCATCAAGAAGGGCCTGGAGGACCTCGACCGGATCGCCGCCGAGGCCGGCAAGCCGACCAGCGAGATCCCGTGGGAGGCGCCCTACCTGCCCATCGACCCCAAGGACGTCGGCCGCACCTACGAGGCCGTCATCCGGGTCAACAGCCAGTCCGGCAAGGGCGGCGTGGCCTACCTGCTCAAGACCGAGCACTCCCTGGACCTGCCACGTCGCGCGCAGATCGAGTTCAGCCGCGTGGTCCAGCAGCACACCGACTCCGAGGGTGGCGAGGTCAGCCCCGAGGAGATCTGGTCGATCTTCTCCGCCGAGTACCTCGAGCGCGAGGAGCCGTACGCCCTGGAGAGCTGGTCCTCGGTGACCGACGCCGAGGGCGGCGACGAGCAGATCGTCGACCTGCGGGTGCGCGGTGAGGTGCGCACCTACAAGGGCGTCGGCAACGGCCCGGTGGCCGCGTTCGTCGACGCGCTGAAGGATGCCGGTGCCGAGATCCGGGTCCTCGACTACGCCGAGCACGCGCTCTCCGCCGGTGGCGACGCGGCCGCGGCTGCGTACGTCGAGTGTGAGATCGCCGGTGAGATCGTCTGGGGCATCGGCATCCACGAGAACATCGTCACCGCCTCCCTGCGGGCCGTCGTCTGCGCGGCCAACCGCGCCCAGGCGGTCACGATCCCGCGCGGCTGACCTCGGCGCCGCTGCGGGGGCGACCCCGCAGCGGCGACCCGCGCAGCCCGATCACCAGGCCCAGCGCGACCACCGCCGTGCCCACCCACACCATCGGGCCGGGCACGATGCCGTTGAGGGGTACGCCGAGGGCGGCCGCGGACACGGGCACGACGCCGGTCAGCAGGCCGGCGCGGCCGGAGCCGAGGCGCTTGACCGCGGTGAACCAGAGCAGGAACGCCAGCGTGGTGACGACCGCGGCCAGGTGGAGCGCCGCGAGCAGGTCGACGGTGTCGAGCGTGGTGACGGCGGCCGGTCCCTCGGTGGCGACACCGATGACGGCCATCCCGGCGGTGGCCATCCACACCGAGTGGAACGAGACGCCGAACGCGCCCAGGCGCGGAAGGACGGGCACCGCCAGGAGCGTGAAGCCCGCCTCGCAGACCAGCACCAGGAGCGCGTAGCCGACCCCGGCCGCATCGGTCCTCCCGAAGCCCTCGACCACGACGGCTCCCGCGGTCACGACCATGGCCCCGATGATCACCGTGCGAGCCGGGAGGGTGCGGGTCGCGACCGCCGGGACGACCGCCAGCAGCATCGGGACCGCGGCGACGGCGACGCCGATCACCGCCGGCTCGGCGTGGGCGACACCGCGGACGACACCGACGTTGAAGAGCACCAGGCCGGCGGTCGCCACCCCGGCCAGCCAGAGCCACTCGCGACCTCGCGGCCGTGGCACCCGCCAGCCGGTGACCCGCGCGACGGCGAGCAGGAGGAGGGCGGCGAGGGCGTACCGGACGCTCTGCAGGGTGAAGAGCGGGGCATCGGTGATCGCGGCCGAGACGGCGACGCTGCTGCCGACGCAGACCATCCCGGCCGCGGCGAAGACGATGCCGAGCAGGGTGCCGCGGTTCGGTGCTGCTCCGCCGGCGGTATCGGGGTGTGGGAGGGCTTCGGTGGTCATGTCTACGAGGTTCGCCCGAACTTGGTCTGGCAGACAGATCCAAACCAGGCGTGGCAGAGTGGACCAAATGACGGGTACGGACTTCCTCCAGCTCGACCCGACCGGAGTGCCGCCGGGTGGGCTGGCGGCCTGGCTCACCGGTGCGCTGCGCGACGCGGTCGCCGACGGCCGGCTCGCGGTCGGGGCCCGGGTGCCGGCATCGCGCACCCTCGCCACCCAGCTCGGCGTCTCGCGCGGGGTGGTGGTCGAGGCGTACCAGCGACTCACCGACGAGGGGCTGCTCTCGGCCCGCAGCGGCGGCGGCACCCGGGTGAGCGCGGTCCCCGGAGCCGTACGCCGCCTCGGTGCCGCCACTCGGCTGCCGACTCCCGACCTGGACCTCTCCCCGGGAGTGCCCGACCTCTCGGCGTTTCCACGGGCCGCGTGGGCGAAGGCGTCGCGGGAGGTGCTCGCCGAGATCGGCAGCGCCGACCTCGGCTACGGCGACCCGCGCGGCGTGCCGGCGCTGCGGGAGGCGCTCGCGGTCTGGCTGGGCCGCACCCGCGGCCTCACGGTCTCGCCCGACGAGATCCTGGTGATCAACGGCGTCGCCCAGGGGCTCGTGCTCCTGGCGCGCTGGCTGGAGGAGCGCGGCCGGACCAGGGTCGGCTTCGAGGAGCCGGGGTCGTACGGCGGCCGCGTGCACCTGCAGCGGTGGGGGATGACGACGGTCCCGGTGCCGGTGGACGGTGACGGTCTGGACGTGGCGGCGCTCGATGCCAGCGGTGTCGATGCCGTCGTGGTCACGCCGGCGCACCAGTTCCCGACCGGGGTCGTGCTCTCCCCGCAGCGGCGCCGGGAGCTGGTCGAGTGGGTTCGGGCGGTGCCGCACCGGCTGGTGATCGAGGACGACTACGACGCCGAGCACCGCTACGACCGGCCGCCGGTCGCGGCCGTGAAGGTGCTCGCACCCGACCGGATCGTCCATCTCGGCAGCGTCTCCAAGACGCTCGCGCCCGCGATGCGGATCGGCTGGCTGGTCGCCCCGTCCGGCATGCAGGAGGAGCTGGTCGAGGCGCGATACTGGCTCGACCTGGCCAGCCCGGCGCTACCCCAGATCACCCTGGCGCGGATGCTCACCTCGGGTGCCTTCGAGCGGCACCTGAGACTGGTTCGGCAGCGACACAAGGCTCGCCGCGACGCCCTGCTCGAGGCGCTCGCCGAGCACCTGCCTGCCGTTCGGGTCGGAGGCGTCGCGGCTGGACTGCACGTCCTGGCGACGCTGCCCGAGGGAGTCGACGACGCGGCTCTCGCCACGGCCGCGCTCGAGGCGGGCATCGCCGTCCACCCGTTGAGCCGGCACCGCGAGGGTGACGGTCCGCGGGGCCTGGTGATCGGCTACGCGGCGACGACCCCTGACCGCCTCCGGGAGGCGGTCAGGCGGCTGGCGCCACTGATCTCCTAGGAGTCGCTAGGACTCGACGTCGTACTTCGCGCAGAGTCCCAGGCGGCTGCCGGCCATCCAGGCGGTCCGGAACGGCGCCTTGAACATCGTCGCGTCCGTCGGGCAGCCGCCCAGCCCCTGGACGTTGGTCTCGCTCTGCTCGGGGTAGGTGTCGCCGGTCATCTCGAAGGTGTCGACGACGATGTAGTCGTGGGTGGTCCCGCAGCGGACGACCTTGTCGATCTTGCTGTCGATGCAGGCCCGCAGGTCGGCCGGGAACGGGTCGGGCACCGGGTCCTCGGGCAGGTCGATCATCGGCGCCCCCTGGACCGTCACCCCGACATCGCATCGTACGTAGCGGTCGCCGTCGTTCCAGGTGGCCTCCGAGGGCCAGTACCAGCTCACGATGTAGGCGGTGCGGGCCAGCGTCTCGGGGTGCAGTCCGAGGCCGGTCTCCAGGCGGGTGAAGCAGGCGGCCCCGGCGGCCTCGTTGTCGTTGTAGGCCTTCACGTCGGTGGCGACGTGGAAGGTGTAGAGCGTGTGCGGCTCGGCGCAGTCCACCGGCTCCGTCTCGTCGACGAACTCGGTGGCCGCGGCATAGTCGAGATTGCGACACTCACCGGCCTCGGGTACGTCACCTCCCCCATTGGTCACGAAGAAGATCAGCCCTGCGACGAGCCCGACGACCACCACCGCGGCCAGGCCGCCGACCAGGAGCCCGGTGCGCTTCCGCTTCGGCGGGTGCTGCGTCGCGATGCTCGTGGGCACCGTCGTGGGCTGCTCGAAGGGCGATCCGGTCGGCGGGCCGCTGGGTGGACCGCTCGGCGGCCCGCTCGGCGGGGCCGCGGACTTCTGCCACGGCGAGGTGGGCGGCGGGGGCTGGGCCGCGGAGTGAGGCTGCGGTCCGGGGGTGACGGGGGTGCCCTTGACCGCGCTGCGGAGCCCGTCGGCGAACGAGCGCGCGTCGGGCCAGCGGTCCTCGGCCCGGGGCTCCAGTGCCCGGGCGATGGCCTGGCTGATCGGGGCCGGGAGGGGACGTACTGAACCTGCCTCGGGCACCCGGGAGGTGAGCCCGAGAGCGGGGGCGGGGGAGCGGCCGGCGAGCAGGGCCCAGGCGACCGCGCCCAGGGCCCGTACGTCGGCGCGGTGGTCGATCGGCAGTGACGGGTCGAGCTGCTCGGGCGCCATGTAGGACGGGGTGCCGATGTCGCGGGTGACCTCGTTGAGCGAGTCGAGCGAGCGGGCCACGCCGAGGTCGGCGATCATCACCCGGCGAGCGCCCGCGGTGCCGCCGGAGGTCTCGGAGGTGAGCAGCAGGTTGGCGGGCTTGATGTCGCGGTGGATCACCCCGCGAGCCTTCAGCGCCATGAGTCCGTCTGCGGCCTGCGCGACGATGTCGGCGACCTCGTGCACGTCCAGGCCGCCGGGGGAGCGCTTGAGCAGGTCGGCGACCGAGCCGCCGTCGGCGTACGACATCACGAAGAAGGGGATGCCGGTGCTCGTCTGGCCGATGTCGTAGACACGCACGACATGGGGCGAGTCGACCGAGCGGAGCAGCCGAGCCTCCTGGAGGAAGCGCTTGTGGATCTCCGGGTTCGACACCCACCCGGGGGAGAGCGCCTTGACCGCGACGTGGGAGTCGAGATCGGGGTCGTAGTAGAGCCACACGGAGGCGAAAGCGCCGGCGCCGATGTGGCGGACCTGTTGTAGCCGCCCGAGACTGGTCGGGAAGGTCGCGCTCATGGCGGAATCATGCCCTGAATCCGGCCCGGTGGACTGCGGTGACACCTACTTCAGCGGGTTTCGCAAAGAAATCGAGACCTACTTGCCGAACCGCTCCTGATCCCGCTTGACCGCGGAGTGGTGGTCCGAGCCGATGTTCTCCCGCAGCTCCTTGGCGGACTCGCGGATGGCGTCGGAGATGATCTCGTGGACCCGCGGGTCGGCCAGGCCCTGGTCGACCAGGCGTAGCACCGTGTCGGCCACCAGCCGGACGACGTCGTCGTGGAAGGGGAGGTACCTCAGCTTCCCGGCTGCCTGGTCCTGACGGATGAGGTCGATGATGAGGGTGTCGATCTCGGCGCGGTTCTCCTCGATCGCGCTGGAGATGTGCCGGGTGTAGTTGCCGGTCTGGATCACCGCGATCACCTCGTCGAGCACCGCGACGGTGATCGGCTTGCGGATCGCATCGACGATCGCCCCGGAGAACCTCCCCACCACGTACGCCGATACCCGGTCGCCGAAGGCACGGTCGGCGGCGCGCATCAGCCTGAGCAGAATGAGCACGATCCGCAGCAGCCGGAGGCTGCGGAAGGCGGGGCTGGCGGCGACGCCGAGCGGGATCATGCCGAGCAGCTCGTACCAGTACATCAGCGGGAACTTCCAGCCGAGCCCTGAGCGGCGCCAGCGCCACGCGAACTCGATGGCGAAGATGGCGCACACGACGTAGTCGGCGGTGACGACCCGGTCGTACCAGACTTGCGACACGTCCCAGAACGTCACCCACACGGCCGCCGCGACCGAGAAGATGGCAAGCACCAGCATCAGCCAGTCGACGACGGTGACCGGCGGTCCGGCGGCGGTGCCGGGCTCGCGGTCGTCGCGCGCGGGGCGGGTCGGCACGGTCGCGATGCCTGTTGAGCTCATGACCGGCACGATAGGAGACGCATCCACCAAAGGCGACGACCCACACGCCTCGTTGCCGTCATGTGGGCCATCAGTCGGTCTGTCGCTGCCGTGGTTGTCGGTGCCGCGCGGCAGAATGGGGTCGTGCCCCTCTACCGCGACGAGGCCATCGTGCTTCGCACCCACAAGCTTGGTGAGGCTGATCGCATCATCACCATGCTCACCCGCCACCACGGACGGGTGCGTGCGGTGGCGAAGGGCGTGCGGCGCACCACCTCGCGGTGGGGTTCGCGGCTGGAGCCGTTCACCCACGTCGACCTGCAGTTCGCCGAGGGGCGCAACCTCGACACGATCACCCAGGCCGAGACCCTCACCCTGTTCCATGCCGGGATCGGGCTGGACTACGACCGCTACACCGCCGGCACCGCGATGCTCGAGACCGCCGACCGGCTGGTCCACGAGGAGGGCGAGCCGGCGCCGCAGCAGTATCTGCTGCTCGTTGGCGGGCTGCGGGTTCTCGCCCAGGGCGACCGGCTTCCCCGCCACGTCCTCGACTCCTACCTGCTCCGCTCGCTGGCCGTCGCCGGTTACGCGCCGAGCTTCGAGGCCTGCGCGCGCTGCGGGTTGGAGGGGCCGCACCGGTGGTTCAACGTGTCCATGGGTGGCGCGCTGTGCACGACCTGCCGGGTGCCGGGCTCGGCGACGCCCTCGCCCGAGACGCTCGGTCACCTCGGTGCGCTGCTCTCAGGTGACTGGGATACCGTCGGCGGCGCCGAGGACCGGACCAGCAGGCAGGCGAGCGGGTTGGTCGCCGCGTACCTCTCCTGGCATCTGGACCGCAACCTGCGCTCGCTGGAATACGTCGAGAGCTGAGGAACGATGGCCCACTCCCACGGCCACTCCCACGGTGGGCACGACGCCGAGGTGGAGGTCGAGGCCCTGCCGCGGCTGGTGCTGACCGTCTCGCTCGTGCTCGTGGCCGTCATCACACTCGTCGGAGTGGCCCTGTGGTGGCCAGACCGTGCCGCGGTCGAGAAGCTCCAGGGGTCGCAGGAGTTCGTCGCCGACGGCGTCGTCTTCGAGACGGCCGAGGTGACCTCGGTCGCCGAGCCGTGCAGCGCCGAGGGCACGCCCAAGGGCTGCAACACAGCCGCCGCGACGCTCACCAGCGGACCCGACACCGGCACCGAGGTGGCGGTGGAGATCTCGACCCCGATGGCCCGCTCCGGGCTCGAGACCGGCGACGAGGTGGAGCTCTCCCGCACCGAGAAGGAGGGGGAGGCGACGTACGCCTTCTTCGACGTCAAGCGCGGGCCGCCGCTGCTCCTGCTGGTCGGCCTCTTCGTCGCCTGTGTCGTCGCCGTCGCGCGCCTGCGCGGGCTGATGGCGGTGCTCGGCCTGGGATTCGCGGGAGCGGTGGTGTGGCTGTTCCTGCTGCCCGCGCTGCTCTCCGGCGAGCCCGCGGCGTGGGTCGCGCTGGTCTCCTCGGTGCTGATCCTCTACGTGGTGCTCTACACGACCCACGGGTTCTCGGTGCGTACGTCGGTGGCGCTCGCCGGCACCCTCGCCGGGGTCGCGGTGACCGCGCTGATCGGCACCTTCGCGATCGGCGCCAGCCGGCTCAGCGGGCTGGGCTCGGAGAGCGGCCAGACGCTCTCCTCGCTCGACGCCGCGCTCGACCTGCAGACCCTGCTGGTCGCTGCGGTGATCATCGCCGGCCTCGGCGCGCTCAACGACGTCACCATCACCCAGGCCTCCGCGGTGTGGGAGCTGCGTGCCGCCGGCCCGGACACCTCACGCTGGGACGTCTTCCGCGGCGCGATGCGGATCGGCCGCGACCACGTCGCCTCGACGATCTACACGATCGTGTTCGCCTACGTCGGCAGCGCGCTCACCCTGCTGCTGGTGATCCAGCTCTACGACCGCACGTTCCTCTCGCTGCTGACGACCGAGCAGATGGCCGGCGAGATCGTCGCCACCATGGCCGCGGGCATCGGGGTCGTCCTGGCGATGCCGATCACCACGATCATCGGCGCGCTGACCGTCCCCGGTCCGACCGGGCGGCCGGAGGAGATGGAGTACGACGCGCCTCGGCGCGCGATGGTCCCGCCCAGGCCGCAGCCTCCCGGGCCGCAGCCGCCTCCTGGCTATCGCCCGACTAGGGTTGCACCTCGTGAGCAAGCCGGTCCGTACCCCAACACCCCACCCGTCCGGGGCTACCCCGCCCCCGGTCCCCAAGGACCTCGTCCCGCACCACGTGGCGATCATCATGGACGGCAACGGCCGATGGGCCAAGGAGCGTGGCCTCCCCCGGACCAAGGGCCACGAAGAGGGTGAGTCCTCGCTCTTCGACGTCGTCGAAGGAGCCATCGAGATCGGCGTGAAGGCCATCTCGGCCTACGCGTTCTCCACCGAGAACTGGTCGCGCTCGCCCGACGAGGTGAAGTTCCTGATGGGCTTCAACCGCGACGTCATCCGCCGCCGCCGCGACGAGATGAACGAGCTCGGGGTCCGGGTGCGTTGGGCCGGTCGCGCGCCGCGGCTGTGGAAGTCCGTCATCAACGAGCTGAAGATCGCCGAGGAGATGACGAAGGACAACACCGTCTGCACGCTGACGATGTGCGTCAACTACGGCGGTCGCGCCGAGCTCACCGACGCCGTGCGGCGGATGGGGGAGGACGTACGCGCCGGGAAGCTGCGTCCGGAGAAGATCACCGAGAAGACCTTCGAGCGCTACCTCTACGTCCCCGACCTCCCCGACGCCGACCTCATCTGGCGTACCTCCGGGGAGCAGCGGCTGTCCAACTACATGCTCTGGCAGGCGGCCTACTCCGAGTTCGTCTTCACCGACGTGCTCTGGCCCGACGTCGACCGTCGCCATCTGTGGCACGCCATCGAGACGTACGCCTCCCGGGACCGCCGCTACGGCGGCGCGCTGCCGAACCCGGTCCAGCTCTAACGGCAGTCGGTGCAGGTGCCGAAGATCTCCAGGGTGTGGGAGACGTCGGTGAAGCCGTTGTCCTCGGCCATGGTCTTGGTCCAGCGCTCGACGGCAGGGCCCTCGACCTCGACGGTGCGGCCGCACTGACGGCAGACCAGGTGATGGTGATGCGTGTCGGAGCAGCGACGATAGATCGTCTCGCCGTCCTCGGAGCGCATCGCGTCCACCGCGCCGGCCTCGGCCAGCGCGGTCAGCGTGCGGTAGACCGTGGCCAGGCCGACGGTGCCATCGAGACGGGAGTGGATCTCCTGGGCCGAGTGGAAGCCGTCGTACGTCCGTAGCGCCTCGGCCACGGCGAGCCGCTGCTTGGTGGGGCGCAGAGCTCCGGAGGGGTCAGTCGCCAATGGATCAGTGCTCGTCATAGTGCTCTCCCTCCGCGCCGACGTGCGCCGCGTGCCGGTGGCCGTCGTGGATGTAGTCGACGTGGTCGCCGTGCTCGACCGCTACGTGACCGCACTTCTCTCCGTGGTGGTGCGGGTGTTCTTCGTCGACCGGCTTCTCCACGGGCGCGGTCTCCGGGAACGGCGCCACCAGCGCCCGACGGCGGCGTAGCCACGCGCCGATCGGCCAGACCAGGAAGAACCCGGCCAGGGCGACCAGCACGATGCTGGGGCCGGGCTGGACGTTGGCACCGGTGCGGGAGAGCGCGGCCGCCAGTCCCAGGCCGCCGACCGAGGCGACCAGTCCGGCGCCCATCGCGCCGAGCAGCGTCATCCGGAACGACCGGGTCAGCTGCTGCACGATCGCGACCGGTACGACCATGAGAGCGGAGACGAGCAGAAGCCCGACGGTGCGCATCGCGATCACCACGCTCAGGGCGGCGAGCACGGCGACGAGGATCGAGTAGAACCGCACCGGCAGCCCGGCGACCTTCGCGTAGTCGGCGTCCTGCGAGACCGCGAACAGCTGCGGCGAGAGGCCGACGCAGATCACGATCAGCACGACCGCGAGGGCCATCGTCACGAGCAGGTCGTCGACCGAGATGGTCAGGATCGAGCCGAAGAGGAACTCCTGGAGCCGGGAGGCGCCGGTGCCGGCGAGCCCGGTGACGAAGACGCCGCCGGCGAGCCCGCCGTAGAAGAGCATCGCCAGGGCGACGTCACCTTCGGCGTGGCCGCGCTCGCGCACGATCTCGATGACCACGGCGCCGGCGATGGCCACGACCACCGCGGCCCAGGTCGGTGAGGTCTGGGTCCACAGGCCGATCGCGACGCCGGTGACGGCGACGTGACCGATGCCGTCGCCCATCAGCGCCAGTCGTCGCTGCACGATGTAGGTGCCGACCGCCGGCGCGGCGATCCCGACAAGGAACGCCGCGATCAGGGCCCGCTGCATGAACGGCACCGAGAAGAGCTCGAGGAGAGTCATCAGAGCTCCTTGAGGGGGGTCGGGACGGCGGCGTTCGGCTTGGGGGTCGAAGCGTCGTCGCAGTGGACGTGCCCGGCGTCGAAGCCCTGGGCGTGCACGTCGGCGTCGGAGAGGGGAGGGCCGTCGTAGGCCTTGCGCCCGTCGCGCATGACGACGGCGCGGTCGACCAGGGGAGCCAGCGGCCCGAGCTCGTGGGCGACCAGCACGATCGTGGCGCCGTCTTCCTTGAGCCGGCCGAGCGCCCCGGCCAGCGCGTGCTGGTTGGGCAGGTCGACGCCGGCGGTGGGCTCGTCGAGCAGCAGCAGCTCGGGACGGCCGGCGAGCGCCCGCGCGATCAGCACCCGCTGGTGCTGACCGCCGGAGAGCTGGGCGACCCCGCGGTGGGCGTACGCATCCATCCCGACCACCTCGAGCGCCGCCCGGATCGCGGCCCGGTCGGCGCTGCGCAGCGGCCGCAGCAGCTTGCGGTGGGTGAGCCGGCCGGAGGCGACGACCTCCCAGACCGAAGCGGGTACGCCGCCGGTGGCGGTGCTTCGCTGCGGCACGTAGCCGACCCGGGACCAGTCGTGGAAGCCCGCCAGGGGGCGGCCGAACAGCTCCAGGCGGCCGGCCGAGAGCGGGTTGAGGCCGACCAGGGTGCGTACGAGCGTCGACTTGCCGGAGCCGTTGGCGCCCATCAGCGCGACGAACTCACCGCGCTTGACGGTCAGGTCCACCTCGCGAAGGACGGGACGTCCGGACAGGGCGACATCCCCGTGCAGGAGCTGCACGGGGACATCGGCGGGGACAGTGCTGTTTCCGGTCCCTGATCTGGTCACTGACAACCGTTGGCCGCCTTCAGGGCGTCGAGGTTCTGGCGCATGAGGGAAAGGTAGTCCTCTCCCTCGGTGTCTGCCGAGAGGCCCTCGATCGGGTCGAGCACGGCGGTCTTCAGACCGAGGTCGTCGGCGAGGGTGTCGGCGAGCGCGGTGCTGACCAGTCGCTCGGAGAAGATCGTGGTCACGCCGTGCTCCTTGGCGTGCTCGCCGATCTCGGCGAGCTGTGCCGGGTTGGGCTCGGCGTCGGGGGTCAGGCCGGCGATCGACTCGAACTCCAGGCCGTACTTGTCCAGGTAGGCGAAGGCGTCGTGGGAGACCACGACGTCCTTGATCTTGCACTGGGCCAGACCGGTCTTGAACTCCTCGTCGACCTTTGTCAGGTCCTCGGTCAGCGCCTTCGCGTTGGCCTCGTAGGTCTCGGCGTTGTCGGGGTCGGCCTCGACCAGAGCGTCGCGTACGCCCTCGGCGTACTGAGCCATCAGCAGCGGGTCGTGCCAGAAGTGCGGATCGGTCTCGCCGTGGGCGTGCTCGTCCTCGGCGTGCTCGTCCTCGTGACCTTCCTCGTCGCCATCCTCGGCCTTGCGGAGCTCGACGACCTTCTCGACGTCGACGACCTCACCCTTGACATCCTGCTCGACCGCGTCGTCGACGGCGGGCTGGAAGCCGTGCTCGGTGAGGATCAGGTCGGCGCTCTGCAGCGCGGCGGTCTGGTTGATGCTGAGCTCGAGGTCGTGCGGCTCGACGCCCGGCTTGGTGAGGGGCGTGACCTCGGCGAGGTCACCCGCTACCCGCTCCGCGACGAACTCCAGCGGGTAGAACGCGGCCGCGACCTGGACCTTCCCCGAGTCGGATCCGGAGGCGGAGGAACCGGAGTCGTCGGAGAGCGCGGCACAGCCCGAGGTGAGCAGGAGTGCGCCGGCGGCGAGGAGGCCAGCGGAGCGGGTAGTGGGGGTCATGAGAACCATTCTCAGACTAGTTGAGAATGGTTGTCAATTCCTTCCGGGATGCCGAACAGCAGGGGTACGCCGGTGACGCGGGGGAGGTCGATGCGGTTGCACCGCTCGGCGAGCCCCGGATCGCCCGGCCAGGAGCCGATGATCAGCCCGTCGGGCTCGTGCCCGCGAGCGCGCAGCGCGGCCACGGTCAGCTCGGTGTGGTTGAGGGTGCCCAGGCCGGCCGCGGTGACGACGACGAACGAGGTGGGTACGCCCCCGGCGAGCAGGGCGTCGGCCAGGTCCAGGAGCGTGCCGCCGTCGGTGTCCAGGCGCACCAGCAGACCACCTGCGCCTTCGACGAGCACGAGGTCGTTCTCGCTGGCCAGGCCCGAGATCGCCGGAGCGTACGCAGCGACCGGCGGGATCTCCACCCCGGCCCGCCGGGCGGCGGTGTCGGGTGCGAGCGGCTCCTCCAGAGTGGTGAGCTCGTGGACCTCGATCCCGGTCAGCCGGTGGATCTCGGCGGCGTCGCAGTCGCCGTCGGCGGTCCCGGTCTGCACCGGCTTCACGACCGCGACCTTCTCGCCGTTCGTACGCGCCCGGGCGGCCAGCGTCGCCGTCGCGACGGTCTTGCCGACGCCCGTGTTGGTGCCGGTGACGATCACGACCCGCCCGCTCGTCCCGCTCATCTGACCTCACCCACGATCGCGTCGATGGCCTTGGCGGCCCGCTCCCACTCCTCGTCGGTGACGCCCGCGCCGGCGGTGACCCGCAGTCGGGAGACCCCGTCGGGGACCGACGGCGGGCGGAAGCAGCCGACGCGTACGCCCTCGCTGAGCAGGGCCGCCTGCGCGGAGACCGCAGCCTCGGGCGACGGCATCGGCACCGACAGCACCGCGCCGGCGGGGGCAGGGATCCCGAGGGTCCGAGCCAGCTCGGTGACGCGAGCGCGGATGGTGCCGGCGAGCTCCGGGCGAGCGCGCGCGACCCGTGCAGCGGCCAGGGCCGCGGCGGCGGAGGCGGGGGCCAGCCCGGTGTCGAAGATGAACGGGCGGGCGGTGTTGACCAGATGGTCGAGGACCGCTCGCGGCCCCAGGACGGCTCCGCCTTGGCTGCCCAGGCTCTTGGAGAGCGTCGCGGTGACGAGCACATCGGGTCGCCCGGCAAGCCCGTGGCCGTGGACGAGCCCCGGCCCGTGCACGCCGACGCCGTGAGCCTCGTCGACGACGAGCAGCGCGCCGTGCTCCGCGCAGACCTCCGCCAGCTCCGTCAACGGTGCCTCGTCGCCGAGGACGGAGTAGACGGACTCGGCCAGCACGAGGCTGCGTACGCCGGGACGCGCGGCGAGCGCCCCCCGGACCGCCGCCACGTCGTTGTGCGGCACGACCGTCAGCTGGGCCCGGGAGAGCCGTACCGCGTCGATCAGGGAGGCATGGATGTGCGCGTCCGAGACGACGTGGGCGGTCCGGTCGGCCAGCGCGCCGACGACCGAGAGGTTGGCGTGGTAGCCGGTCGAGAACGTCAGCGCGCCCGGCTGACCGAGCCAGTCGGCGAGCTCGGCCTCCAGGTCGCCGTGCAGGGTCAAGGTGCCCGTGACCAGCCGAGACGCACCCGCGCCGCCGCCCCAGAGCATGGCCGCCTCGGCCGCGGCACGGCGTACGTCCGGGTGGCCGGACAGGCCCAGATAGTCGTTGCCGGCCAGGTCGACGACGCTGTCATCGGGCCCACGCGGCCGCAGCCGCCGGGTCAGCCCGGCCGCCTCTCTTGCGGCAGCTGCTTCCTCCAGCCAGTTCTGCCAACCCATGTCAGGCCACCTCCGCGGCCGCGGCGACGGCCCCGCA
Organism: Nocardioides sp. NPDC004968; assembly: GCF_040608935.1. Lineage (NCBI taxonomy): Bacteria > Bacillati > Actinomycetota > Actinomycetes > Propionibacteriales > Nocardioidaceae > Nocardioides > Nocardioides sp. NPDC004968. Next base: position 83,973 of record NZ_JBEXJF010000004.1, read on the forward strand.
GATGCGGGCGAGGTCGTCCTCGCCGGTGATGTAGGGAGGCATCGTGTAGATCAGGTCGCGGAACGGCCGGATCCAGACGCCCTCGCGCAGCGCGGCGTCGGTGGCTTTGGCGACATCGACCGGATGGTCGAGCTGGACCACGCCGACGGCGCCGAGGACGCGGACCTGGCTAACGCCGGGCGCGGCGGTCAGGGGGGAGAGGCCCGTCGAGAGCGCGGCGGAGACCCGGCGTACGTCCTGCTCCCAACCGCGGGCGGCCAGCAGGTCGAGCGAGGCCAGCGCCACCGCGCAGGCCAGCGGGTTGCCCATGAAGGTCGGCCCGTGCATGAGCACGCCCGACTCGCTCCGGGAGATCGCGTGCGCGACCTCGGTGGTGGTCAGCACCGCGGCCAGGGTCATGTAGCCGCCGGTGAGCGCCTTGCCGAGACAGAGGATGTCGGGGGTGACCAGCGAGGACACGAAGAGGTCGCCGGTGCGGCCGAGGCCGGTGGCGATCTCGTCGAAGATCAGCACCAGTCCGTGCTCGTCGGCGATCTCGCGGAGCACGACCAGACACTGGTCGTCGTAGACCCACATCCCGCCCGCGCCCTGGAGCCGCGGCTCGACGATGATCCCGGCGAGCTCGTGAGCGTGGGCCTCGGCAACCAGGCGTACGCCCTCGGCCCACGCCTCCACGTCACCGCCCGGCGCCGGCGGGCGCTCGGCGAAGACCTGCGGTGCGAGCATCTCGGTGAACATCGAGTGCATCCCGCCGACCGGGTCGCACGTGCTCATGCACCCGAAGGTGTCGCCGTGGTAGCCGCCGCGCACGGTCATCAGGCGCGTACGCTCCGGCCGCCCACGGCCGCGCTGGCTCTGCAGCGCCATCTTGATCGCCACCTCGACGCTCACCGACCCGGAGTCGGCGAGGAAGACGTGCTGCAGGGGGTCCGGGGTGATCGAGACGAGCCGCTCGGCGAGGTCGATCGCCGGGGCGTGGGTCAGGCCGCCGAACATCACGTGCGCCATCCGGCCGGCCTGCTCGGCGAGCGCGGCGTCCAGCTCAGGCACCCGGTAGCCGTGGACCGCAGACCACCACGACGACATCGCGTCGACGACCTCGAGGCGCTCGCCGCCGTCGTCGAGGTGGAGGCGTACGCCCTCGGCGCCGGTCACGAGCCGCACCGGCGCCGGGTCGGTCATCGAGGTGTAGGGGTGCCAGATGTGCTCGCGGTCGAAGGCGAGCAGATCGTGGCCCCGATCAGCGCCCAGATCAAAGCCCGAATCAAGCGTTGGCAGCGACATCGGTCCCCGCTCCGCGGCGCCGGATCACTGGGCCGTCCTGCTCGTCGTGGCCACCACAGGCCCCGCCAGAGGCACTGCCGCAGCCGTCGCCACAGCTGCTGCCGCAGCCACCGCTCGTCCCGCGGCCGGCGGCCTTGGTGCGGTGCTCCTCGATGAGCTCGTCGAACGCGCTCTCGTCCATGCCGAGGATGACGAAGCCGTTGTCGCGCAGCATCTCCAGATCGGCCAGCGCGTCCTGCCCCTCGGAGGTCAGGTAGTCGCCGAGGAAGATCGAGTTGGCGACCTGCAGCGCCGCGGCCTGCAGCGAGCGCAGGTGCATCTCGCGCCCGCCCGCGATCCGGATCTCCTTGTCCGGGCAGACGAAGCGCGCCATCGCCAGGATCTTCACGCAGCGGGTGGGGGAGAGCTCCCAGGTGTTCTCGTACGGCGTCCCGTCGAACGGCATCAGGAAGTTCACCGGGATCGAGTCGGCGTCGAGCTCCTTGAGCGCGAAGAGGGCCTCGACGAGCTGCTCGTCGGTCTCGCCCAGGCCCGCGATGAGGCCGGAGCACGGCGAGAGGCCGGCGTCCTTGGCCTTCCCGATCGTGTCGACGCGGTCCTCGTAGGTGTGGGTCTGGACGATGTTGTCGTGGTTGGACTCGGCGGTGTTGATGTTGTGGTTGTACGCATCCACCCCGGCGGCCTTGAGCCGCTCGGCCTGGCCACCCTTGAGCAGTCCGAGACAGGCGCAGACCTCGACGCCCTCGTGCGCGTCCTTCAGCGCGGAGGTCATCTCGACGACCTTGTCGATGTCGCGCTCGGACGGTCCGCGGCCCGAGGAGACCATGCAGACGCGGGTGGCGCCACCACGCAGCCCGGCGCCGGCCTGCTCGAGGGTCTCGTCCTTGGAGAGCCAGGAGTACTTCAGGACGGGCGCCTGCGAGCCGAGCGCCTGGCTGCAGTAGTTGCAGTTCTCCGGGCAGAGGCCGGACTTTAGGTTGACCAGGTAGTTCACCTTCACGGTGTTGTCGAAGTGCTCGCGCCGCAGCCGCCCCGCCGCGGCGACGACGCCCATCAGCTCCGCGTCGGGCGTACGCAGCACGGCCACCGCGTCCTCCGGGGTGGCGGCCCCGCCGGACAGGATCCGGTCGGCTAGCTGGTCGAAGGCTGTCGTCATGCGGGAGTCTCCTCGGGATGGCTACCTGAACAACGTTCAGTTGAACGGTGTTCAGGTTAGGTTCTACCGGGCCGTACCGCAACGTCGCCGTCCATCTGATCGGCATAGGATCGGCTGGTGTACACCGAGACGATCCCCGGACTGGTCCTGATCGAGCACGAGATCGAGGTGCCCCTCGACCATCGCGGCGGTGGGCCGGAGACGCTGACCGTCTTCGCCCGCGAGGTGCGTCGTCCGGGCGATCGCGACGACCGCGACGCGCTGCTCTTCCTCCAGGGCGGCCCGGGCGGAGAGAGCCCACGCCCGATCGACCTCCCGATGGCGCCGGGGTGGCTCGAGCGGGCGCTGGAGGACTATCGGCTGATCCTCCTCGACCAGCGGGGGACCGGACGGTCGACACCGCTCACCGCGATGACCGGGGCGCGCCCGCAGGAGCAGGCCGACTACCTGGCCCACTTCCGCGCCGACTCGATCGTCGAGGACGCCGAGCTCCTCCGCGCTCACCTCGGGATCGAGCGATGGTCGCTCCTGGGCCAGTCCTTCGGCGGCTTCTGCTCGCTGCGCTACCTCTCGGCCCATCCCGAGTCGCTGCGCGAGGTGATGTTCACCGGGGGAGTGCCGCCGGTCGGCCTGCCCGTCGACGAGATCTACGCCGCGACCTTCGCCCGCACCATCGAGCTCACCGAGCGCCACTACGCCCGCTTCCCTGGCGACCGCGACCGGATGCGGGCGCTGGTCGAGCGCTGCGACGCCGGCGAGATCCGGCTCCCGCACAGCGGCCTGCTCTCCGCCCGCCAGGCGCGTTCGATCGGCAGCCTGCTCGGGATGACTGGCGGTTCCGAGCGGATCCACTACCTCCTCGAGCGCGATCCGGCGGGGCTCGGCTTCGGGCACGAGGTCGCGTCGTTGCTGCCCTTCAGCGGCCACTCGCCGCTCTACGTACTCGTCCACGAGGCCTGCTACGCCGATGCCCAGGCCACCCGCTGGGCCTCCGCGCGCGTCCAGCCCGCGGCGTACGAGGACCCGACCCTCTTCACCGCCGAGCACCTCTTCCCGTGGCACCTGACCGAGGACCCGCTGCTGGCTCCCTTCGCCGAGACGGCGGACCTGCTGGCCGAGCGCGAGTGGCCGAGCCTCTACGACCCGTCGGTGCTGGCATCCGTCGACGTCCCGTGCGCCGCGGCGGTCTACTACGACGACCCGTACGTCCTGCGCGAGCACTCCCTCGCCACCGCCGAGCTGGTCCCCACCCTCCGCCCGTGGGTCACCAACGCCCACCTCCACAACGGTGTCCAGGTCGCCCCCGAGGAGGTCCTCGACCGCCTCATCGGGATGGTCCGCGGGCGCGTCTGACGACGGTTCGTCAACGAAGGGTCAACATCTGAGGCCGCGCGCGGCGGTGCCGGGCATCATGAGCGCATGAGTCTGCCCGTGACCGCCGTTCGCACCGCATCCTTCGTCGTCACCATGGTGCTCGTCGGGCTCGCCTACCCGGTGCTCGCCGGGTTGGTCTACGTCGGTCTCCTGGTCGCCTCCGCGACCGGCGACCAGGGGATGGGCGGACCGCTCGCGGGGCCGGTGCTCGTCCTTCTCGGCGCTGCCGTCGGGGCGCTCTGTGTGGCCATCGCCGCGCCCGCAGCGCTCGCGGCGCGTGTCGTGGGCGGCCTCAAGGGAGTCTTGGCCGGCTCCGCGGTGCTGGTGTTCCTCACCGCCGGAGCCACCTGGCTGGCCTGGCTCCTCTTCGACCTGTCCGGGAGCCCGGCGGTCACCGCCGCAGTGCTGGTCCTCGCCGCGGCTCCCGCGGCGCTCGTCCTCGCGCTCTCCGACGCCGTCGCCGGGTTGATCACCGGCCGGCGCCTTCGGACTCGGCCCTTTGCCGCCGAAGCCTGAGCCGACCTGAGAGACTCTGGTTCCTGTGAGCATCGAGGTAGTGGCGTACGACCCGTCCTGGCAGGACCGGTTCGAGAAGGTGGCGGCGGCGCTGAGCGGCGCACTGGCTGACGGTCCGACGGCTGCCGTCGAGCACGTCGGTTCGACCTCGGTGCCGGGCCTCGCCGCGAAGCCCATCCTCGACATCGACGTGATCGTCGCGCCGGAGGACGTCCCCGCCGCGGTCGCGGCGCTCGTACGCATCGGCTACGTCCACCGCGGCGATCTCGGCGTCGCCGGCCGCGAGGCGTTCTTCGCCCCCGACGAGGATCCGAGACGCCACGTCTACGTCTGCGCCGCGGGGACACTCAACGTACGCAACCATCTCGCCGTCCGCGATGTCCTGCGCCGCCGTGACGACCTTCGCGACGAGTACGCAGCGGTGAAGCTCGCCCTTGCCGCCGAACCGGACCTGGACATCGACACCTACATCGCCCGCAAGTCCGACGTCATCCAGAAGGTCCTCGCCGCCTCCGACCTGACCGACGCCGAGCGCGGCCAGATCCTCTCCCTCAACGACCCGAGCCGCTGATGCTGCCAACACATGTCGGCGTGGTGATGGACGGCAACCGCCGCTGGGCGAAGAAGGCAGGTTTCGCGAACCCGGGCGCCGGCCACGACGTCGGCGCCGACCATGTCGAGGACCTGCTGGGCTGGTGCACCCGGTGGCGGATCGACCACCTCACCTCCTACGTCCTCTCTGCCGACAACATCCGGAAGCGCCCGAAGTCGCAGGTCGGCCACCTGTTCGGCATCCTCGCCGACAAGCTCCAGAAGACAGTCGTACGCAGCGACCGCTGGGCCCTCCACGTCTCCGGCGACCTCTCCCTGCTGCCCGACGACGCCGCCGAGGCGTTGCGCGCGGCCGAGCGGGAGACCGCCGACCGCCCGGCCCACCTGACGATGGCGATCGGCTACGACCCGCACGGCGACATCGTCGAAGGCATCCGCCGCGCGATCGCCGCGGGCGTCACGGAGATCGACGAGCGGGCGATCACGGCAGCGCTGCCCGGCGGCCCGGTCAAGGAGATCGACCTCGTCATCCGCACCAGCGGCGAGCAGCGCCTCTCCGGCTTCTTCCCCTGGCAGACCTCGAACGCCGAGATCATCGTCAGCGAGAAGCTCTGGCCCGACTTCACCGAGCACGACTTCGCCGAGGCATTTGGGCTCTACGCCGCGAGACGATCGGGCGGCTAGGTCACAGCTGCAGCGCGTACGCCGCCATCCGGTACGCCACGGCGACGCCGTCAGGGTCGTGGGACGAGTCGCTCTGGAGGACGGACTCGGCGTGGGCGCGGATGCTCTGCGAGGGATCCTCGGTGAGGAGGTCCTGGCAGAGGCCGTCGACGACACCGCGGGCGTCGTGCTCGTCGAGGCCCTCGAGGACGTTGCCGAGGTCGAGCAGCATCGCGGCCTCGGCGAAGATCTCCTGGAGGGTCTCCAGGTCGGCCTCGGTCCCCGGGCGCGCCGCGGCCTCCTCGGCCAGGCCGAGAACGGGGCGGAGGCGAGGGTCGAGGTCGGAGGCGCTCATGGGTCGAGTCTGATCCGAGCGAGGCGCAGGCTCAACCGGGTTTCACCCCGGCAAGGTCAGCGATCGAGATCGTCGAGGTTCAGCCCCATCGGTGACTGGCCGGGGATCTCGCCGGAGGCGACCACAGCCTTGGCCAGTGGCCGCAGCAGCGCGATGAGCTCGTCGATCTCGGCAGGCTCCAGGGTCGCGTACGCCGTGGCAGCGAGCGCGTCGGTGGTCGACTCGATCCCGGCCTTGGTCTCCCGGCCGGCGTCGGTGAGGGAGCGGCCGTCGTCGGTGACGAGCCCGCGGGACTGCAGCCCGGAGACGAGGGAGTCCCACTCGGTCTCGTGGATGTTGCGGGAGGTGGCGTAGACCGACGGGGAGGTGCCGTTGGCGAGGGCGTGGAAGACGTGCGACTCGCGGCCACCGATCCCGGCGGCGAGCAGGGCGGCGACGTGGCCGTCGCCGCGGTGCTCCCGCAGCAGCGTCGCCGAATCCCACAGGAGGGTCAGCGGGTCCTCGGAGACCGGGAGCGAGCGCAGCGCGGCGTACAGGGCCCGTCCCTCCGGCGGAGCGCCGAGAGCGGCTCGCGAGGCGAGCGAGGCAGCCCGGATCAGCTCGTTGGAATCGGCGAGCGGGCCGAGGTGACGGCGGAGCGCGGCGACGGCACCGGTGCGGCGGGCCTTGTCCGCAGCCTCGGGCGGAGCGTACGTCCAGGCGTCGGGAAGTGCCCGGGACACGTGTGAGAAGGCGAAGTTGTAGAAGACGGCATGGACGACTTCGGCCGGAACAGCGCCCAGCGGGGCGGACCGGGCAGCGAAGTAGCCCATCCAGTAGCCGCGGTAGCCGGCCTCCTTGAGGAGGGCGATCGGTTCGGGTGAGAAGTAGCCCACCGCATGGATCGGCTCGAGCAGCTTCCACAGACGACGCGCGTTCGACTCCATGCCCAGCGACGCTATCGGCAGAAGCCCGAGCGGCCGAGCGAATTGGCCCCACGGGCGGCGTACATAACAAGATGACACCACGGATAGGATTTCCCTGTCGCTGTAGACATCCCCCTCAACACCAGGCCCGGCAGCCGGCCGGGCTCACCTCGAGCAGAGAGCATTCATCGTGGCAAAGCCGCCAGCATCGACCCTTGACCTCGTCGTCTCCCTCGCCAAGCGGCGCGGATTCGTCTTCCCCAGCGGCGAGATCTACGGCGGCACCCGGAGTGCCTGGGACTACGGCCCCCTCGGTGTCGAGCTCAAGGAGAACATCAAGCGCCAGTGGTGGAAGGCGATGGTCCAGCAGCGCGACGACGTCGTCGGCCTCGACTCGAGCATCATCCTGCCGCGCCAGACCTGGGTCGCCTCCGGCCACGTCGAGACCTTCAACGACCCGCTGGTCGAGTGCCAGTCGTGCCACAAGCGCTACCGCTTCGACCACCTCCAGGAGGAGTACGCGGAGAAGAAGGGCATCGAGGACCCCGACACCGTCGTCATCAACGAGGTCGTCGCCTGCCCGAACTGCGGCACCCGTGGCGCCTGGACCGAGCCGCGTGAGTTCTCCGGCATGCTCAAGACCCACCTCGGTGTCCTCGAGGACGAGTCGGGCCTGCACTACCTGCGTCCCGAGACCGCGCAGGGCATCTTCGTCAACTTCGCCAACGTGGTCACCTCGACCCGCCAGAAGCCCCCGTTCGGCATCGCCCAGACCGGCAAGAGCTTCCGCAACGAGATCACGCCGGGCAACTTCATCTTCCGCACCCGCGAGTTCGAGCAGATGGAGATGGAGTTCTTCGTCAAGCCGGGCGAGGACGAGGAGTGGCACCAGTACTGGATCGACGAGCGCACCCGGTGGTACACCGACCTCGGCATCAACCCCGACAACCTGCGCCACTACGAGCACGCCCAGGAGAAGCTGAGCCACTACTCCAAGCGCACCGTCGACATCGAGTACCGCTTCAACTTCCCCGGTAGCGAGTGGGGCGAGCTCGAGGGCGTCGCCAACCGCACCGACTTCGACCTCGGCACCCACATGAAGCACTCCGGCCAGGACCTGCAGTACTTCGACCAGGCCAACAACGAGCGCTACCTGCCCTACGTCATCGAGCCCGCGGCCGGTCTGACCCGCGCCCTGATGACCTTCCTCGTCGACGCGTACGCCGAGGAGGAGGCCCCCAACGCCAAGGGCGGTGTCGACAAGCGGGTCGTGCTCCGTCTCGACCACCGGGTCGCGCCGGTCAAGATCGCCGTGCTCCCGCTCAGCCGCAACGAGGCGCTCTCGCCGAAGGCGAAGGCGCTCTCGGCCGAGCTGCGCGCCAACTGGGCCGTCGACTTCGACGACTCCCAGTCGATCGGCAAGCGCTACCGCCGCCAGGACGAGATCGGCACGCCGTACTGCGTCACCGTCGACTTCGACACCCTCGAGGACAACGCGGTCACCATCCGCGAGCGCGACACCATGAAGCAGGAGCGGATCCCGCTCGAGGGCGTGAGCCGCTACTTCGCCGAGCGTCTGATCGGCGCCTGAGGCAGTACTTCACCGCCGGGCCGTTACCACCTCGTAAACCTTGCAGGGGGCGTCCTGCTGCGCGATCTGGAGAAGCGTGCGGCAGGATGTCCCCATGCAACGAGCGGGGTCCGTACTCGCCGCATCCGTCACGGGTGCGGTCTTGGCCATGTCAGTGATGGGGTGCAGCGGCACCGCGCCGAGGACGAACGCGCCCAAGCCGTCCGAGAGCGCATCCGCCTCGGCCTCCGCGTCACCCTCGGCGTCGGCCTCGCCCTCTGCCGGGGCGCTCACCGAGCCCGGTGCCGACCGCGAGCTGGGTGAGACCGCGACCGTCGAGTGGACGCCCAAGGAGGGTGTCGACGGCAAGCTGTCGATCACCGTCACCAAGCTCGAGTCGACCTCCTACAAGCAGACCTTCTCCGGCTGGAAGCTCGACGAGGCGACGCTGGCCCGCGCTCCCTACTTCGTACGCGCCACCGTCAAGAACGACGGCAAGGCCGACCTCGGTGGCTACGACGTACCGCTGTGGGGTCTCGACGACCGGGGCAGCCTGGTCGAGGCGGCCGCGTTCAAGGAGCCGTTCAAGCCCTGTGACGGCAAGACGTTCCCCAAGCCGTTCGCGCCCGGCGCCAGCGTCAACGCCTGCCTGGTCATGCTCGTCCCCGACCAGGGCAAGCTCGTCGGCGTGAGCTTCCGGCCCTATGAGGAGTTCGACCCGATCACCTGGGAGAGCGAGCCGACGCCGTACGTGGCGCCCAAGCCTTCTGGATCGCCGTCCGCCTCGCCGACCTCTTGACACCGACCGCTTGATTTCGTACGGCACGCCGCTGGCCGGACAATGGAGGGCATGTCCGTCCTTACTGCGCCCGTCTCCGGAGGTCTCAAGCTCGGCAACCTGACCGTCGACACCCCTGTGGTGCTCGCGCCGATGGCCGGTGTCACCAACGCCGCCTTCCGGCGCCTGTGCGCCGAGCAGGGTGCCGGCCTCTACGTCTGCGAGATGATCACCTCGCGCGGCCTGGTGGAGGGTGACCAGCACACCAAGGACATGCTCGTCTTCGACGAGGCCGAGACCGTACGCAGCGTGCAGCTCTACGGCACCGACCCGGTCTACGTCGGCAAGGCGACCGAGATCCTCTGCGCCGACTACGGCGTGGCGCACGTCGACCTCAACTTCGGCTGCCCGGTGCCCAAGGTGACGCGCAAGGGCGGCGGGGGAGCGCTTCCCTACAAGCGCGGTCTGCTCGGCGAGATCCTGGAGCATGCCGTACGCGCGGCGGAGCCCTACGGCGTACCGGTGACGATGAAGACCCGCAAGGGCATCGACGACGCCCACCTGACCTACATGGACGCCGGCCGGATCGCCCAGGAGAGCGGCGCCGCCGCGATCGCGCTGCACGGGCGTACGGTCGCCCAGGCGTACTCCGGCACCGCCGACTGGGACGCGATCGCCGAGCTCAAGGCCTCGGTCGACATCCCGGTGCTCGGCAACGGCGACCTCTGGGAGGCGGCCGACGCGATCCGGATGGTCGAGGAGACCGGTGTCGACGGTGTCGTCATCGGCCGCGGCTGCCTCGGACGCCCCTGGCTCTTCCGCGACCTCGCGGCCGCATTCGCCGGTGAGACGGTCAATGTTCTGCCGAATCTCGGCGAAGTGACCGACATCATGCGGCGCCATGCCGAGCTGCTCTGCGAGCACATGGGGGAGGAGCGTGGCTGCAAGGAGATCCGCAAGCACATCGCGTGGTACCTCAAGGGCTTCGGCGCCGGTGGTGAGCTGCGCCGGACCCTCGGCCTGGTGAACAGCCTCCAGGACCTTGACGAGATGCTCGCCAAGCTCGACCGGAACGAGCCTTTCCCCTCGTCACAGCTGGGTGCGCCCCGTGGGCGCCAGGGTGCGCCGCGGGACAAGGTGGTCCTTCCGGAGGGGTGGCTCGACGACGCCGACGGACGCGGCTGCGGGTTCGCCGAGAACGTGTCGGAGACCTCCGGCGGCTGAGGCTCCAGGGCCCGTTCGGATGGGTCCTGAGGGGCGTTTTCAGCCTTCGGAATCAGTCGCTCGACAGGTACAAAACTACGCAAAAACTCGGTAAGGGAATTGGAATACCCCCTGTCGTGTGTGTTGTACTCATTGCCGTGCCGAGCCCCCACCAGCACAACCCTCGACGGGTTTCATCCGTTGAAACCGTGGGAAAAACTCGGGCACAGACCATGTAGTCGAGCAAAGGATTGCGTGTGGCCGGCAGCCACAGAGGCGACACTCGGGCCGTCCGTAAGACCAAATCCATAGTTGTCAGCGCAGGGGTCGCGGTTCTCGCGACAGGCGCCGCAGTCGGCGCTGGAGCCGCTTTCGCGGAGCCAACCTCCACCCTGATCGCTAAGAACGCAGGCGCATCCGTCTCCTCGTCCAAGGCCAACGTGCCGAGCACTCGTGACGACGCGCGCGTCGCCGGCGACCGTCGCGAGACCGTCGTCAGCCGTGACGGAGGCGACCGCGAGTCGGTCTCCTCGGTCGAGACGCTGACCAAGGGACCCGAGCAGGTCGAGACCGGCACGGCCAAGGCGGTCAAGCGCTGGACCGAGGAGACGCTCAACCTCTGGTCCGCCTACGGCAAGCACGCCACCCAGTCCGGTGAGATCGAGGCCGGCGAGCTGGTCTACGCGACCGGCCGCACCGAGTCCGGCCGCGACGAGATCCTCGTCGACGGCGAGGTCGCCTGGGTGACCACCGGTCACCTCGTCGACGAGAAGCCCGAGGAGACCGGTGTCGCAGCCGGCGTCAGCACGGCCGCATGCGGTGACCCCTCGGTCGAGAGCGGTCTGGTCTCCGACGCGGTCACCGTCTACCGCGCGGTCTGCAACGCCTTCCCCGAGGTCGAGTCCATGACCGTCGGCGGTTGGGACGGTCACGGTGAGCACTCCTCGGGCAAGGCGCTCGACTTCATGCTCTCCGACAAGGCGCTCGGCGACTCGATCGCCGCCTACCTGCAGCAGCACGCAGCGGAGCTCAACCTCTACGACATCATCTGGTACCAGCGGATCTGGACGCCGGTGCGTGCCTCGGAGGGGTGGCGCTACATGGAGGACCGCGGGTCCGCCACCGCCAACCACTACGACCACGTGCACGTCTCCACGAACTGACGCGACAACTGACGCGACTGGTCTCGACGACAGGTCGGCCCGGGCTCTCGAAGCCCGGGCCGACCTGCGTTTTCGGTCGGTCGGAAGATCAACAACTTCGCAAAAGTCTCCGACCCATCGTGGGATACCCCCGCAGGTGTGTGCTTGACTCAGGCGCTGTGCCCGGGCTCACGACCCAGCTTCAGCGGAAGTGGCAAAGGGCGTTCTCGGGCGATACCCCCACATTGTCGAGCGAAGGATTGCGCAGTGGCCACCAGCCACAGAGGCGATTATCGAGCTGTCCGTAGAACCAAGAATGCCGTGGCGACCGCAGGGATCGTGACGTTCGCGACCAGCGGTGCGATGGCCGCCGGGGCGGCCGCGGCGAACCCCGGCGTCGTGATCTCCGAGGTGGAGGAGAAGTCCGGACTCCGGCTGCCGTCACTGGCCGATCGGCGCATCGAGGCCGAGGCCAAGGCGGCGGCGAAGATTCCGGCGCTGCCGACGACCCGGGAGGACACCCGGATGTCGAACGACCGCCGCGAGGTCACCGGCCGGGAGACGACGGTCAGCCGCAGCGGCGAGCGTGGGGGAGAGGCGGCGACCAACGCCCTGAGCGAGGTCGCCACGATCGAGTCGCTGATCGAGCGGCCGACGTCGGTCAGCGGCGGTGCCCAGAAGGCGGTGCTGCGCTACGTACAGGACGACGTCACCGTCTACGCCTCCTACGGAAAGCGCGCCAAGGAGCTCGGCGAGCTGAAGCTCGGACGCGCGGTCTACTACACCGGCCGCGACGAGGGTGGCCGCCAGGAGATCGTCCTGGAGGGCAACCCGGTGTGGATCCCCGAGGGCAACCTCGGCAAGACCAAGCCCGAACCCCCGCCCGAGCCCACTCCCACGCCGACCCCCTCCCCGACGCCGTCCGAGGACGCCCCGGCAGGCCTCGACTTCTCGGCCTGCGGTGACTCCTCGGTCGAGGACGGCCTGGTCTCCGACGCGGTCGACCTCTACCGCGCCGTCTGCAACGCCTTCCCCGCGGTCGCGTCCGGCACCACGTACGGCTACGACCCGCACGGCGAGCACATCAACGGCAAGGCGCTCGACTTCATGACCGACGACAAGGAGCTCGGCGACGCCATCGCCGCCTTCGTCCAGGAGCACGCCGGGGCGCTGAACATCTACGACATCATCTGGTACCAGCGCATCTGGACCCCGGTCCGAGCCGACGAGGGCTGGCGCCCGATGGAGGACCGCGGCGACCCCACGGCCAACCACTACGACCACGTGCACGTAGCCGTCAACTGAATCGCCGAGTCGGCGCGTCATGACGCGCCGACTCGACGTGATTTGGTGTCAGGTTGAGCCGACTCGGCCTCTGCTCAGTACCAGCCGACGGACTGGGAGTGGCCCCAGGCGCCGCAGGGGGAACCGTAGCGGTCGTTGATGTAGCCGAGGCCCCACTCGATCTGGGTGGCGGGGTTGGTCTCCCAGTCGTCGCCGGCGGAGGCCATCTTGGAGCCGGGGAGGGCCTGCGGGATGCCGTACGCGCTGGAGGAGGGGTTGGCGGCGGTGTGGTTCCAGCCCGACTCCTTCTCCCAGAGCGGCTCGAGGCAGGAGAACTGGTCCATCCCCCAGCCGAAGTCGCCGAGCATCGACTTGGCGATGTCCTTGGGGTTGCGCAGATCGATCTCGATCTCTTCGACGCCGGCGATGGCCCGTACGTCGTTGCCGGCCGACAGCGCGGCCTGCTTGCCGGGGTCGGCGACCTCTCGGCGGTCACCGGCCGAACGCGACAGGGAGGTCTCTCCGCCGCGCGCGGCGGACTCGGCCTCGATGGCGGCGCGCTGAGCGTCGGTGAGCTCGGGGATGTCGGCAGCGGCCGACTCACCCGCGCTCAGCGTCGGGTCGTCGGTGGCTGGCCCGGAGTAGGCCACCCCGCCTGCGACTGCGGCGCCGGTCCCGCCGAGGGCGAGGACGGAGAGGAGGAGGGTTGTCTTGGCGGTCGTACGCGCAGCCTTGTGCGGAACGTCGACAAGCGGATTCGCTGGCGCACCGCGATGTCGCGGGGCACGATGAACTGGCTTGGTCACGGGCTCTCATTCGGGGGCTGAGGCATTGCAGACCCGCAAACAATGCATGAGCACCAACCTCGTATCAAACCGGACGCACCGTTTGTAGGTCAGAAATGACCGTCCTGAGCATCACTTCCGTAACATGAGTCACAGAAATCACAACGGCCCCAGACCTTTCAGGTCCGGGGCCGTTGACGTGACAAGGATTACGGCAGAAGGACTACGGCACCACGTTCTCCAGCATCTCGGTGACCAGCGCGGCGATCGGCGAGCGCTCGGAGCGGGTCAGGGTGACGTGGGAGAAGAGCGGGTGGCCCTTCAGCTTCTCGATCACCGCGACCACGCCGTCGTGGCGTCCGACCCGGAGGTTGTCGCGCTGGGCGACGTCGTGGGTGAGCACGACCTTCGAGTTGGCGCCGATGCGGGAGAGCACCGTCAGAAGCACGTTGCGCTCCAGCGACTGCGCCTCGTCGACGATCACGAACGAGTCGTGCAGCGACCGGCCGCGGATGTGGGTCAGCGGCAGCACCTCCAGCATGCCCCGGTCGATGATCTCGTCGATCACGTCCTGCGTGGTGATCGCGGAGAGCGTGTCGAAGACCGCCTGGCCCCACGGCGACATCTTCTCGCCCTCGGTCCCAGGGAGGTAGCCGAGCTCCTGGCCACCGACGGCGAAGAGCGGGCGGAAGATCAGCACCTTCTTGTGCTGGTTGCGCTCCATGACCGCCTCCAGGCCCGCGCACAGCGCCAGCGCCGACTTCCCGGTGCCGGCCCGGCCACCGAGGGAGACGATGCCGACCTCGGGGTCGAGCAGCATCTCGAGCGCGATCCGCTGCTCCGCGGAGCGGCCGTGGATCCCGAAGACCTCCCGGTCGCCGCGGACGAGGTGGACCTGCTTGTCGGGGCCGACCCGGCCCAGCGCGGTGCCGCGGTCCGACATCAGCACCAGACCGGTGTGGCAGGGCAGGTCGCGGGCCGTGTCGAGCTCGAGGACGCCGTCGTCGTAGAGCTCGTCGAGGGCCGCGGCGGCGACGTCCAGCTCGGCCATCCCGGAGTAACCCGGGTCGGAGTCGTTGATCCGCTCACCGCGGTAGTCCTCGGCCTTGAGCCCGACCGCGGACGCCTTGATCCGCATCGGCAGGTCCTTGGAGACCAGGGTGACGTCGAGCCCGTCACCCTTCAGGTTGCGCGCGACCGCGAGGATCCGGGTGTCGTTGTCCCCGAGCCGGAATCCGCTCGGCAGCGAGGACGGGTCGGTGTGGTTGAGCTCGACACGGATGGTGCCGCCCTCCTCGCCGACCGGGACCGCGGTGTCCAGGCGGCCGTGAGTGATCCGCAGCCCGTCGAGCTGCCGGAGTGCGGAGCGGGCGAAGTAGCCCAGCTCCGGATGGTGCCGCTTGCCCTCCAGCTCGGTGATCACCACCACCGGGAGCACGACCTGGTGCTCGGCGAAGCGCGTCATGGCCTTCGGATCCGAGAGCAGGACGCTGGTGTCGAGAACGAACGTCCGCGCTGAAGGCGCCTCGCTCTCGGAGGGCGAAGACTCCGACGCCGGTGTCGGAGCGGCCGACGTATCGACCTCGGTGACATGCTCGTTCGTGGTTGGGTTGGCCACGCGGATCACCTCTCGCGACCGGCTCATACACCCATGAGTCCGGTCATTTCATCACTAATCAGATGGACCGGACGGTGGACCGTCAGTCGGGGTGCCGACCGCCTCACACCCGTCGGGATCGATGAGATCCTGACGCAGGTTCGGTTCGTGACTACTCACGTAACGGGCCTCCAGGTGCGACGGGAATTTGTTCCCCGCCGTTGGTACAACGCTACGACGCCGAACCAACGGTCCGTGGCAACACGAACGATTTTTCTTTGTGAACTCCTGGTGACACCACCGAATTGTTCCGGCCAGTGGTCAGGACAGCGGTCACCTTCCGAGCCGACGCTCGCGGTGGGCGTAGGCCCGCAGGGCCCGCAGGAAGTCCGTGCGGCGGAAGTCGGGCCAGTAGGCCTCGCAGAAGTAGAACTCCGACTTCGCGCTCTGCCAGAGCAGGAATCCGCCCAGACGCTGCTCCCCCGACGTACGGATCACCAGGTCGGGGTCGGGCTGGCCCTTGGTATAGAGGTGGTCGGCGATGTGCTCGACGTCGATGATCTGGGCGAGCTCCTCCAGCGAGGTGCCGCGGGTGGCGTGCTCGTTGAGCAGGGCGCGTACGGCATCGGCGATCTCGCGGCGGCCGCCGTAGCCGACCGCGACGTTGACCAGCATCCCGTCGACGTCCCGGGTCGCCTCCTCGGCGGCCTTGAGACGCTGGGACAGCCAGTCGGGCAGGAGGTCGAGCGCGCCGACCGGGTGCAGCCGCCAGCGGCGTACGTCCGCGAGCGAGTCCACCGCGTCGGCGATGATCTCGAGGAGCGGTGCCAGCTCGTCGGCGGGGCGGTTGAGGTTGTCGGTGGAGAGCAGCCACAGGGTGACCACCTCGATGCCGATCTCGTCGCACCAGGTGAGCAGCGGCTCGATGTTGGCCGCGCCGGCCCGGTGGCCGTGGGCGGTCGACTGGCCGACCTCCTTGGCCCAGCGACGGTTGCCGTCGAGCATCACCCCGACGTGCTTGGGCAGCTTGGAGGAATCGATCTTGCGGAGCATCCGCGCCTCGTAGGCCGGGTAGAGAACCCGACGTACGCCTTCCTTCCAGTCTGCCACGTGCAGAAGGGTATCGGCGCCGTGCCCACATCTCCCAGCGGGACAGGGTTCACCCGGTCTTCAGGTCGAGCCGATAGTCTTGGCCGCTATGAGTGAGATGACAGACGCGATGCGCCTCAAGGTCGGCACGATCACCGACTCGGTCTCCTCGAGCGTTCACGAGGCCCTCCCGAAGCTGCGCGGCTGGATCCATCTGGCCACCGCACCACTCACGCTCGCGGCCGGCATCGTCCTCATCGTGCTGGCGCCCGCGGGAGCGCCGCGGGTCGGCGCGGCAGTGTTCACCATGGCCGCCCTGCTGCTCTTCACCGTCTCCGCCGTCTACCACCGGGTCAACGCGCTCGGCCGCTGGAACGAGCGCTGGTTCACGATCATGAAGCGCTGGGACCACGCGAACATCATGCTGATGATCGCCGGCTCCTACACGCCGTTCTCGCTGCTCCTCCTCGACGGCGCCACGCAGGTCGTGCTGCTCTCGGTCGTGTGGACCGGCGCGATCCTCGGTGTGCTGTTCCGGGTGTTCTGGAACGACGCCCCGCGTTGGCTGTACGTCCCCAACTACATCGCGCTCGGCTGGGCGGCGATCTTCTTCATCCCGTCGTTCTTCACCGGAGCCGTGGCGCTCGGCCTCGGCATCGGGATCGCGACCTTCACGCTGATCTGTGTCGGCGGCGCCCTCTACACCGCCGGCGGCGTCATCTACGGCTTCAAGCGCCCCAACCCCTGGCCGCGCTGGTTCGGCTTCCACGAGGTCTTCCACACCTTCACGATCCTGGCATTCGTCGCGCATTACACGGGCGTCTCGCTGGCGACGTACTCGCTGCGCTGAGCCTGATCCCCGGCGCGCGCCGCGGCCGCGTGCCGGGCGAGCACCGCGGTAAGGATGCCGGTGACGGCGAAGAGCGCGCCCAGCACCATCCAGCCACCGGTGCCGTGGTCGATCGCGGTGGCGGTCACCACCAGCGGCGCGAGCATGTGCGCCAGCGCGTAGCCCATCTGGCTCACGCCCTGGTAGGCGCCGGCCCGCTCCTGGTCGGCGAGCTCGAAGGCCAGCCCCCAGCTGCCCGCCTCGCCACGCGTCTCGGCCGCCGAGGCGGCCAGTGCGGCGAGCAACAACAGGCACGTGGCGAACACCGGGCCCGTATAGGCCGCTCCCGCGAAGAGGATGCAGGCGGCGAGCAGCAGGAACCCGGCACCTCTCACGGCCCGGCCCGCCGTGGCGATGTCGTGGGTGCCGCGCGAGGCCCGCACCTGGAAGAGCGCGACGTAGACGGTGTTCACCACCAGGAGAAGTGAGACCAGGACCGTCGGCGCGTCGGTGTGGTCGGCCACCCACAGCGGCACCCCGATCGAGGTCACCCCGAAGTGGATCGCCATCACGCCGCTGAGCACGGTCGCGGTCACATAGGTGCGGTCGCGCAGCGGTGAGGGTCCCGCGGCCACCGTCGGCCCGGAGCCGGCGTCCATGCACGCGGCCAGGGCGGCGACCCGGCGCCTGAGCCCGATGAGCGGCACCGCCGCGAGCGTGGTGAGCACCCCGACGAGCACCATCGTGGCGCGATAGGCGGCGCCGGTGTCGACCGCGAGCGCCAGTGCGGCGAGCAGGGTGCCCACGCCGATCATCACGTTCATGACCACGCGCAGCCGGGCACGTACGGCGACCCGGTCGGGGCCGTCGAACCAGCGCGCGACCAGCGTCGACTGGGCGCTCGACTGGAAGCCTCGCGAGGCCGAGACCCACGTCGCGACCAGCACGAACGCGGCGACGTCACGCGCCAGCGCGTAGGCGAGCAGGGCGATGCCGTAGCTCGCCATCGCCCACAGCTGCACCCGGTCGGCGCCCCACCGGTCGCTGAGCCGCCCGCCTGCGTACGTCGCCACGACACCGACGGCGCCGGCGACGGTCAGGCCGATGCCGACGGTCACCGCCGAGAGGCCGATCGTGCGGGTGAAGTAGAGCGCGCTGACCGCGAAGAACATGCCACGTGCGAGGGAGAGGGCGGCGACGGCACCGACGAGCGGACGCTCGACCGGGTCGCTGGGAGGTCGGATCACGGGTCCAGTTGTCGCACCCCGCGCCCGCGCGCGCTAACGATGTAGCGTATTGCTTCATGATCAGGTACGAGCTGGCCGGTCCCGATCTGAGCGAGGTCCGGTTCGCCATCTCGCCGCTCAACGAGCTCACCCTCTCGTTGCGAGCGCTGCGCGACCCCGGCCGCTTCCCGCTCCACCTGCCTTGGCTGCGCACGGTCGCCACCGCGGACCTGGATCGGGAGACCCTGCTGGCGCTGACCAACGAGCGCCTCTGGACACCCGACTTCCTCAACCCGCGACCGCGCAACCCGCTCGCCCGGCTCGAGGACGAGGTCGAGGTGATCGCGGCGACCCCTCCGGACCGCGTACGCACCGACCTCGCCGCGGTCCACTTCGACGGCAGCCAGCCTGCGGTCCTCAGCGGACGCCCGCAGGTGGTGCTGCGCCGCGTCCTCACCGCCCTCCGAGGCTACTGGGACGCCTGCTTCGAACCGCACTGGCAGCGGATGCGAGCGGTGCTGGAGGCCGACATCGTCCATCGCGGCCGGACGATCGTGCACTCCGGCATGGCGTCGATGTTCGCCGACATCTCGCCCCGGGTGACCCTGGCCGACGATCTCCTCACGATCCGGCTCATCACGTCGAAGGTCGACTACCGGCGTACGACCGCGGGCGACGGGCTCACCCTGGTGCCCACCCTGTTCACCCGCAACCCGTCGACGCCGATCTCGCCCGAGGAGCCGCCGGTCATGTTCTACCCGGCACGCGGCCTCGGCACGCTGTGGACCAGCGACCGGCCGCAGGCGCCGCGCGCGCTGCGCGACCTCATCGGCGAGACCCGCTCCGGACTCCTCACCCTGCTGGCGGCTCCGGCCTCGTCGACCGAGCTGGCCGTACGCCTCGGGGTGACCCCTACGGCCGTCAACCAGCATCTGCGAGCGATGCGCGCAGCCGGACTGCTGACCTCGGCCCGCCACGGCCGATCGGTGCTCTACCTCCGTTCCGACCTGGGCGATCGTCTGGTCGACGCCGTCGGGTGACATCGAGACGACGAAAGGGGCGCGCGGCCACCGGCCCCGCGCCCCTTCTCGTCTAGGAGAGCCTCACATGTGCAGCGGCTCGACGACATTGTCGTCGCCGCCCTTGCCGACCCGCGAGTTGCGGTAGCCGTAGAGGAAGTAGATGGCGAAGCCGATCGCCATCCACACCAGGAACCGCAGCCAGGTCTCGACGCTCAGGTTGAGGGTCAGGTAGATGCAGATCAGCGCGGCCACGATCGGCAGCACCGGGCTGAACGGCACCTTGAAGGAGCGCGGCAGGTCCGGGCGACGCTTGCGCAGGATCGGTACGGCGATCGAGACCAGCGCGAACGCGGTCA
Source organism: Nocardioides sp. NPDC004968 (assembly GCF_040608935.1). Lineage (NCBI taxonomy): Bacteria > Bacillati > Actinomycetota > Actinomycetes > Propionibacteriales > Nocardioidaceae > Nocardioides > Nocardioides sp. NPDC004968. The sequence goes on from NZ_JBEXJF010000004.1 coordinate 103,659, forward strand.
GGGTGCCGATGTTGACCATCTCCTCGAGCTTGCCGATCGGGGTGAAGGTGGCCACGATCGCGACGAAGGCACCGATGGTGAGGGTGATCCGGACCGGGGTGCCGGTCTTCGGGTTGACGTGGGCGAACCTCACCGGGAACAGACCGTCGCGGCTCATCGCGAAGACGACCCGGATGGCGCCGATCATCAGCGTCATCACGACGGTGGTCAGACCGGCTACGGCGCCCGCCGAGATCAGGGTCGCGAAACCGCCGCGGCCGACGTCGCGGAACGCGGTGGCGAGCGCGGCCTCGGTATCGATCTGGTCGTACTTCACCATGCCGGTGATGACCAGGGCGACGGCGACGTAGAGGATCGTGCAGATCACCAGCGAGCCGATGATGCCGCGGGGCAGGTCACGCTGGGGGTTCTTGGCCTCCTCCGCGGTCGTGGCGACCACGTCGAAGCCGATGTAGGCGAAGAAGACGACGGACGCGGCGGAGATGATGCCGAGGACGCCGAAGGTCTGCGGCTCGAGGCCGAAGGCCCACTGGATCAACGGCTGGTGGATGCCCTCACCGCTGACGGAACCGGCGCGCTCGGGGATGAACGGGTCGTAGTTGGAGCCGGAGACGTAGAACATGCCGGCGACGATGACGAACAGGACGATGAACAGCTTGACAGCGACCAGCGCGAGGTTGACCCGCAGCGACTCCTTGATGCCGATCGTGATCAGGCCCACCAGGACGATCACGAGCAGCAGCGCAGCCAGGTTGGGCTGACCGAAGTCGGCGTTGGCATCCGGCCCATAGCCTTCGGGCCAGCCGAGGCCGATCTCCTCGAGGAACGTCACCAGATAGCTGCTCCAGCCCTGCGCGACCACGGACGCACCGAGCACCATCTCCAGGATCAGGTCCCAGCCGATGATCCAGGCGAGCATCTCGCCGAGGGTGGCGTAGGAGAAGGTGTACGCCGACCCCGACACCGGCACGGTCGAGGCGAACTCGGCGTAGCACAGCGCCGCCAGGCCACAGCAGATCGCGGCGATGATGAAGGAGAAGACCACACCCGGTCCGGCGTACTCGGCCGCGGCTCTACCGGTCAGGGTGAAGATTCCCGCTCCGATGATGACGCCGATCCCGAAGACGGTCAGGTCAACCGAAGTGAGCCGCCTTTTGAGCTTGAACTCCGGGGTCTCGGCATCGGCAAGGGACTGCTCGATGGATTTGGTGCGCCAAACAGACATGAGGGATAGCAAACCATCTCGATCGGTGGACTCGATAGGTCGGGGGGCAAACCTTTATCCGTCGCACCGGAAGCTGCTCGCCTCCGAGGCGGGGCCACCGACGTACGCGGGCCAGGCCGGCCATTCGCACAACGGGCGGGTTCGGCCGGCTCCGGCGTTGCCGTCGGCGACCACCTGGTTCTCGCCCGGCGCGACGCCCCGCTCGGCCCACTTCTCCAGGGCCGTGAGCGAGTCGTAAGAGGCGGAGAAGGCGACCGGGGCGAAGTTGGCGTGGTTGGCTCCGGGCACCAGATAGAACCGGGAGAACGCCTCGGTCGCCCGCTTGCCCATCACCCGCTGGACGCGCTGGTAGTAGTCGATCGTGGAGCGGTGGCTGACCAGCTCGTCGGCGGCCCCGTGGACCATGATCAACCTGCCGCCGGAGCGGGCGAACGGGCGCAGGTCGGCGTCGTTGACGTCCTGGAGCGCAGTCAGCTCGCTGATCCGGCGCTGCCACTTCCCCGGCGCGGCCGGGTCGATCGCGAAGGGGCTGATCTGCGGGTCGCGGGCGACGAAGTACTTGGCCCACTGGTTCCAGAACTGCATACCGTAGCCGGCGGTCACCGACATCGGGTCGGCCGGCGCGGTGGTGCCGAAGCCGAGGACCGGCGTCGACATCCGTGCCCCGGACAGCACCGGGAACCCGGGGTAGCCCCACTCCCCGCTCGCCACCCGGTAGGGCAGCCGCCAGCTGCTGTCGGCGGCCACCACCGCGTCCACCTGCTCGCGGGAGAGGCAGGTGTCTCCGGGCGTCTCGCCCTCGCCGCACAGCAGCGTCTCCGGATCGAAGTCGCAGCCGGCCTCGTCGGAGATCACTCCGTCCGCGAGCCCGTCGCCGCCGTCGCAGGCGGCCAGCACCCGCTGCGCGACGAGGTCCTGCTGCGTCTTCGACGGGAACGCACCGGGCTTGCCGAACTCGTGGGTGATCCGGCCGAAGAAGAGGTCGAGGGTGGCGGCGTTCCAGGCGGGGTACGCGGAGATCACCCCGTCGAAGTCGCGCGGCCAGCGCTGCGCGACCGCCAGGGCCTCCCGGCCACCGGTCGAGCCGCCGGCGAAGTAGGTCGTGCCCGGCGCACGGCCGAAGGACTTCTTGATCACGTACGTGGCGGTGTCGTGCACCTTCTTGAGCGCGTCACCGGAGAAGTTGCGCACCGCCTCGTCGTTCTGGCCGAACCAGCCGTCCAGGCTGGCGATCGGGTGGCGGGTGGTGTCTGCCTGATGGCCGGAGTCGCTGGCGTAGGTGGCGTAGCCGCGGCCGAGCGGGGTGCGTTGGTCGACCGGCCCGAAGGGCACGTTCTGGGCGAGGTTGGGGACGGTGCCGTTGTAGCCGCCACCACCGAACATCATCGACTTCCCGTTCCACCCCTGCGGCAGGGCCAGACCCATCCGGATGTCCGGGGCGGCCGGGACGACCGGGTGGATCGCGATGTCGGCGCGGCAATAGGCCGGCAACGCGGTCGGGCCGGTCCCGGAGGCCGGCATCGACGTCGTCGCGGTGACCTCTGCGCCGGTGGTCGGCAGGCCGATGCGGTGGGCGGGGATCCTCAGCCCGACCAACGACTCGCAGTCGACGGCCGTGGACGGGGCGGCAGACGCGGGCGTCTGACCGGCGACCAGGGCCGCGGCGGCGAGGGCGAGCGCGGAGCCGACGGTCAGGAAGCTGCGTACGAGGGTGGGGGCCATTGCTCCAGGATCGCGACGCGGTGTGACCTGCGCCATGTGGCCGCCGCACACAACTCCGGTGCGCGAGATGTGGCCAGCCGAGAGTGGAGCGCCGAAAGGCTGGCATGGGGACGAGCCACACAACGGATGGGTCCAGTGTGTCCCGAACCCCTATGGCGTACGTCTCACCACTTCCCTAGCGTCGCCCCTGTGACGAGCACCACACCGGCGCCGAGGTGCGCACTACGGACCGAGGGTCTCACCAAGGACTTCCGCGGCTTCCGCGCGGTCAGCTCCGTCGACCTGGAGGTCGCCGAGGGCACCGTTCACGCGCTCGTCGGCCCCAACGGCGCCGGCAAGACGACCCTGTTCAACCTGCTGACCGGGTTCCTCAAGCCCACCGGCGGACGGGTCACGGTCTTCGGTGACGACGTCACCGGGATGGCACCGGAGCGGATCACTCGTCACGGGGTGGCCCGCTCCTTCCAGATCACCAGCCTCTTCGAGAACCTCACCCCACGCGAGCACGTCGAGATCGCGCTCCAGGGATTGACCAACCAGGGGCTGAAGTTCTGGCGCTCGGAGAAGCTGCTCGGGCGCCGCCGCGAGGAGGTCGACCGGCTGCTGGCCGAGGTCGGCCTGACCGAGCTGGCCGACAAGCCGACCGGGCTGATGGCGTACGGACAGAAGCGGGCGCTCGAGCTCGCTCTCGTCCTCGCCGTCGAGCCCCGGCTGCTGCTCCTCGACGAGCCGACGGCGGGGATGGGCATCGAGGACGTCGACCGCACCATCGAGCTCGTCCGGCGCATCGCCGAGGGCCGCACGGTCGTCTTCGTCGACCACAACATGCACGTCGTCGCCCACCTCGCCGACCGGGTCACCGTCCTGCAGCAGGGTGCGGTGCTCGCCGAGGGGCCCTACGACGAGGTGCGCGCCGACCCGCGCGTCATCACCGCCTACCTCGGAGAGGCCCACAGTGCTTGAGATAGAGAAACTGAGCGCGTGGTACGGCGAGGCGCAGGCTCTGCGCGAGGCCACCCTGAGCGTTGGCGAGGGAGAGGTCGTCACCCTCGTCGGCCGCAACGGCGCCGGCAAGACCACGCTCGTACGCTGCCTGATGGGCCTCCACAAGCACCTGACCGGATCGATCCGGCTCGACGGCCGCGAGATCACCTCGCTGCCCGCGCACAAGCGGGCGCGCGCGGGGCTCGGCTGGGTGCAGGACGACCGCGGCATCTTCGCCAACCTGAGCGTGGAGGAGAACCTCCTGCTACCGCCGAAGGTCTCGGACTCGGCGTGGACGCTGGAGCAGGTCTACGACGCCTTCCCGGCTCTCGGCAGCCGCCGGCGCGCAGGCGGGACGACGCTCTCGGGCGGCGAGCAGCAGATGCTCGCCGTCGCCCGCGTGCTCCGCACCGGCGCCCGCCTGCTCCTGCTCGACGAGCCCTCCGAAGGGCTCGCTCCCGTCATCGTCGCCCAGATCGGCGACATCGTGCGGACCGCGAAGCAGTCCGGGATCGGCGTGCTCCTGATCGAGCAGAACGTACGTTTCGCCGCCACCGTCGCCGACCGCCACTACCTGCTCGCCCAGGGCCGCCTGGTCGAGAGCCTCGACAACGACGAGTTCGTCGAACGTCAGGACGAGCTACTCGAACACCTCGGGATCTGACGTACGTCCCCAGAGATCGAGCACAGCCCTACCCCACGAGGAGAGACACGATGAACAAGCGACGCACAGCTGCCGGCGCCTCGATACTGATGGCAGGTGTCCTGGTCACCGCAGGCTGCGGTGCCGGCGGACCGAGCGCGAGCGGAGGCGACTTCACCGACGACAAGGTGGTCCTCGCCCTGCTCAACGACGCCTCCGGTGTCTACAAGGACGTCTCCGGCCCCAACTCGAAGATCGCGATCCAGATGGCGATCGACGACTACCAGGAGAAGTACGGCGACGAGGCCGTCGTCGACGACATCGAGGTGACCTCGGCCGATCACCAGAACGAGCCGGACATCGCCAACACCAAGGCCCAGGAGCTCTACGACCGCGAGGGCGCCGACGTGATCCTGGACGTGCCGACCTCGTCGGCCGCGCTGGCGGTCGCGACGCAGGCGAAGAACAAGAAGAAGCTCTACATGAACGTCGGCGCAGCCACGACCGAGCTGACCGGCGCACAGTGCAACAAGTACACCTTCCACTACGCCTACGACACCTGGATGCTGGCCAACGGCACCGGCACCGTCGTGACCGAGGAGGGTGGCAAGAACTGGCAGCTGATCTACCCCGACTACGCCTTCGGCCAAGACATGGTGAAGTCGTTCACCGGCGCCATCGAGGCCGGCGGCGGCGAGGTCGCCGGCACGATCGCGACGCCGTTCCCGAACGACAACTTCGCGACGTACATCACCAAGGCGGGAGCCGCGAAGCCGCAGGTCATCGGCACCATGCACGCCGGTGGCGACCTGATCAACCTGGTCAAGCAGTACAACGAGTCCGGGCTCAAGGACCAGGGCATCGACCTGGCCGTCGGGCTGATGTTCATCTCCGACATCCACTCGCTCGGCGTCGAGGCGTTCGAGGGCACGATCTTCACCGACGCCTGGTACTGGAACCTCGACGAGAAGTCCCGCGAGTGGGCCGACCGCTTCATGGAGGAGACCGGCGACCGGCCGACGTACGCCCACGCGGGCAACTACTCGGCGGCGACGCAGTATCTCGAGGCGGTCCAGGCGGCCGGCACAGACGACGCCGACAAGATCGTCGAGGAGCTCGAGGGCAAGAAGGTCGAGGACATGTTCCTGCGCAACGGCGAGATCCGCGCCGAGGACCACCGGGTCATCCACGACGTCTACCTGGCCCGGGTCAAGGGACCGGACGACGTCAAGGAGGACTGGGACTACGAGGAGATCATCAAGACCATCCCGGCCGAGGAGGCGTTCCGCCCGGCAGCTGAGTCCGGCTGCTCGATGTAGGCGCGAGGTCTAGAGGGATTGGTATGAACGCGGTTCTGCAGTACACCGTCCAAGGGCTCGCGGCCGGCAGCTTCTACGCGCTGGCCGCGCTCGGCCTGGCCGTCATCTTCGGGGTGCTGGGCGTGGTCAACTTCGCCCACGGCGCCTTCTACATGCTGGGAGCGGTCGCCGCCGCGGTGCTCCTGGACACCGTCGGGATGAGCCTGTGGCTGGCGCTGATCGTGGTGCCGCTGCTGATGCTGGTCTTCGGGATGCTGGTCGAGCGGCTGCTGGTGCAGTGGCTGCTGCCGCTCGACCCGCTCTACAACCTGCTGCTCACCTTCGGGTTGACCCTCCTGCTGGTCGACCTCGTCAAGCGCCGCTACGGCGTGAGCGGTCTGCCCTACGAGCGCCCGGCCGCGCTCGACGGACGGGTCGAGCTGGCCGGGGTCGGGCTGCCGATCTACCAGCTCTTCGTGATCGGTGTCGCGCTGCTCGTCTGCCTCGGCGTCTGGCTGCTGATGACGCGTACGCGGGTGGGCATGATCGTCCGCGCCGCGACCGAGCGGCCCGAGCTCGCCGGTGCGCTCGGGATCAACGTCGGGCGCTGGGTGACGCCGGTGTTCGGCTTCGGGGTCGCGCTCGCCGGTCTGGCCGGGGTGCTGGCGGCACCGTTCCGGGCGATCACCGCCGAGATGGGCAGCGACTTCATCATCATCCTGTTCGCGGTCGTGGTGATCGGCGGGCTCGGCTCGATCGTGGGCGCCGTCGTCGGCGGGTTCCTGGTCGGGCTCGTGGAGGCCTTCGGGCAGGCGTACGCGCCGACGTTCTCGCAGGTGCTCATCTTCGTGCTGATGGCCGTGGTCGTCCTGGCCCGGCCGGCCGGGCTCTTCGGCCGAGAGGAGGCGACGGCATGACGTCGATCGCAACGGCCGGTGCGAGCGTCACCGAGCAGCATGCGGCGATCGCGGGAGCGCGCCCGTGGCAGCGACTGGTCCTGCTGGCGGTGGGGCTGGTGGCCGCGTTGGCGCTGCCGTGGTTCGTCTACCCGCCGGTGGCGATGGACATCGCCGCATGGGCGCTCTTCGCGGTGGCCCTCGACCTGCTGCTGGGCTACTGCGGGCTGCTCTCGTTCGGCCATGCCGCGTTCTGGGGCGGATCCGCCTATGCCACCGGGCTGATCGCGATCCACCTCGGGGTGCCGTTCCCCGTGGCGGTCCTCGGCGGGGCGCTCTTCGCGATGCTCCTGGCGGTGCCGATCGGCTACCTGTCGGTGAAGCGGTCGGGAATCTACTTCGCGATGGTCACCCTCGCCTTCGCGCAGATGCTCTTCTTCGTCGCCAACCAGGCCTCCTCGCTCACCGGAGGTGAGAACGGGCTCCAGGGCGTGCCGCGCTCCTTCTTCGGGATCGAGGCCGTCGAGACCGACTCGTTCTTCTTCTACTACGCGGCGCTGCCGATCATCCTGCTCGGGATGTTGGCGGCCTGGCGGATCGTCCACTCCCCCTTCGGGCGGGTGCTGGTCGCGATCCGCGACAACGCACCGCGTGCCCGGGCGCTGGGCTACGACGTCGAGCGCTACAAGCTGATCGTCTTCGTGCTCTCGGCCGGGCTCTCCGGGCTCGCCGGCGGCGTCTTCGCCGTCTCGCACGGCTTCGTCGCACTGCCCGAGCTGCACTGGGCCACGTCCGGCGAGGTCGTCCTGATGACCGTGCTCGGCGGGATCGGCACCCTGTGGGGCGGCGTCATCGGCGCCGGGCTGATCGTGATGCTCGCCGACTACCTGGCCTCGTCCGGGTTCGACGGGATCGGGATCGTCACCGGCGCCGTGTTCGTGACCGTGGTGCTGCTCTTCCGTCGCGGCATCTGGGGCACCGCCCGCCACCTCTGGCTGACCCGTCGTCGTTCCTGAGCCTGCTCTAGGCGACCAGCTGATGGAGCCGGAGGGCCAGCTGCACCTCGAGCTGGCGCTCCGGCTGCTGCCAGCCCTTGCCCAGCAGCCGGGTGACCCGCTCCAGACGCTGGGTGACGGTGTTGACGTGCACGTGCAGGGCGCCGGCGGTGCGGGTGAGGTTGCGGTCGGCGGCGAAGTAGGCCCGCAGGGTCTCCACCAGCTTCGACCCCTTCGCGGTGTCGTAGTCGATCACCGGACCCAGCCGCGAGGTGACGTACGCCGCCGGGTGGCCGTCGGAGCCGAGCAGCAGCCCCACGAAGCCGAGGTCCTCGGCGGTGACCACCTGGCCCTCGCGCCCGAGGGTCATCGCGGCGGCCAGACAGCGGCGGGCCTCGTCGTAGCCCTTCACCACGGCATCGGGACTGCTCAGCGGTCCCGGCACCGGGCCGGCAGCGCCGACCGTCACCGGCGCGCCCGCGGACAGCCGCAGCCCCTCGACGACCAGCTCGCCGGCGGCGCGGGCGTCGCAGTCGGGGAAGATCAGCACGACCTGTCCCTGCCGCACCGCCGCGAACCCGTCGTGGGTGGCGGCGACGAACGTGGCCGCCTGACCGACCCGGGCTCGGTCCCCGGGGACGTTCGCCACCACCACGGCATAGGGCCGGGACAGATCCGCCTGCAGCAGCCGGCCACGCTCTCGGAGCGTCTCCGGGTCAGGAGTGGTGCCGGAGAGGAGCTCGTCGAGGAGCTCGCCGCGTACGCGTCCCTCGGCCTCGGCGACGCTGCGGCGGAAGAGCAGCAGCAGCGCCGTCACCAGCGCCGCCCGCTCCAGGATCCGCTGGTCGCCGTCGTCCAGATCCCCGTCGTCGCGGTCGACCTCGCGGGGGCCGAGGAGCATCGAGCCGAGCTGCTCGGCGCCGGCGAGGACCGGGGTGGCGTAGATGTCGCCGCTGCCGGCGGTGCGGCTCAGGTCGAGGCTGCGCCTGGTCACGGCGGCTTCGTAGTCGGAGACGGGCTCGCCCGGGGCGCTGCTCGCGATCGTCTCGCCGTCGAGGTCGAGCACGACAACCCGGGCGCCGAGGACCTCGGCGACGCTGCGTACGACATCGTCGACTCCACCGCCCTCGACGACGATCCGGGTGAGCCGGTCGTGGGCGTCGGCGGCGCGCTCGACCGTCTCGTTGCGCGTCTGCAGCTTGCGGGTGGTCACCTCGAGCTCGGCGACCGCGGCGCGGGTCTCCTCCAGCAGCCGGGCCTTGTCCACGGCGATCGCCGCGTGGGCCGCCAGGGAGACGAGCAGCGCGCTCGCCTCGGCACCGAAGGGACGTACGGTCCTGTTCGCCGCGAAGAGGACGCCGATGACCTGGGTGCCGAGCAGGAGGGGCACCCCGATGATCGCGCGGATGCCCTCGCCGCTGACCGCGCCGTCGATGTCGGGGGCGTGCCGGAACCGCTCGTCGGGGATGTAGTCGGCGGTCGAGTAGGGCTTCATGGTCTGGGCGACGAGGCCGCCGAGCCCGATTCCGTAGGGGATTCGGGTCGAGCGGAAGGCCGCGGTCAGGATGCCCTCGGTCACCCGCATGTACTCGCCCCGACGCTCGTCGTTGAGGGTCAGGTAGGCGACGTCGCTGTTGAGCAGCTGCCTCGCCCGGGTCACGATCGCCTGCAGCACCGCCTCCAGGTTGGTCAGCATCGCCAGGTCGTTGGCCGACTCGAACAGCGCCCCCAGCTCACCCTCGCGACGGCGGCGCGCCTCCAGGGTCGCCCTGACCTCCAGCGCGAGCCTCTTGGCGTAGTCGATCCGCTCCTGCTCCCCGGCGGTCGCCCCCGCCGCTCGCGCGGCCCGCGACGGCCCTTCGAAGTCGGCCTCCGCGGCATCCCCGGCCAGCAGCTCCAGGAACGCGACCACATCGACCGTCATGTGACCGAAGTTACACTTCTACGCGCGCACCGACATAGGGGATCACCACATAGTTGCCCGGGATCAGGTATGGGTCTTCGCCAGGTCCCCCACGGAGGTGACGGGACGCTCGCAGACGAACCCTCGACAGACGTACGCCGCCGCCTTCCCGTCCACTGGAGTGCGACTGCTCAGCAGCGGGATGTCGTCGCGCGCCTCGTCGGCGACGACCACCACCGCACCCGGCTTGCGCCGGGCCGCGGCCTCGAGAGCGTCGCGGTCTGGTCCCGGCGGCCCGACGACCGCGATCTCGAGCGGACCGTCGGCCATCGTCGCCGCAGCCGCCAGCGACCAGCCGGCGAACCGGGGCGCCTTGGTCATCAGGTTGCTCGTGGCCGCGAGCGCCTCCTCGGCGGCCGTGCGGTAGCGGCCCTCGCCGGTGAGCGCATGGGCGGTGACGAGCGCATGGACCATCGCGCTGATGCCGCTCGGGCTGGCGTTGTCGGAGGGGTCGCGGGGCCGCGTGACCAGCGCCTCCGCGTCGTCGGCGGTGTCGTAGAAGCCGCCATCCTCGGCGCGGAAGTGGGTCAGTGCGGTGTCGAGCAGCGCCGTCGCCCGGTCGAGCCAGGTGCTGTCGCCGGTCGCCTGGGTCAGCGCCAGGAATCCCGCCGCGACGCAGCCATAGTCCTCCAGCACCCCCGCGTGCGCGCCGGCCACGCCGTCGCGGCTGACACGGAGGAGGCGAGCGCCCTGAGCATGCACCCGCCAGAGCAACTCCGCTGCGCCGATCGCCGCGTCGAGATACCGCCGTTCCCCCAGCAGCAACCCGGCATCGACCAGACCGCTGATCGCCAGGCCGTTCCAGGCCGCGACGACCTTGTCGTCGCGCGCCGGGCGTACCCGCTCCGCACGCGCCGCCAGGAGCCGGGTCTTGACCGACTCGAGCCGCTCGGTGTCGTCGGGCCGATGCCGCAACTGGAGGGTCGAAGCACCTTCCTCGAAGGTGCCGGCCTCGGTCACCTCGAAGACCTCCGCGGCCCAGGCGCCGTCCTCGGCACCGAGCACTGCGACGAGCTCGCCCGGGCTCCAGACGTAGAACTTCCCCTCGACCCCCTCGCTGTCGGCGTCGAGCGCGGAGGCGAACCCGCCCTCGGCGGTGCCGAGCTCGCGGATCATCCAGTCGGCGCTCTCCCGGGCGACCCGGTCGCCGAGCTTGGTGCCGAGCCGAGCGTAGAGACCGATCAGCTGCGCGTTGTCGTAGAGCATCTTCTCGAAGTGCGGAACGACCCAGCCGCGGTCGACGGCATAGCGTGCGAACCCGCCCCCGACCTGGTCGTAGATCCCGCCGCCGGCCATCGCTGCGACAGTGCGCGAGAGCATGTGCGAGACCCGCGAGTCCGCCCCGAGCGCCCCGGCTGCTCGCCGCAGGAACTCCAGCACCATCGACGGCGGGAACTTCGGCGCACCCCCGAACCCGCCCGCCATCGGGTCGAACTCCCCCGCCAGCGTCTCGACCACGGCATCGACGTCGACCTGCCAGTCGCCCGCGGACCCGGCCGCCCCAGACACGGCGGCCAGATGCTGACGTACGTTCTCCGCCACCGCCCCGATCTCCGAGCGCCGCTGCGTCCACGCCTCCGAGAGCGCCTGCAGCACCTGCGTGAACGCCGGCTGCCCATGGCGCGGCATGTCGGGGAAGTAGGTGCCCGCGAAGAACGGGTTCCCGTCGTGGTCGAGCACCACCGTCATCGGCCACCCGCCCGACCCGGTCATCGCCGTCGTCGCGGCCATGTAGACCGCGTCCACATCCGGCCGCTCCTCCCGGTCGACCTTGATGTTGACGAAGTGCTCGTTCATGTACGCCGCCGTCGTCTCGTCCTCGAACGACTCGTGCGCCATCACGTGGCACCAGTGGCACGCGGCGTACCCGACCGACAGCAGGACAGGTAAGTCCCGCCGCCGCGCCTCCTCAAACGCCTCGGGCGACCACTCCCACCAGTCCACCGGATTCTGAGCGTGCTGGAGCAGGTAGGGCGAGGTCGCGGAGGCGAGTCGGTTGGCCACTCCTCCAGCCTTGCACGCACATGAGCAAGTGATGCAAACGTGTCAGATGACAGGGATTCTTGACACGTATTCCGCTCCAACATTCAGTGGCCAACGGCAGACACCACGCTTACGGTGGCGTCGCCGGGCTTGGCGAAGCGCCCCTGTGCTGCCGTGACCAACTCGATCGCTACTACGACTTCTAGGCATAGAGCGCTGACTGACGTGAGCCCCTCCCCCGTTTCATCGGGAGAGGGGCTCAGTCGCGTTGTTCGTCGAACTTCTCCCCGCCGGGTACGCGCCGCAGCGGGAGCGCGGCGGGAAGTACGCATCGGCTATCTGGAACCTGGGCGAGCCGGTGCAACACATGTTCTCGTTGGCGCGTCATGAAGACACACATCGCCCGGACTCGGAGGGTTCACATGAAGAAGCTCGTCGTCTTCCTTCTCATCGGCGCGCTCGCACCCGTGGTGGGGCCGGTCCTCAGCGCCCAGGCGCTGCCGCCCGACCTCGTCTGCGACGGCAGCTACCACCACCGGACGTTCCGCAACGTAGTCATCCCGGACGACGCCCGCTGCGTGATCACCATTTCCAGGATCACCGGCAATGTCCGCACCACCGGTGCACCGAGGGTGGTCAGCATCACCGACACGAGCCTCGGCCGGAACATCCACGTCCGCAACGTCGTCGAGCGCGTGACCATCGGGGCCGCGGGGTGCCGCGTGGACCCGGTCAGCGGACGAAATCTCATGGTCCGCAACTCCCGCAACGTCGCGATCTGCGAGATGTCGATCGCCAACAATCTCGTGGTACGCGACAATCGGGGGACCTTGATGGTCCGGGACAACAAGGCGTGCAACAACCTCCGCGTCGTCGGCAATCACGTGCGTTCCCTGCGTGTGCTCAGGAACTCCTACGCCGGCAACTTCTCGGTGGCTCGCAACAGCTGGGTGGACCGCAGGATCGTGAGGGACAACGTGGAGCTACATCAGAACCCCGCGGCGTGCCGTCGGGCTGGATGAGTGATTCCACGCCACCGTCACGTCGATCGTCTCCTCCCCGCCGCCTACACCGTGGCAGACAACCCACAGGTCCGTGATCCCGCACCCGAGCGGGACTCTCAGGGCCGGCCTCAGTCTTCGAGCGGCCCCAGGGACGGCCCGGCGACGAACCGGGCCGTCGGATCGGCGAGCACCTCCAGCTCCAGTACGACCAGCTCGTTGCCTTCGGGACGCAGCACCGGGCCCGGCACGAACAGGGTGCGCTGCGGACCGCGCCGCCAATAGCGTCCCAGGCAGAAGCCGTTGACCCAGGCGATGCCCTTGCCCCAGACGGTGGTGTCGAGGAAGAGGTCGAGGTGGGGCTCGGCCGAGAAGAGGACGCGCCACGCGGTGGGCCCGACCCCGGAGCCATGGCCGTCTGGTGGGCCGGCCTCCCACAGGCGCGGCACCTGGTCGAGGTCGATGGCCAGGACCTCCCAGCCCGTGAGTGGCACCTCGTCGAGGAGAGCCGGCCCGACCAGGCCCTTGTACTCACCGATGCGGGCGCCGTAGTTGACCCGGCCCTGGTCCTCGACAACCATCTCCAGCCGACCGCGACCGTGCGGCAGCGCGATCGCCCGTTCGTGGTGCTCGCGCTCGAGGATGCCGACCGGGGCGCCGTCGAGGAAGACGGCGGCCCGGTCACGGACCTCACCGAGGGTGAGGACGCCCAGGCGGTCGCCCGGCAGCTCGGTCCGGTAGACGGCCAGACGAGTGTCTGTCTCCAGCTCGTCCAGCACCGGCAGCGACTCCCAGCTGCTCCAGGAGCCCCAGGCCCCCGGGTCGTCGAGCAGCCGGACCGGCTCGCCCAACGCCACCGTCTGCTCGGGGGCGAGACCGGCGGTGACGGGGGTCTCGGTCGGCACCGGCGCGTAGCGGGCGATGACGTCGCGGAACGCGAAGTACTTCGCGGTCGGGTTCCCGGCCTCGTCCAGGGGAGCGTCGTAGTCGTACGAGGTCACCGTCGGCCGGTAGATCCCCTTGTCGTTGGCCCCGCTGGTCAGGCCGAAGTTCGTGCCGCCGTGGAACATGTACACGTTGACCGAGGCTCCTGCGGCGAGGAGGGCATCGAGCTCCTCGGCGGCCTGCTCGACGGGGGTGGTGTGGTGCCGACCTCCCCAGTGGTCGAACCAGCCGTCCCAGAACTCCATGCACATCAGCGGCCCGGTCGGCTGGTGGTCGCGGAGGGTGCGCAAGCGGTTCACGCTGTCCGAACCGAAGGAGCTGGTACGCAGCACCCCGTCGATTCCGCCGGCGGCGAGCATGGCATCGACGGGCTGGTCCACGGTGACCAGCGGTACGCCGATGCCGGCTCCACGGGTCATCTCCACGAGTGCCTGCAGGTAGCTCCGGTCATCACCGTAGGCGCCGTACTCGTTCTCCACCTGGACCAGCAGCACCGGTCCGCCCTCGTCGACCTGGTGCGGGCGCACGAGCGCCAGGACCTGGTGGAGGTACTTCTCGACCTCGTCGAGGAAGCGCGGCTCATGGCGGCGGATCCCGACGCCCGGCTCCCGGAACAGCCAGGCCGGCAGCCCGCCGTTGTCCCACTCCGCACAGATGAACGGCCCCGGACGCACGATCGCGTACATGCCGGCCTCCCCCACCAGGCGCAGGAACCGCGGAAGGTCGAGGATGCCGTCGGTGTCGAAGGCGCCCTGGCGGGGGCTGTGGGCGTTCCACGGCACGTAGGTCTCGATGGTGTTGAGGCCCATCAGCCTGGCCTTCTCGATCCGGTCCGCCCAGTGGTCGGGGTGGACCCGGAAGTAGTGCAGCGCACCGGAGAGGATCCGGAACGGCTCACCGTCGAGAAGGAAGTCGGACTCGCCGATCGTGAACTCGGGCATGCCTACCTCTCGCAAGGGACCGACAGCCGCCGCTCCGCGATGTGCGGCGGCTGTCGGTCCGGTCAGTCGTGGGTCAGTTGACGCTGAAGCCCTGCTCGTCGCCGTACTTCACGAGCGCTTCCTGCCAGGCCCCCAGGCCGTCCTCGAGGGCGGTGTGGGTCTGGTAGGACTTGCCGACGGTGTCGCCGTAGATCGTGTCGGCGTACAGCTGGTAGGGCAGGTACTGCCAGCCCTCGACCACCTGCGTGGCTGCTTCGGTGAGCACCTGGTTGACCTGCTGGCCGCCGAAGTAGTCGAGCTTCTTGTCGACGAACGCCGGGTCCTGCAGGTCCGCGACCGTGGCCGGGAAGCCACCGCTCTCCAGGAACGGCTCGACGCCCTCCTCGTGGTTGAGCCAGCGCACGAACGCCGCGGCCAGCGCGGGGTTCTTGCTCTGCTCCAGCACCGACTGGGTGCTGCCGCCGTTCTCGGCGGTCGCCGGCTGCCCGTCGTACGTAGGCATCGGTGCGGCCCGCCACTTGCCCGCGCCGTCGGGCACGGACTGCTCGAACACGCCGGGTGCCCAGGCACCGAGACCGATGGACGCGATGGTCCCGTCACCCAGCGCCTTGTACCACTCCTCGGTCCAGCCGGGGATCGTGCAGACCAGCTCGTCCTCGATGAGCTGGTTCCACACGCCCGTCCACTTCTGCGTGCCCTCGTCCTGCAGATCGATCGTGACGCTCTCGCCGTCGGACTGGAACGGTGTGCCACCGGCCTGCCAGATCATGCTGGTGGTGAAGCCGGCGTCACCGCTGTCGTTGGTGATGCACTGCGACGGGTCCTCCTTCTTGATGGTCCGAGCGGCCTCGACGTACTCGTCCCAGGTGGTCGGCACCTCGAGCTTGTGCTCGTCGAAGACCTGCTGGTTGTAGAAGAGCGCCATCGGACCCGAGTCCTGCGGCAGCCCGTAGAGGCCCTCGCCGGCCTGCACCGAGGCCCAGGTCGACGGCGTGTAATCCGACTCGAACTCGTCGAAGCCGTACTGGCCCAGGTCGACCAGGTCGCCGGGCAGCGCGAACTGCGGCAGCGCCTTGTACTCGACCTGCGCCACGTCGGGGCCGCCGGAGCCGGCCTTGATCGCATTCTGCAGCTTCGTGTAGTGGTCGTTGCCGGTGCCGGCGTTGACCAGCTTCACGTCGACATTCGGGTACTGGTCCTCGAACGCCGCCACCTGAGCCTCGGCGGACGGGGTCCACGTCCAGTAGGTGATGGTGCCCCCTTCCTCGAGGGCAGCGTCGAGGTCTGCTGCCGTACCTCCGCCTCCGCCTCCGCCGCCCCCGTCGTCCGAGCCGCAGCCGGCGAGCACAGAGGCGGCGGTGAGGGCTGCCGCGACGAGGGCGATCCGGCGGGATCTGCGCCCATTGATGATCAACATGGCGTTCCTTTCATTTCACTGTTTGACGCTTCCCGCGCTCAAGCCGGACTGCCAGAACCGCTGGAGAAGGAGGAAGGCGATGACGAGCGGGGCGATGGTCAGCAGAGAGCCTGTGACCACCAGGTTGTAGACGGGCTGCGCGTTCGCGCCCGTCGCCTGAGCGCTCCACTGGGTGAGGCCCACGGTGAGCGGATAGAGCTTCGGCTCGCTCAGCATGATCAGTGGCAGGAAGTAGTTGTTCCACGTCGAGACGACGGCGAACAGCAGCACCGTGACGATGCCGGGAGCGAGCAGGCGCAGAGCGACCGTGAAGAAGATCCGAATCTCGCCGGCGCCGTCGATGCGCGCCGCCTCGAGCAGCTCGTCCGGTACGGCGTCCGCGGCATAGACCCACATCAGGTACAGGCCGAACGGGCTGATCAGCGAGGGGATGATGATCGCCCATACCGTGTTGGTGAGCCCCATGTTCGAGAACATCAGGAACGTCGGCACGGCCAGCGCGGTGCCGGGCACGGCCACCGCGCCGATGATGACGGCGAAGACCGCCCGCCGTCCGGGGAAGCGGTACTTGGCCAGGCCGTAGCCGGCCGCGGTGGCCAGCAGGGTCGCGCCGCCGGCACCCACCACGACATAGAGAAGGGTGTTCGCCAGCCAGCGCAGGAAGATGCCGTCGCGGTAGGTCAGCGTGTCGCGGACGTTGCTGAAGAACGCGAACTCGTCGCCGACCCACAGCCCCGGGCTCGAGAACAGATCCGCCTGGGTCTTGGTGGCACTCAGGATCAGCCACGCCAGCGGCACCAGCGTATAGACGAGGAACAGCGCCATCAGCACGGTCAGCAACGGCGACCGTCGCGGCGCCAGCGGCGACGTGCTCACCCGGCTCGTCATTTCATCGCCTCTCGTGAGCCGCGGAGCTGGACGGCGTACGCGATCACCGCGGTGAGCAGGCCCATCACGATCGCGACCGTCGCCGAGTAGTTGTACTGCTGCCCGCCGAAGGACAGGTTGTAGGCGTAGAGGTTCGGTGTGTAGTAGGTCGTGATGATGTTTGGTTCCAGCGTGCGCAGGATGTTCGGCTCGTTGAAGAGCTGGAAGGTCCCGATGATGGAGAAGATGGTGGCGATCAGGATGGCCCCGCGCAGGGCCGGGATCTTGATCGAGAGCACGGTCCGCAGCGGCCCGGCGCCGTCGAGCGCGGCGGCCTCGTAGATCTCGCCCGGCACGGTGCGCAACGCGGAGTAGAAGATCAGCATGTTGTAGCCCACGAACTCCCAGGTCACGATGTTGGCGATCGAGGCGAGCATCCAGTTGCTGCTGAGCGGCGCGATCGAGGTGCCGAACAGCTCGTTGAAGTCGGCGGCCAGCCCGAAGTTGGTGCCGTACATGAAGCCCCACATCAGGACGGCCACGACACCGGGAACGGCGTAGGGCAGGAAGATGAAGAGCCGGAAGAAGCTCGTGCCGTAGAGCCGGGCGCTGTCGATGGCCAGCGCGGCCACCAGGGCCAGGCCAAGCATGATCGGCACCTGTACGACGAGGAACAGCAGGACCCGCAACGAGCCGTCCCAGAACTTGTCGTCGGTGAACACGTCGACGTAGTTGTCCAGACCGACGAACTCCGTGGTGCCGAAGAACGCCTGCGCACGGAAGAGGCTGAGGTAGGCGGCGTAGGCGATCGGCGACAGGAAGGTCAGCGCGAAGACCGCCAGGAACGGGCCGACGAAGATCCACCCCTTCCTGTCGCTGCGCGACCACCGGCGACCGGGCACGGGCGGTCGCCCAGCACCGCGGGTCTCCCGGCTTCTCTCCAGCTGGGTCACGGTCCCACCTCCCTTCACCGCCATTCCGTGGCGGCCTGTTAACGTCAACAGGTACAGTGACGTACGACACATGTTGACGTCAACAGGTTGGCGGAAGGATTATTCGGTCCATGGCGACAGACAGCACGGCCGGGGCACCAGTTCCACGGCGGGGAGCCTCACAGGCCGACGTTGCCCGGATCGCCGGGGTCTCGGGACAGACGGTCTCGCGGGTCGCGAACGGCGCCCGCTACGTCGACGCGGCCACCCGGGAGCGGGTGCTGTCCGCGATGCGCGAGGTCGGCTACCGGCCCAACCGGGCGGCCCGGGCGCTGCGCAGCGGACGGTTCCAGAGCATCGGCGTGATCGCGTTCGAGCTATCCAGCGTCGGCACCACCCACACCCTCGACGCGATCGCGGCCGCCGCCACCCAGACCGGGTACGCCATCAACCTGCTGCCGGTGCTGGACGCCACCCAGGACGCCGTTCGAGCGGCGTTCGACCAGCTCGGCGAGCAGGCGGTGGACGGCATCATCATCCTGGTCGAGACGCACCGGCTCGACGGCGTCGCCGTGCCGGAGGGACTGCCGGTGGTCGTGGTCGACTCCAGCGCGGAGTACGACTACCCGATCGTCGACAACGACCAGGCCCTCGGAGCGCGGTTGGCCACCGAGCACCTGCTCGACCTCGGTCACGAGACCGTCTGGCACGTCGCCGGGCCCGAGCTGTCCTACTCCGCGCGGCGCCGCTGGACGTCGTGGCAGCAGACGCTCGAGGCCCACGGCCGACCGGTGCCGCCAGTGCTGCCGGGCGACTGGTCGACCGGAGCCGGCTACGAGGCCGGCCTCCGGCTGGCCGACAACGAGGAGGTGACCGCGGTGTTCACCGCGAACGACCAGATGGCCCTGGGACTCCTGAGAGCCCTGCACGAGCGCGGTCGCCGGGTCCCCGACGACGTCAGTGTCGTCGGCTTCGACGACATGGAGGAGGCGGCGTACTTCTGGCCGCCACTGACCACCGTCCACCAGTCGTTCGACGAGGTCGGCCGGGGCGCAGTCGATGCCCTGATCCGGGAGATCCAGTCCGGCGAGCACGAGCACCAGGAGGCCCTGGTGCGGCCCCGGCTGGTGGTCCGGGCCAGCACCGCACCGCCCCGCAGGACGACCGCATGACGCGGCGACCGCACCGCTGGGTGCGATGGCCCGAGTCGCTCGCGATCGAGAACGCTCGCGGACCGCTCGGCTTCGGGGCCGACTACAACCCTGACCAGTGGGGCCGGGAGGTGTGGGACGAGGACGTCCGGCTGATGCGTCAGGCCGGGGTGAACATCGTCTCCCTCGGGATCTTCTCCTGGGCCCGCCTGCAGCCGGCCTCGGACACCTGGGACTTCGCGTGGCTCGACGAGGTGATGGACCTGCTGCACGCCCACGGCATCGCCGTCGACCTCGCCACCGCGACAGCCTCGCCACCGCCCTGGTTGAGCGCCGGGCACCCGGAGATCCTTCCTGTCACGCGCACCGGCGAGACCATGTGGCCGGGCGCCCGGCAGCACTGGCGGCCGACGTCACCGGTGTTCCGGCAGCACGCCCTGGCGGTCGTCGAGGCGATGGCGAGCCGGTACGCCCACCACCCGGCGCTCGCCGCCTGGCACGTCTCCAACGAGCTCGGTTGCCACAACCTCTACGACTACTCCGACGACGCCGCGACGGCGTTCCGCACCTGGCTGTCGCAGAGGTACGGCGACCTCGACGGCCTCAACCACGCCTGGGGCACCGCGTTCTGGTCGCAGCGCTACAGCGACTGGAGCGAGGTGCTGCCGCCACGGCTGACGCCCACCATTCCCAACCCGACACACCAGCTCGACTTCAAGAGATTCTCCTCCGACGCCCTCAAGGACTACCTGCGCGCCGAGCGGGAGATCCTCGACCGGCTGACCCCCGACGTACCGGTGACCACGAACTTCATGGTGATGGACCACTTCGACGGCATCGACTACGCCGACTGGGCGGCCGAGGTCGACTTCGTCTCCAACGACCACTACACGCTCGTCGACGACAGCGCCCGCGACGAGCTGTCGTTCTCGGCCAACCTGACCGGTGGCATCGCCGGCGGTGAGCCGTGGTTCCTGATGGAGCACTCGACCAGCGCGGTCAACTGGCGCGCGATCAACCCGCCCAAGGCGGACGGCGCGCTGGTGCGGGACTCGCTCACCCACGTGGCGCACGGTGCGGACGCCGTCTGCTTCTTCCAGTGGCGGCAGTCCGTGTCCGGCGCGGAGAAGTACCACTCGGCGATGGTGCCCCATGCCGGCGAGGACAGCGAGGTCTATCGGACGGTGGTCCGACTGGGTGGGCACCTCGAGCGGCTCGCCTCCGTCGTCGGGTCGCGGCGCCAGCAGGCCCGGGCCGCGATCCTCTTCGACATCGATTCGTCGTGGACCCTCGACCTGGAGGCCAACCCGAGCTCCTCGGTGAGCCATCGGGCGGAGGCGCTCGACTGGTACGTCGCGTTCCTCGCGCTCGGTGTCCGGGCTGACGTCCTGCCCGTCGGCGCGCCGCTCGACGGGTACGACGTGGTGGTGGCGCCGGTGCTGCATGTGATGCCCGCCGCGACGGCCGACCTGCTGACGGAGTTCGTCGCCCGCGGTGGCCACCTGGTCACGACGTACTTCTCCGGCGTCGTGGACGAGAACAACCACGTGTGGCCGGGTGGCTACCCGGGTGCGCTGCGCGACCTGCTCGGCATCCGCATCGAGGAGTTCGGGCCGCTCCTGGACGGGTGCGAGGTCGTTCTCGACGACGGCAGTACCGGGACGCGGTGGACCGACCGGATCACCGCGACGACTACCGGCACTCAGGTCCTCGCGTCGTACAAGACCGGCCTGCAGGCGGGCCGCCCGGCAGTGACCCGACGGGCCCTGGCTCACGGCTCGGCCACCTACGTCTCCACCCGGTTGGGTGCGGATGGTCTCGAGCCGCTGCTGGCCCGACTGCTCGAGGCCGCCGGGGTGGACAGCGAGCTGCCCGCGGGGCTTCGCGGCCGGGTGGAGCTCGCCATCCGCGCAGACGGCGAGAGGGAGTACTGGTTCCTGGTCAACCGGACCGACGACGTGGTCGACCTCAGCGAGCTGGGCGACCTCGGCGAGCCGATGTTCTCCTCGGGTGCTGATCTCGGCGTCGCCGAGCTGGCGGGCTCCGGGGTGGCCGTGTTCACCCGCACCGCCCGATGACCAGCGATACCCGCCCCGCCCGCGGCGCGCACCTCCGGCGCGGCGACACCAGCCTGGTCGTCCGGCTCGACTCCACCGAGCTCCCATGCATCCTCCACTGGGGACCAGATCTCGGCGAGACCGCGGCCGAGCACCTTCCCGACCTTCTCCGCTCGCTGGAGATGCCGAGCCTCGACGGGGCGATCTACCAGCACTCGTGGGCATCCGTGCTGCCGCAGCAGACCAGTGGCTGGGTGGGTCGTCCGGGTCTGCTGGGCAGCCGCGCCGGCCAGGCCTGGGCGCTCACCTTCGACGTGGTGGACCACACGGTCACCGAGTCGACCGACTGCACTCGGCTCACCAGCGTCGCGCTGGATGGACCGGCCGGCGTGGAGGTGACCACCGAGATCGAGCTGTTCGGGAACGGTCTGTTGCGCCTGCGCGCCTGCGTGCGGAACCTGGAGGCGACGCCGTATGAGGTGACGCTGCTCGAGCCGGCTCTGCCGGTGCCGGCCGAGGCCGACGAGCTCTTGGACATGGCAGGGCGGCACGCCCATGAGCGCACCCCGCAGCGCCACGCGTTCACCCAGGGACAGCACGTCCGCGAGGCCTGGGGCGGTCGTCCCGGGCACGACTCGGCCACCGTGCTGTGTGCCGGCCGGTCCGGGTTCGGCTTCCGTGCCGGTCGGGTCTGGGGTGTTCACCTCGGCTGGAGCGGCAACCAGGTGCTCTGCGCCGAGAACTCCTTCACCGGCTGGAAGCTCCTGCGCGGAGGCGAGCTGCTCATGCCCGGCGAGATGGTGCTGGGCCACGACGAGACCTATGCCTCGCCCTGGCTCTACGCCTCCTGGGGCGAGGGGCTCGATGCCTTCTCAGGCCGCTTCCACGAGCACCTGAGGGCGCGGGAGGTGCACCCACGGCGCGCGCGACCCGTACTCCTCAACACCTGGGAGGCGGTCTACTTCGACATGGACATGCAGAAGCTCATCGAGCTCGCCGAGCGTGCAGCCGAGCTGGGTGTCGAGCGGTATGTCCTCGATGACGGCTGGTTCAAGGGGCGGCGCGACGCCACGAGCTCCCTGGGTGACTGGGTCGTGGACGAGGACGTGTTCCCGGACGGCCTCACTCCGCTGGTGAAGACCGTGCAGGGCCTGGGCATGGAGTTCGGGCTGTGGTTCGAGCCCGAGATGGTCAGCCTCGACTCCGACGTGGCCCGGGAACATCCCGAGTGGATCCTCAGCACCCACGCCGGTCCCGGCATCAGTTCGCGCAACCAGCACGTCCTCGACCTCTCCAACCCGGACGCCTGGGACCACGTGTTCGGTCAGATCTCGGCGCTGGTGGACCGCTACGACGTCGCCTACATCAAGTGGGACCACAACCGTGCGCTGACCGGCGCGGGCCGCGGCCGAGACCACAGACCCGCGGTCCACCTGCAGACACTCGCGGCCTATCGCCTGATGGACGCACTCCGTGCCCAGCATCCCGCGCTCGAGATCGAGTCCTGCTGCGGCGGTGGCGGGCGCCTCGACCTGGGAGTCCTCGAGCGGGCCGACCGGGCCTGGGTATCCGACTGCATCGACGTGCACGAAGGGCACCGTCTGGTCCGGTGGACCGGACTGACCCTGCCGCCCGAGCTGATGGGCACCCACGTGGGATCGGGCACCGACCACACCACCGGACGCCGGCACACCCTGCGCTTCCGCGCCGGCACCGCCATGTGGGGACACCTCGGCATCGAGTGGGACCTCACCACCATGACGGACGAGGACCGCGAGGAGCTCCGGGCCTGGATCGCGCTGCACAAGCGGTTCCGTGGCCTGCTCCACTCCGGCCGCGTCGTGCGGGCGGACACCTTGCACGACGGCCTGCAGCTGGACGGCGTGGTCGCCCCTGACGGGCGCGAAGCGCTGTTCCGTCTCTCGGCGCTCGACCACACCCTGGGCCAGCCGGCCGGCCGCATCCGGTTCCCCGGCCTGACCCCGGAGACGGCGTACCGGGTGACACCGGTGCCTCTTGCGGTGTCGCCCAAGGACCGCCCGCGACCCTCCTGGTACGACGGCGGCGCCGTGATGAGCGGCCGACTGCTCGACGAGGTCGGCATGGTCGCGCCCCTGCTGGAGGCCGACGACCTGGTCATCGTGCATCTGGTCGCGGAGGTGGCGTCGTGACCGTCACCGTCGGTGCCGGCCGCGATACCCAGGATTCGTCGCTCGTTCGCGCCTTGTTGGTCTGGCCAGGTTCCACCTGACTT
This sequence comes from Nocardioides sp. NPDC004968, assembly GCF_040608935.1. Classification (NCBI taxonomy): domain Bacteria; kingdom Bacillati; phylum Actinomycetota; class Actinomycetes; order Propionibacteriales; family Nocardioidaceae; genus Nocardioides; species Nocardioides sp. NPDC004968. The sequence goes on from NZ_JBEXJF010000004.1 coordinate 126,933, forward strand.
ACGGGTCCGGTTGTCTGACTCACGCCTTGCCGCTCGGGCTCGCATGCCAGCCATCGCCAGCAACAGGACCCCCACATGAACCAGATCAAGTTGGTCGTCGCCGGCGCAGTGGCCCTTCTGGGCGCGATCGCCTTCAGCGGACACTTCTCGGACCCCGCACCATCCGCCAGCGGAAAGGCGAGCGCCGCGGCCGGCAGCAGCAACACCCTTCGGATCGGTGTCGACAGCACCGAACCCGTCTACTACGAGAGCGGCGGCGCGACCAAGGGCTTCGACTACGAGATGGCGCACAGCGTCGCCGAAGGCATGGGCGTCGAGCCTGAGTTCGTGGCGATGGAGTTCAACGAGCTCTTCCCGGCCCTGCGAGCGGGAGAGATCGACATGATCGGGGCCCAGGTCACGAGCACGTCAGAACTCGAGCGGGAGTTCGACTTCAGCGCGCCGTACTTCTCGACGTACGTCGCCTTCCTCACCCCCAAGGGATCGACCATTCACACGCGCCGTGACGTCAACGGGAAGAAGATCGCGGTCGTCGACGGCGCCGTCCAGGGGTCCTACCTCGAAGAGAAGTACCAGGACGTCAAGATCGTCAGGGCCCCTACCGTGGGCGCTGCCATCGAGTCGATCAGGCGAGGCGAAGCGGACGCGTTGTTCCATGGAGCTCCGTACGCTCAGTCGATCATCAAAGGCGCACCCATAGCCCTGGAGGAGCCGATCGTCTACCCGGTCAAGGACGCACCGATCGGATTCGTGATCCGCTCCGGCGACCAGCGAAAAGAACAGATCGACGAGGTCCTGGGGAACATGGTCCTCGACGGCGAGTGGCTGAGGATCAAGACCGCCTACTTCGAGGCAGACCCGCTCTCCGATGTGTTCCGCGACAAGGGATCCTGAACCGTTTCCGCCACATATCCCCACCGGTCCGTGATACACGGGAGTGATACCCGAAGAACATCCTGGTAGGCCGGGAGGTCCGTCACATGGAAACCTCGGCGCTGGTAGCGGTCCTCGCGACGATCGTCGCGTGGTGCGTCCTCGCAGGTCGCCTCCAACAGCTGGGGCTCACCGCCCCCATCGTGTTCGTGGCGGGCGGCTGGGTGTTCGCGGACGTACTCGGCCTTCTCGAGCTCGAGGCCGAACCCGAGCTGGTCAAGATCGTCGCCGAAGTCACCCTCGTCTGGGTCCTCTTCGCGGATGCATCGCGGGTCCGGCTCGAGCAGTTCCGACGCGATCTGAGCACCTATGTTCGGCTGCTCGGGGTCGGCCTGCCGCTGACGATCGCCATGGGCACCGGAGCCGCGATGATCGTGCTCGGCTTCGACCCGTGGGCAGCGCTCCTGGTCGGCGCCGCGCTCGCGCCGACGGATGCTGCGCTCGGTGCACCCGTCATGTCGAACCCTCATGTGCCCGCGAAGGTGCGAAGCGTACTGAACGTGGAGAGCGGGCTCAACGACGGCATCGCCACCCCGATCGTGCTGGTGGCCATCGCCGGCGTCGCGGTCGATGAGGGGGTACTCGGTGTCGAGAGCCCCGGCGGCGCGATCGTCTCCCTGCTGGTCGGCCTCCTCGTGGGCGTCATCGTCGGCAGCGTGGGCGGCCTGGTCACCAGACGCGCACGCGAACGCGGCTGGCTGTCCGAGGAGCTCGGCGGCCCAGCCGTCCTCGCACTCGCACTGTTGGCGTACGCCGCGGCACTCGCCACGGACGGGAACGGTTTCGTCGCCGCCTTCGTGGGCGGTCTGGTCTTCGGGAACGTTGCCGGACGAAGCGGCGAGAAGGAGGTCTACTTCGTCGACCAGTCCAGCGACATGGCCTCGATGATCAGCTGGCTGATCTTCGGCGCACTGGCGATTCCGGTCATCCAGGCTTCGTGGAGCTGGACGATGCTGGGCTACGCCGTGCTCAGCCTGACCGTCGTTCGCATGCTGCCGGTCGTCCTGGCGCTGCTCGGTGCGGGGCTCGACCGCTACAGCGTGGTGTTCGTCGGTTGGTTCGGCCCGCGCGGCCTGGCCTCGGTCATCTTCGCGTTGATCGCGCTGGAAGGTCTCCACGGCGCGGGTGAGGACGTGGTCGCGGTCATCTCGCTCACGGTCCTGCTCAGCGTGATGGCACACGGCTTCAGCGCCGTACCCGCGGCGAACCGGTTCGCCGCGAAAGGACCGCCAGCGGAAGGCTAGGAGCCGAGGAGCCCGATCGAGATCACCTGCCGGACCGCATCACTCCGCGATGTGACGCCCAGCTTCCGGTAGATCGAGGCGACCTGCGAGCTGACGGTGTTGCGGGAGACGAACAGTCGCTCGCCGATCTCGCCGATGGTGAGGTGGGTCTGGAGGTAGGGCAGCAGGCGCAGCTCGGCCGGGCTCAGGGGCGGCCTTCCAGCGGTGGTGCGTTCTGAGGAGTTGATCCTGGCGCGGAGCCTCGCGACCTGGTCGACCAGCACCCCGAGATCCGGTCGGCGCTGCAGCACGTCGTCGATCTCGCGCAGCAGATGCCGGGCGGACGTCTGGTCACCGCGTGCCCAGAACACACTGGCCAGCTGGAGGCGACTACGCACGGCCAGATACGGCAGCGCGTACGTGCAGGACGGACGCGCACGCATCGCCCGGGTCAGCTGCCGGTCCACCTCACCGAGATCCCCGTCGTGCAGCCCCAGCCGAGCAGCGGCCGCGAACGCGAGGACGCTCACCGCGTAGTCGTACATCCGATGCTCCTCGACGACGGCGAGGGCGAGGGCCACTCGCTCCGCCGCCTCGTCCCAGCTCCCGTGTTCCATCGCCAACAGCGCGAGCTCCGCCTGAGCGTTGACGATGGTGTCGGTGTTGCCGAGCTCGGCTCCGGCGGTGGAGCTCTCGGCGAACAGGGCGGCTGCGCGTTCGACGTCCCCCATCAGCAGATGCGCCTCAGCGGCACCGACCACGGCCGTGTCGCGCCAGGGGCTCCACGGCGGTTCCTGGGCCATCGCGAGGTCGGCATCACGCATCATCGCCGCAGGTCCTGCCGGGCACATGACGGCCCGCAACATGGCGCGCGCTGACTCGAACGAAGCGGTGCCGTCCATCGGCACCCAGTCGTACTCCGCAGCCTCTGCCACGGCAGCCCAGCGCTGCGCCCCGAGGGGGTCGCCACCCAGGACGTCCATCCACGCGGCCAGCACGGCCAACGGAGGGTGTTCCTCGATGGCCGAGTCACCGAGCGCGGACAGCCACCGCCCCACGGTCGACATCTGCCCGGCGCTGTAGGTCGGCAGCACCAGCTGCGTCGCGATCTGGACGCACCGATCACGCTCGGGCGTGTTCAGCAGGTGCTCGAGGGCCATCGCCGAAGACTCGTTGGCATCGAACCAGTCGGCGGCCCGCAGGTGCAGCTTCGCGACGACCTCGGGTTCGACCCGACGCAGCTCTCCGAGCAGGAACTCTCGATACAGCGGGTGATAGCGGTACCACTCCCGCCGCCGGTCGAGCGGGAGCAGGAACGAGTTGGATCCCTCGAGTGCGAGAAGCCGATCCTGACCGTCGGTATCCCCCGAGAGCGCGTCGCACAGGGAGCCACAGAGCCGGTCGAGCACAGCGGTACGCCGCAGGAACCGTTGCGTCGCCTCGTCCTGCTGGCTCAGCGACTCCCGGTACAGATAGTCGGCCACGTACCGGTCGTCGCCGGAGATGCTCGACACGTCCTGCTTCGTGTCCCGGGCGATCATCGCCGCCAGGTGCAGGCCGGCCGCCCAACCCTCCGTCCGTTCGGTCACCCTCATCGCCTGGTCGCGCGTGAGCGGCACCTGTGCCGCGCTGAAGATCTGCTCGGCACCCGTCACATCCAGCGCCAGGTCGGGTCCCAGCACGTCGAGGACCGTGCCGGAGGCGCGCAGCCGAGCCAGGTGCGGTTGCTCGACCCGGCTCGCCGACACCAGCTGGGAGCCGACCGGGACACCGGAGATGACCACGCTCAGCACATCGTGGCAGGCCGAGGAGTGCAGCTCATGCAGGTCATCCACCATCAGCACGAAAGGTTCCGGGCTTCGGCTGAGAGCGGCGGCCAGGCGCGGTGCGGCGCGCCCCAACGGCGAGACGCCCAGACCGCTCACGTCGGCGACCACGCCCTGCTGATCCGGCACGGCTCGCGCGTATGCCGAGGCGAGCAGCACGAGGAGGGCGCTGGAGTCGTCGTCCAGGCGGTCGAGTGACACCCAACCGACCGGGCGGTCCTCGGCCTGTGCCCACTGCGCAAGGAGGGTGGACTTGCCGTAGCCGGCGGGCGCGGTGATTCCGACCGACGGCGCGCCGCTGCTCCGGGCCGCCTCGATCAGAGGGGCCCTGCTCACCAGTCTGAGCGGCAGCTCGGGAACCGAAAGCTTGACGTCCAGCAGAACGTCGTCGAGCCCGGCAGCCGTTCGCGCGGCTTCGCCAGCGTCTTCCACCCTTCGCACGCTAGAGATCCGGGCAGCCCGACGTCTCATCCCTGACGGATGACTTGTGGGTGGCCCGGCGGAGTCTCAGCCACCTTCTCAGTCCTGACGCCCTCACGTTTCACACAATGAGGATGATTCGCCAACAGGCCCCGGCGACCAGATTGAGATCGTCCGTTCACTTCACGACCCGACATCGAGTCCGTCGTGGTCGGCGGCAATCCAAGGAGCGTCCCGTCATGACCGAACAGACCCCATTGAACGAAGAGACCACCTGGCAGGCGCAGGAGCCGCCGCCCAGTGGCTGGGCGACCGGCTTCATCATGTTCGCCGGCGTGATGATGATCATGGCCGGCAGCTTCCAGGCCTTCGCCGGCCTGGTCGCCATCTTCGAGAACGAGTTCTATGTCACGACCCCCAACTACCTGCTCCAGCTCGACGCCACCAGCTGGGGCTGGATCCACCTGCTGCTGGGACTGCTCGTGGTGTTCGCGGGCTTCGCTGTGCTCAACGGCATGGTCTGGGGTCGCATCATCGGAGTCGTCCTGGCCGTACTGAGTGCCTTCGCCAACTTCGCGTTCATCCCGTACTCGCCGTTCTGGTCGATGCTGATCATCGCTGTCGACATCTTCGTCATCTGGGCGCTGACGGTGCACGGGCGCGACATCACCCGCTGACCTGGCCGGTTCGTCCACTTCGGGTGATGCCTCGGGCGGACCGTCCAGACAGCCTGGGGAGTGGCCTCGTTCGAGGCCAGTCCCACGACCACCGAAGGGTTGCCATGTCAGACATGACCGCATCCGACACCCCCGTCCTCGACCTGCTGGCCACCATGACGGCCGAATCCGTGCAGGCATCGAGCCTCGACGTACAGTCCATCGCTCTCGTCCGACTCGCTGCCCTCGTCGCGAGCGATGCTCCGGCCGTCTCCTACGCGTTGAACCTCGCGATCGCCGACGAGGTCGGCCTCGACGCCGAGGCCGTCCGCGGTGTGCTCGCGGCGATCGCACCCATCGTCGGGACGTCGCGGGTCGCAGCGGCGACCAGCCGCATCGTCCTGGCGATCGGAGTCGGCATCGAACAGGCATCCGCGCAGATGGCCGACGACGAACTGAGCTGACGCACCATGTCGAGCGACTCGCCCATCACACGCGAACTCCGAGAACCCACCGACGACCCCGTCGTCACCACCGCAGACCGACCCTCACGAGGCCGCTCGATAGCGGCGGTGATCTGCCTGGTGCTGGCCGGGTTGTTGACCACGCCGGCCGCGGTGGCCTACTGGGGGCAGCGCACATTGAACGACGCCGAGCGGTACGTCGAGACCGTCGGCCCTCTCATCGAGTCCCCCGAGGTGCAGGACGTGATCGCGACCCGGGTCACCGGGGCGATCCAGCAGCAGGTCGACGTCGAGGCGATCCTCAACACCGCGTTCGCCGGCGTGATCGACGACAGACCGCGCCTGGAGCAGCTCGTGGCGCCACTCGCCGCGGCCATCAACGGTCTGGTGGAGCGCGAGGTCCGCGCGTTCATCGCCTCCGACGAGTTCGCCGACATCTGGGTCCTGGCCAACACCAGAGCCCAGCAGACCCTCCAGCGAATCCTGAACGGCGACGACTCCGGTGCCGTGTCGCTCCAGGGCGAAGAGGTCGTGCTCGACGTCGACGAGGTCATCGAACGGGTCAAGGAGCGACTCGTCGCCCGGGGTCTGACCATCGTCGAGAACGTGCCCATCCCCGAGACCGACCGTCAGATCGTGCTGATGGAGGCACCCCAGCTCAGGCAGGTACGCACGATCTACGCGTTCTCGAACCCGGTCGCCCAGTGGCTCCTTCCCGTGGTCGGGGTCCTGTTCCTGGCCGCCTTGGTGCTGGCCCGCCGCCGCCCGCGGATGGCGGTGTGGATCGGGGCGGTCGTGGCTGCCAACGCGCTGCTGCTGGCGTGGGTGCTGTCCATCGGGCAGCAGATGTTCATCAACGCGCTCTCCGGCACCGATTTCGGGCCAGCGAGCAGGGTCTTCTTCGACACCCTGCTCGCCTACCTGGAACGCGGCCAGCAGGTGGTCCTGTGGCTCGGTCTGGTGATCGTGCTCGCCGGCTGGTTCGCCGGTTCCAACAGGTACGGCACCACCGCACGTACGACCATCGGCGGGGGTCTCGAGAGCGTCGGCGCTCGCCTGGGGGACGGTCCCGTCGGCGGAGCTGGCCGCTGGGTCGCCGCCAACGTGACCTGGCTGCGAGTCGCCGTGGTGGCGTTGGGCGGCGTGGTCCTGCTCTGGGGCAACAACGTCACGATGGACCGGCTCTGGTGGTCCCTTGCTCTGGTGCTCGGCCTGCTGGTCGTTCTCCAGGTTCTGGTCGGAGCCGGCCGGCCCAGGGAGCCAACCGCCTCCCTGGGCTCCAGCCCGGCGACCTAGAGCACGTGGTGACCTAGCTCGGTCACCCGTCGCCCAACGCCCGTTCGATGACCTCGACCACCTTGGGCCGCAGGTCGCTGGCCGCGATCACCTCATCCACCGAGCCGACCTCCACAGCTCGGTGGATGTCGTGCACGTCGTCGAACTCGGCCGCGACCTCGGCGATCTTGTCCGCCCGCAGCTGGGCGCGGAGCTCGGCCAGCTCGACGACGAGCTCGCCGCGCTCCCCGTCCTCGGCGTGGTCGATGCGCTCCTCGAGCGCGGCCACCCGCGGGTCAGCCGCCGCCCGCTTGGAGACCTCCGCGGCGAACACGACGGCCGCCGCAGGGGCGCCACCGAGGACCGAGGCGTACGAACCCTCGATGGCGAGCACCGTCATCGACGGGTTCAGGTGCTTGGAGAACACCACGAACGCACCCCCGTGGTAGCGGGAGATGACGCAGAAGACGATCGGGCCCTGGAAGTTGACGACCGCTCGGCCGATCTCGGCGCCGTACTCGAGCTGCAGGTTGCGCATCGACTCCGGGGAGCCGTCGAAGCCGGACAGGTTGGCGAGCACCACCAGCGGCCGGTTGCCCGATGCCGCGTTGATCGCGCGCGCGACCTTCTTCGACGACCGCGGGAACAGGGTGCCCGCGGTGTAGGTGTCGGGACCGTCGGTGGGAGGGAAGCCGGCGCGCGGCACCGGCTTGGACTCGATCCCGACCAGGCTGACCGGGTAGCCGCCGATCCGGGTGTCGACGACCACTGCGGTGTCGGCGTCGGCCATGCCGGCCCACCGCTCGAGCATCTCGTGGTCGGCGTCGGCCAGCGCCCGCATCACCGTGCGGATGTCGAAGGGTCGTTTGCGGTCGGGGTTGTGCTCGGCCGAGAAGATCTCGCCGACCGTGGCGAAGTCACCCGCGTGGGGGAACGACGACACGTCGCGGTCGATCGGGTCGGCCGTCGGCGCGCGGCGCGGCCCGGTCTCGCCGGGGACCACGTAGCTGTGCTCGTAGTGCGCCATGAGCACCCGGAAGGCACCGGCCAGGTCGGGCACCCAGTACTGCGCCTGACCGTTCGGGCCCATCACCCGGTCGTAGCCGCCGATGCCATGGTTGTCCTCGGCGGAGACCCCGCCGGAGAAGTCGAGCGACTGCTTACCGGTCAGCACCATCGCGCTGTCCGGGGTCATCACCAAGATGCCCTTGGTGTGCATCAGCATCGTCGCTTCGGCGTTCCAGTACGGCTGGGCGCCGACGTTGATCCCGGCGACGACGATGTTGATCTCGCCGCCGTCCTGGGTGAAGTGGACGATCCGGCGCAGCGCGGCGGCGACCCAGTCCATGTTCTCGGTGCCGCTCTCCATCGAGATCCGCGCACCGGCCGACACCGCGAACCACTCGACCGGAATCTGCATCCGCTCGGCGAGGTCGATGGCCGCGATCACCCGGGCGCACTCGGGCTCCGAGAGCGCGCCGAGCGACTTGAGCGGGTCACCGCAGAGCACGACTCGGCTGATGCCGTCGGGGTAGAGAGTGCTCGGCGTGGTCACGACGGCGACGATGATGCCGGCACTGTTGAGCCCGGGAGCACGATCGACGGGTACGAGTACGCCGTCGGCGTCGAGGTCGTGCTCGACGACCGTGCCGCTCCCTGCCAGGGCACGCTGAAGCTCGTAGGGGTAGACGAGACCGCGGCGGCGGGCGCGCAGCACCTTGGCGGCGTACTCGTCCATCGGGGCGAGCGGTTCGGTGGGCGGTTCGATGACGTCGGCCACGACGCCTGCGCCCGGCTTGGCGTGGAAGCGGATGGCCAGCGGGGTCGGGGCGTCACCGTCCTGCCCGGCCACGCGGCCCTGCGCGAGCACCTCCTCGATCCCGGCGCCCTCGCTGAGCGGGGTGATCTTGCTCTGCAGCGCGGTGATCTGGTCGAGATCTGCCTCGACCACCGGCCACACCGTCACCCACACGTGGTTGACGTCGAGCTTGGTGCCCTCGCGGCCCCGGGCGGAGCGTACGCGGCGGATCGCCTCGAGGCAGTTCTCCACGGCCCGCTCGACGTGCGGCAGCGCGATCACGCGGCCCTCGTCGTCGCGGACCACGGCGAGCTGTCGGGCCTGGGCCGCCGCGACGAGGCGGCGGTCGGCCGGGTTGGCCCGGGCGACGCACTCGTAGAGCAGGACGTCGTCGGGCGCGGCGAGCCTGGTGACGTCGAACTCGCTGAGCCGCCACAGGTTGAGCCTGCGACCGACCATCGGGTGCATGCCCCGGACCAGGCTGTCCTCGACCAGCTCGGCGGTCGGGGTGTGCGGGGCGCCGTCTGCGTGGTGGCGGTAGGTGAAGTAGTCGATGGGCTGTGGCGCGGCATGGCAGACCGCGATCGAGACACGGCGGGCGCGGCGGGCGAACTCGTGGCCGGCGAGCATCTTGGCGAGCTCGGACGAGGCGAGGTCCGGATCGGCGGGCGCGTCGGTCCAGCGCAGGTAGATCTCGACGACGTCGTCGTGGTCGGAGCTCAACGCCGAGGTGATGGCAGCACCGAGTGGGCCGTCGGGACGGGCGAGCTCCGTAACGTCGCCGATGGTGGACACGACTCGGGTCGCACCCTTCTCGTCAGTGGCGTACTCGGCGTGCGCGAGCGGGCGTCCGCCGTCGTCTATGCCGGTGACGGTCAGGTCGTGCAGGTGGTAGTCGCGGTAGTGGCGCCGGATCAGCACCTCCAGCAGCGGCTCGCGCTCGGGAATACCCTCGACCAGCCGGTCCCGGAGGAATCCGACCAGTGGCTCGGGGACAGCCGCCAGTGCATCGATGCGGGCGGCCCGGTCAGGGGCGTCCGGGTCGATGAGGGCGGCGACCTCGGCCGGCACTCCCTCGAGCACCGCGCGGCGCTCGTCATCGACCAGCGCCTGGTCGAACCAGCCGAACCGGACCGAGCGAGCCAGGTCGCCGACCACGGCGAACCGGCGCTGCGTGGCGCGCACCATCCGCTCCAGCAACGCGCGGACCGCGGCGGCGTCCTCCGTCGCCGGCGGCGGGTCGCCGAGCCAGCGCTGCAGCACCCCGATCGCGACGTCGACGTCGGAGGGATGCTGCTGGGCGAGGAAGATGCGGAACACCGCGCGCTCGAGCTCCGGCGTACGTTCGAGGTCGGAGACCCCGTAGTGCGCGAGCACCCGCAGCAGCTTGTCGCGGAAGTGGTCCGGGAGCGCGCCCCGGTCGGGGTCGAGGCTGCGCAGGTAGGTGTGGAAGTACTCCCGCGAGCTGTGCACGCGCAGCTCGGTGGACGGCTCGTCACCGGCCGGGCGGTTGCGGCTGAGCTCGGCGAAGTCGGTGAACAGGGCCAGCAGGTCCATCTCCGTGCGGAGGGTGTCCGCGGGCGCACCGGTGGAGCGAGAGGCCAGATGGGCGGCGAGCAACGCCGGACGCTGATCCTCCTCGACGTCGTAGCCGAGCAGCAGGCTGCTCAGGTCGTCCAGCGCACCATTACTGCGGCCGGACTCCGTGACGGGTGCGGGCAGATCGAGGTCGGCCAGGGTGGCGGTGGTCGCCTCGCCCTCGGCCTCGCCGGTCGGCTCGAGGCGCAGCAGCGGCGCCGCGGTCTCTACCTGGCTCCCGACCCGGACCAGGAGCTCCTTGACCCGGCCTGTGAACGGCGCGGTCAGCGCGGTCTCCATCTTCATCGACTCGAGCACCAGCACCGGGTGCCCGGCCGCCACCTCGTCGCCGACGGCGAGCGGGGTGGACACGACGAGCGCCGGCGCGGGGGCGCGGACCATGCCGCCCTCGTCGCGGCTGACCCGGTGCATCACGTCGTCGACCTCGACCAGATGGACGGGGCCGTGGGTGGCGGTCACCAGCCGGTAGCGGTGGCCGTCGACGGTGAGCCGGCCGTGCACCTCGTCGATCCGGTCGAGGGTGGCGGTGAGGGTGCGCCGCTCGCCGCCGGCCGTGATGGTGACCTGGTAGCGGGCGGGTCCGGACTGCCGCACGGTCAGGGCGTACGTCGCCCCGCGCAGCTTGAGCTCGATGGTGCGGGCCGGGTCGTGCTGGATCTGCGGCCGGCCGCCCTGGGCGGTCTGGAGCATGCGGGCGATCTCGCCGCGCTCGGCCTCGTCGTACCCCTCGATCGCGGCGGCGACGAGCGCGACGCCGGCGTGCCGGGCCGCCTGGAGCCGTCCCTCGCCGCGCACCCGGTCGATCCACCCGGTGTCGGCCCAGGCCGGGCTGCCGGTGGTGACCTCGGGCTGGTCGAGGAGGTCGAGGATGAAGCTCTTGTTGGTCGCGCCGCCGTCGATGATGACGGTGGTCTCCCCCATCGCCCGGCGCAGTCGCGCGAGCGCTTGCTCGCGGTCGGCGCCCCAGGCGATCACCTTGGCGATCATCGAGTCGAAGTCGGCCGGGATGGTGTCGCCCTCGGCCACGCCGGTGTCGACCCGGATGCCGGGGCCGGCGGGGAACTCGAGGCGGCTGATCCGGCCCGGAGCGGGCGCGAAGTCGCGGTCCGGGTCCTCGGCGTTGAGCCGGGCCTCGACCGCGTGGCCGCGCTCGACCGGCCGGTCGCCGGCGAGCGGTACGCCGGAAGCGACCTGGATCTGCAGCGCGACCAGGTCGGTGCCGGTCACGGCCTCGGTGATGGGGTGCTCGACCTGGAGGCGGGTGTTGACCTCGAGGAACGCGAACGTCTTCTCGCCCGGGTGGTAGAGGAACTCGACGGTGCCGGCTCCGGCGTAGCCCACCGCCGTGGCGAGCCGCTCGGCCGACGCCTTGAGCTCGGCGGCCTGGGCCTCGGACAGCAGCGGCGAGGACGACTCCTCGATGACCTTCTGGTTGCGCCGCTGCACGGAGCAGTCGCGTACGCCGATCGCCCAAGCGGTGCCCTGTCCGTCGGCGATCACCTGGACCTCGACATGGCGGGCATCGGTGACCAGCTTCTCGAGGAAGACGACGCCGCTGCCGAACGCCCGCTCCGCCTCGTCCCGGGTTCGCTGGTACGCCTCGGCGAGCTCAGCACCGGAGGTGACCTTCCGGATGCCGCGACCGCCGCCACCGGCGGTGGCCTTGAGCATGAGCGGGTAGCCGATCTCCTCGGCGCTGGCCAGTGCCGACTCGAGGTCGTCGACGCCGCCGCGGCTCCAGGGGGCGACCGGGACGCCGACCTCCTCGGCGATCAGCTTCGAGCCGATCTTGTCGCCCAGCTTCCGCATGGCCTCGGCGCTGGGACCGATGAAGGTGACGCCCAGCCGGTCGCACAGCTCGGCGAAGGCGGGGTCCTCGGCGACGAAGCCCCAGCCGACCCAGGCGGCGTCGGCCCGGGAGGCGACCAGCGCCTGCTCGAGGACGGCGAGATCGAGGTAGGGGCGATCCGCGGCCGCGCCGAGCAAGTAGGCCTCGTCGGCCTCGCGTACGAACGCCGACCCGGCGTCGACGTCGGTGTGCAGCGCGATGGTGCGGATCGTCCCAACGGATGTATCCCGCGCGTTGAGGTCGCGGACGGCATGGATCAGACGCATCGCGGCTTCACCGCGGTTGACGATGGCAATTCGAGAGACCTGTGGCACGGTGCAGACCCTTTCATCAGGCGCCGCCCCTGTGACCGCTCGACTCCGACAGGCTTCTGATGGATTCCTTGTCGAGTTCCTAGTGGACACCGCCCGGCGACGCCCCTGGATCGCGCCCGTGTGATGCGTCCAGGATGGCCGGTTCCTACAACGTCCGGCGGGCTCCGTTGACCTTCTGGCGGAGCCAGTCCGGGACGCGGTCGTCGTCACGGGGGAACGTCTCGAGGTCGAGCGCGTACAGGCCCGGGTGGGCCGGCCAGCGCCAGACCGGCTCGTCGTCGTAGTTGAAGACGACCTTCGTCGAGTGCTTCTCCCCCTCGCCCTCCCCGGTCGCGATGGTCCAGCGCGCGGAGAACCAGGCGCCCCGACCGGGCTCGTACATCACCCGCCTGAGCTCGTCGGTCAGCGCGAGGATGGTGTCGGGCGGCCGGGCGTGGGCGAGGCTGCCGTCCGGCCGGTGCACATCGACGCGCCCGGTGAAGAACATCGACAGGTTGCGGTGGTTGAAGACCAACGTGGACCAGTCGCCCTCTACTTCGTCAGCGAGGTGGAGGGCGATCTCGTCGATGAGCTGTTCCTGTCTGACCACAGGAGGAACGGTCATGGCCATCAACCTACTACCGCTGTCGACAGCATTTCGAAACTCCGTTTCGTGGCGGCGGCACGGATGTTGTTTCCGACACACGTCGGATCCGTGAGTTCCTCGTGACGCGGTGAACACGGAGCGCCGACGACGGCTAGGTTGAGCAGGTGACTCGGAACCCGCGACAGTCCCTGGATCGCTCGGTGCTGCGGCTGGGCGCCCGTGTGCGGGAACTGCGCAAGGCGCAGGGGATGACGCTGGTCCAGCTCGCCGAGGCGACCGACCTGTCGCACCCGTTCCTGAGTCAGATCGAGCGCGGGATGGCCCGCCCTTCGATGTCGTCGCTGTTCCGGATCGCCGAGACGCTGGGCACCACCCAGCAGGGGCTGCTCGCGGACAGCGTCGAGAGTGCCTCCGCCGGCCCCGTGGCGGTCGTACGCCGCTCCGACCCCGGCACCGCGGAGGCGTCCAACGGCATGGTGCAGGCGCTGGTCGCCGGGGCCGACCACGCCTTCATCCCGATGGAGTTCGCCGGGGACGAGTCGACCTGGGACCGCTACTGGCAGCACGAGGAGGACGAGTTCGTCTACGTGGTCGGCGGGACCCTTCGGATCGACCTGGACGGCGAGGAGCAGGTCATGGAGACCGCCGACTCGGTCTACATCCCCGGCGGCGTACGGCACCGGTGGGCCAGCGCCGACGGCGAGCTCTTCCGGCTGCTGGTGGTCAAGGAGCAGCGCAGGCGCTGAGCCGCCCCAGATCCGCGACGATCTCGCGCTCGTCGGCGGTGGTGAGCACGCCGTCGCGTACGACGACCTGGCCGGCCACGACCACGTGCCGCGGACGCCGCCCGGGCGAGGCCCACAGCAGGCCGGCGACCGGGTCGTGGACGCCGGCGTCGGCGACCCCGGAGACGTCCCAGACGCACAGATCCGTCCCCGAACCCAGCCCCGGTCGGCCGAGGCCGGCCGCTGAGCCGGTGGCCGCCATCGCGAGCACGTCGGCGGCCGCCAGCGGAGGACCCACCAGCGGCGCCACCTGCATGGCGAGACGGGCATCGGCGAGCAGGTGGCCGGCGTCGTTGCTGCCACCGCCGCTGGTGCCGAGCCCGACCTCGACCCCGGCCGCGCGGAGGGCGGCGACCGGCGCGATCCCCCACCCCATCGGCAGGTCGCAGCCGGGCGCATGGGTGGCGCTCACCCCGGCCGCGCTCAGCCTCCGGATCTCGTCCGGCGTCACGTCGCACAGATGAGCCAGAGTCACGTCGGGCGCGAGCCAGCCCCACTCCTCCAGCAGATCGATCGGGCGGCGGCCGTAGCGCTCGGCCGCGATCGCGACGTCGACCTGCTCGTTGGCCTGGGTACGCCGCCGCAGCCCGCGCCGGGCAGCCACCTCCCCCATCAGCCGGAAGGTCGGCTCCGGATCGGAGTGCACCCCGGCCGGCCCGACCGCGACCTGCAGCGTGCCGTCGGCGCTCACCCCGCCGGGCGCATCCCCCACCAGCGCCTCCGCGATCAGGTCGGCGCTGTGCGCCGCGGTCTCGGGGTCGTCCCGGGCGGCACCGCGGACGAAGACCAGGCGGGCGCCCAGCTCGGCCGCCGCTCGCGCGGTCCCCTGCGCCAACGGCACCGTCTCCTCCGGTGTCAGGGAGCCCGGCCAGGTCAGGTGATGGTCGGCCACCGTCGTCACCCCACAGAGCAGCGACTCGGCGAGCCCGGCCCGTGCGGCGGCGTAGGTGAGCTCGGCGTCGACCCCGACACGGTCGTAGGCCGCCGCCATCGTGGGCAGCCAGGTCGCCATCGGGACGCCGCGCGTCCCGGGCAGGGTGCGGAACGCGGTCTGCAGCAGGTGATGGTGGGCGTTGACCAGGCCCGGCGTGACCAGGCAGCCCGAGGCGTCGAGGGTGTCCTCGGGCCCCTCGATCGAAAGGTCTCCCGAGGCTGCCCCGGTGATCCGCAGCGTCATGCCGACGGCGTGAAGCGGGAGGCTTCCACGATGACCTCGGCCAGCGTGGCGACCCCGGCCTCGAAGCGGACCTTGCCGTCCTCCGCGGTGGCGGTGGTCGGGTCGCCGAGGTAGCCGTCGGTGCCGAAGTCGTCGGAGAGCCAGCCGAAGGAGACCGGCTTGCCGAAGCCGATGTGCCGGTAGCCGGCCAGCTGCTCGGGCACCTTCCGCTCACCTCGCTCCTGGTGCACCAGCTCGGGACGCAGGTGGAGCATCATCGAGGTCTCGCCGTGGCCGCCGTGGATGCCGAGGCCGAGCTCGTCCTCCCGAGAGGAACGTCCTCCTTGGTCGGGTGGCACCGAGAGATGCGCGAAGAACGTCGCCAGCCCGAACTGCTTGCGCAGCTCGCGGCTGGCGACCTGCCCGAGCGCGGAGTTCCCACCGTGCCCGTTGACGAAGAGCAGCCGGGTGATCCCGGAGTTGCTCAGCGAGCGGCCGATGTCGACGAGGACCCGCATCAGGGTGTCCCAGGCGAGCCAGATCGTGCCGGGCGACCAGGAGTGCTCGTCGGACTTGGTGTAGGCCAGCGGCTCGAGCAGCACCACGGACGCGCTGCCTGCCGCGGCGACCGTCGCCACCGCGGCCTCAGCGGCCTCGGCGGCGATGACGTAGTCCGTCGAGACCGGCAGGTGGGGACCGTGCTGCTCGATCGCGCCGAGACCGAGCACCGCGACGGTGTCCTCGGGCAGAGCGGCGATCTCGGGAGCGGTGAGGTCGGCGAAACGGGGCATCAGCGGACTCCGATGTTGATGCGGGTGTCGACCAGCGCGTGGTCGGTGAGCTTGCCCTGGTTGAGCAGCCCCTTGGGGTCGCGGTCGCGCGCGACCGCGGTGACGAGCTCGACGTTGCGGTCGACGTACCACTGGTGGGGCGAGTGCACACCGACCCCGATCTCGTCGAAGCGCGGGATGCCCGCGAGGACCTGCTCCTCGGAGACGTACTCGGCGACAACCATCGCCAGCGGGGCGTTCCCCATCAGCTCCAGGTGCAGCCAGACGGGGCCGTCGTAGACCTTCCGCACCCGGTCGGCGTCGCTCCAGTAGAGCTCGCCCCCGGTCTCCATGTGGAACCAGCTCCGGTCACGGTGTGCGCGCTGGAGGAAGTAGACCGGATGGTTGTAGGACATCCCGGAGAGCAGATCGGTCGCGGCATAGTCCTCCAAACGAGCTCGTACGCTGCCTCCGGCCGCCACGACGAGCGACTCGATCTCGGCGACCGTGGACGCCTCCGCGATCACCCGCAGGCTGTGCTGGGCCGGGTCGAGCTGGACGTTGGTGGTCAGGGTCGGGACCAGCGCCGGCTCGTCGCCCGAGGCCAGCCTCGGCAGCACCGGCAGGTCGAGCAGGCGGCGGTGCACGGACACCATCGCGTCCCAGCTGTCGAAGGCGGCATAGACCGCCACCCAGTCCCGCGCGGGGTCGGTGCGGACGACCACCGAGGTCACCACGCCGGTCACGCCGTAGGCGTGGATGTAGGGCAGCGTCTCCTCGCCCGTCACCGTGAGCAGGCGTCCGCTGCCGTCCATCGGGGCCACCGTCAGCTCGGTGACGAAGCCGTCGGAGGTGGTGCCGTGCTCGATGGTCCCGGTGCCGGCGCTGCCGCCGCCGATGAAGCCGCCGATCGTGGAGCCCTTGGTGGAGGGGAAGATCCACAGGTCGCGCCCCGCCTCCCGGGCGACCTTGTCGATGCGGGTCATCCGGGCACCGGCCCCGGCGCGTAGGTTGCCGTCGGCCCGCACCTCGATCGCGTCCAAGCCACGCAGGTCGAGGATGATCCCGCCGGTGAACGGGGTCGCCTGGCCGTAGTTACCGGTCCCGGCCCCACGCGGGACGACCGGCACGTCGTGCTCGTAGGCCACGGCCAGCACGTCGGCGACCTCCTGCTCGGTGCGCGGCCGGACGATGGCGTCGGCGACATACCTGCCGCTCGGCACCTTCTCCTGGAGCACCGGCGACATCCGGGACCAGTCCGAGGAGAGCTTGACCAGCGCGGCCGGGTCGGTCTCGACTCGGTCCGCGCCGAGGCGGTCGGCGACCAGGGCGGTCACCTGGGACGTACGCTGCGAAGTCGTCATCGGCGTCACTTCATCGAGATGGAGTCGTCGATGAACCGGTTGTCGTAGAGCGACTCCGGGTCGATGTCGTCGGAGGTGATCGTGCCGGCCTGCTTCATGATCGGCGCGAACGTCTCGACGATCCCCTTCATCCGCTCGCCGTCGATCTGGCCGAAGACTCCGGACTTCGGGTCGTCGTGGACCAGGTCGAGGTCGGTCATCGTCTTGGCGGCGTACGCGGCGACGCCCTCGCTGTAGGTCCAGCCGGTCTGGTAGCGCTCGACGATGTCGACGATGATCCCGTTGGCCCAGTCCGGGTCGGCCAAATAGTCGATCTCGGCCTGCTGCATCACCGGAACGAGCTTCTCGAGGCAGTCGGCCTCCTTCTCGACGTCCTCGGCACGCACCGCGATCGGCTCGGGGTAGATGGTGTAGCCGACGTCGGCGAGCAGCTGATAGCCGATCGGCTTGGCCCAGCTGCTGATCTCGTTCTCGTAGATGTAGGGCTCGGCGGTGGCGAAGCCCTGCTGGAGGATCGTGGGCTCGGTGACGAAACGCTGCGGGGTGCCCTCGTAGGAGAGGTCGGACTGCTTCTTCTCGATCATCCCCTGCGACTCGAGCAGCGCCGGGATCACGTCGCCGGCGGTGACGACCGGGTCGCCGTCGCCGGCGGCCTCGGCGATGGTCTTCGCATCGTCCTGGCTCTTCGGGTCCCACATCAGGATCTGCGGCGAGACGGTGAGCTGCGAGGCCAGCGCGACGGTCGGCTGCTTCTCCGCGGCCGCGATCGCGGCGTCGGTGTTGACCGCTCCGATCAGGATGTCCTTGTCGAGGTACATGGTCGCGGGGACGGGCTGGAACCCGGTCGCCGGACCACCCGAGCGGACCTCGACCTCCACGCCCGTGTCGACGCTGCCGGACACGAGCGGCCCGGTGACGGTCTTCTTGTCGGTGTCGACGGTGTAGCCCTCGCCGATCAGGCTGTACATGCCGCCGTGCTCGGCCTCGGGCTGCCAGTCCTGCTGCATCACCACGGTCGCGGGACAGACGTCGGTGAGGTCCTTCGCGCTGCCCTTCTCCGCCTTCGTCACCTCGCCTGCGGTGGCGGTGTTGGCGGAGCCGGAGTCACTCCCGCAGCCGGTCAGGGCGAACGGGACGATGGTCGAGAGTGCCACGAGGGTGGCGGCGCGCACGGGTATGTGTCGGTTCATGCTGTGTCCGTTTCTTGGGGGATGGGGTGAGGTCAGCGCTCGCCGTACCACTTGCCGATGACGGCGCGATCGAGAGCGGCGAAGGCCGAGAAGACGACGACACCGAAGAGAGCGGTCAGGATGATCGCCAGGAAGAGCGGCTCCATGCTGAGCCGCAGCGTGTAGACGCGGAGCAGGCCGCCGATGCCGGGGCTGCCCTGCTGGAAGTAGAAGTCACCGACGATCACGCCGATGACCGACAACCCGGCGGCGTTGCGCAGGCCGGTGAAGATCGCCGGCATCGCGGCAGGCAGCTGCAGCTTGAGCAGCCGCTGCAGCCGGGTCGCCCGGTTGAGGGTGAAGAGGTCGTGCGCCGGTGCCGTCGCCGACTGCAGGCCGAAGAGGGTGTTGGCGATCATCGGGAAGACCGCGATGATCACGCAGACCACGATCCGGGCCGCGATGCCGTAGCCCATCCAGATCCCGATCAGCGGGGTCAGCGCCAGGATCGGGACCGTCTGCAGGATGACCGCATAGGGGTAGAGCACCTTCTCAAGCAGCCGGGTCTGCGCCATCACCATCGCCCAGGCCATCCCGATGACCACCGAGATCACCAGACCGGCCAGCGCGACCATGACCGACTGCCACAGCGCGGCGAGCATCGGCTGCATGATCTCGGGCCGACCCAGCGTCTCGCCGAAGACCTGGTGCGGCGGCGGCAGCAGGAACCGCCTGTCCTCACCGAGGACGAGGTACGTCACGGCGTACCACACGGCCGCCAGGCCGGCGAGCGCCGCGAGCATCGGCACGACCTTGGCGAAGAGCCGACCGAGAACCGGGGGCGTACGTCTGGCGGGCGGCTCGGCGGGCGCGGCCTCGGTCACGGCCCCGACGTCGGGCTCGATCATCAACTCGGTGCTCATGCGTGCTCCTCCAGTGCCTCGGAGACCTGGCCGACCAGGTGGGCGAAGTCGGACTCGAACCGCAGATCGGGTGGGCGTGGGAACTCCCAGGGCACCGGGATCTCCGCGACGATCCGGCCCGGCCGGCCGCTCATCACGACGACGCGTGTGGAGAGGTACACGGCCTCGGCCACGGAGTGGGTGATGAAGAGCCCGGCGAAGCCGAGCAGCTTGAAGAGCCGCTGCAGCTCGGTCTGCATCGCCAGCCGGGTGATCTCGTCGAGTGCGCCGAACGGCTCGTCGAAGAGGGCGAGATCGGGTTCGGCGACCAGGGCCCGGGCGATCGAGACCCGCATCCGCATGCCTCCGGAGAGCTGGCGCGGATGCTGCTTCTCGAAGCCGGTGAGGCCGACCAGGTCGAGGGCCTCCTGGGCCGCGCGGCGGCGCTGCTCCTTGGGGAGCCCGCTCAGCTCGCCGATCAACTCGACGTTCTTCCGGGCGCTGCGCCACTCCAGCAGGGTGGGGTCCTGGAAGACATAGCTGGTGGTGTCCGCGTCGACGTCGACCCGGCCGACGGTGGCGTCCTCGAGTCCCGAGGCCAGCCGGAGCAGGGTGGACTTGCCGCAGCCGGACGGGCCGACGACGGAGACGAACTCCCCGGCGTCGACGCTGAGGTCGACCCCGGTCAACGCGGTCGTACCGGTCGGGAATCGCTTCGTCACCCCGGAGAGGGCGAGCGTGGCGGTGGTGGTCGTGTTCATGTCACCTCGGCATGGGATCGAGATCGAGAACGGTGCTGACACGGGTGTCGGCGAGCACGCGGCCGCCGTGGACGACCACACGGGCGGTCTGGGAACCTGCGACGACCTCGTCGAGAGGTACGTCGGGGACGAGCATGAAGTCGGCCCGGCTGCCCGGCTCGGTGCCCGCCTCCGGGAGCCCGAGCACGGTGCGGGTGGTCGTCGTGACCGCGGCGAGGGCCTCGGCGGGCCGGAGATGACCGGCGGCGACCAGGAGCGAGGTGGTCTCGAACGGGTCGGCCCGGCCGACCGGGTTGAAGGGGTCGCGCAGGTTGTCGGCACCGGCCGCGACCGGGACCCCCGCCTCGAGCAGCGCCCGGACAGCGGTGAGACCACGCGGCACCGCCCCGTCCGCGTCGCGGCCCTGCAGGTAGAGGTTGGTGATCGGGAGCGTCACGATGCCGATCCCCGCCTTGGCCACCAGGTCCAAGACGGGACCTCGGCGGTCGTGGTCGAGCATGCCGAGGCGTACGCAGTGGGAGGCGGTCACGCGCTGCTGCATCCCCCGGGCGATGACCTGCTCGGCGAGGTCGGCCAGGTCGAGGTGGCCGGTGGTGGTCTGCTCGTCGGTGTGCAGGTCGACGGGGAGACCGGACCGCTCGGCGTGGTCCAGGATGCGGCTGGTCTCCTTGGCGGGCTCGTCGGCCAGGTGCGGACACCCGCCGATGACGTCGATCCCGCGCCCGATCGCCTCCTCGATCACCGCGTCGGGGACGTCCTGGCCGGCGAGCAGGCAGACCTGGAGCGTGACCGTTCCGCTGAGCTCCTCGCGCAGGCCGAGCACGGCATCGACCCCGCGCAGCGGGTCGCCCGCGAGGAGCGCGTCGGCGTGCGTACGGATCGTGGTGATGCCGTTCGCCACGTAGCGGCGGACCGCCCGCCGCGCGCGGTCGGCGAAGTCGTCGGAGGTGAGCGTGGGAACGAGCGAGCGCCACTGCTCGATGGCGGTGACCAGGTCGTTCCCGGCCTGCGGGCCCGGCTCGATCTGCTCCGCGCTCAGCGCCTTGTCGAGATGCGCGTGCGGCTCCCCGGCGGCGGGGATCAGCCGCCAGCCCCCGGCATCGGTCCCGGCGTCGGCCTTCTCGTCGGCCGCCCGGACGGCGGTGATCTCACCGGCCGCGAGATCGAGATCGGCGAGGCTGCCGTCGAGGAGCCGTACGCCGCGCAGCGCGGTCAGCTCCACACCGGCCAGCTGCGCCGGGCCGTCCACGGGCCCGACCCGTTCCGCATTTCGTGCCACGGCCATCGACTACCCCTTTCGGCTCAAATGTTGATGAGATGAACATTTTCGAGCGTAAGGAGCGGTTATTTCGGCGGCGTAACCGTTTCGGTCCTCCTCGATGAAACCAGCGAGGGCGGCCATCCGGTCAAGCACGGGCGACGGACGATCAACGCGGACTCTCGGATCGCGGCGACGATCGAAGGGTGACAACGACTTCGCCTGAAACGACCCCGTCCCCGACCAGCTCCTCCCAGGGCCGAGCGGCGCCGGTGGTCGCGCTCGCCGCCGGGATCGCGATCCTGGTCTCGAGCGAGTTCCTGCCCGCGGGTGTGCTGCCCACGATGGCGCGCGACCTCGGGATCAGCGAGGGGACGGCCGGGCTCGCGGTGGCCGCGACGGCGATCGCCGGGGCCGCGACCGCACCGACCATCGCCATGATCCTTCCCCGGATGGACCGGCGTACGTTGCTGGTCGGCCTGCTGGTCGCCGCGGCCGTCGCCAACCTGGCGGTCGCGATATCCCCCGGTTTCATCGTCCTGCTCCTCGGCAGGCTCGTGCTGGGCGCGGCGATCGCCGGCTACTGGTCCTTCGCCTTCGCCGTCGGGACGTACGCCTCGCCGGGCCGCGACCACGTCATCTCGACCTCGATCGCACTGGGCGTCACGGTGGCCACGATCGTCGGCCTGCCGCTGGGCTCACTGCTCGCCGACGGCCCCGGCTGGCGCTGGGGGTTCGCGGCCGCAGCGGTGCTGAGCCTGGTCTCCGCCGCCGCGCTGGCCCGGGCGCTGCCGCCGGTGCCGGCCCACCCGTCGGCCGGGCTGACCATGATGCGTCAGGCGCTCCGCAACCCACGGCTGGTCGCCGGGGTGGTCCTGGTCGTCGTGGTGGTGCTCGGCAACTTCGTGGCGTACCCGTTCATCCGGATCGCGATCTCGGCGACCTCGCCCGGCGACGGCATGTGGATGCTGGCGCTGTGGGGTCTCGGCGGGCTCTTCGGCAACCTCGCGGCCGGCCGGTTCGCTCACCGGCTGCGGGTCGTCGTCACCGTCGCGCCGCTCCTCCTCGCGGGCGGGTTGGTGCTGACCTTCCTCGCCGAGAGCACGCCGGTCATGGCGCTGGCCATGATCGTGTGGGGCTTCGGGTTCAACCTGGTGCCGGTCGGCACGCAGCTGTGGGTCACCCGCGTCGAGCCCGAGCGCACCGAGTCGGCGCTGGCGCTCCAGGTGACCGCGTTCCAGATCGCGATCACCCTCGGGGCGGCGCTAGGAGGCGCGGTCCTCGATGAGTACGGCGTCGGGCGGGTGCTCCTCATCGGAGCGGTCGGTGCGGTGATCGCCGCGGCGGGCTTCGGCGCGGTCCGCGTCCCGCGTGGTTGAAGCGTCCCGCCACGCCTGCGGCCCGGTCCCGTGGACGGTGGTGAAGGCGCGGCTGAACGCCGCGCCCGAGCCATAGCCCACGGCGTACGCCACCTGCTCGACCGGACGGTCACCGCCGGCCAGCAGGTGGCGGGCCGCGCGCATCCGCACGTCCCGCAGCGCCTCGCTCGGGCTCTGCCCCAGGCTGCGCCGGAACCGCTCCCCCAGCGCCGACCTCGACAGGTGCACGGACTCCGCCATCGCCTCGACCGACCAGGCCCGTCCCGGATCCGCGATCAGCGCGGACAGCACCTGCGCCACCGTCGGGTCGAGGACGGGCGCGGGACCATCGGTGCCGCGCCCGGTGTCCTCGAGCCAGGAGGCCGTCATCGCCGCGCCGAGCAGCGACGCGTAGCCCGACGCGAACAGCGCCGACGGCCGGCACGGCCCCGCCAGCGGACAGCGCCGCACCAGCTCCGCCACCCCGCCGTGGCGACCGACGAAGTCGCGCACGACCAGCGGGTTGGCGATCGGGTACGCCACCGCGACCGCCCGCAGATCGGCCCGCGTCACCGCGGCCCCGTCGTGGGTCGCCAGCCGGTGCCTGACCTGGCCCCCGACCAGAGCCGCATCCCCCGCGCGGAGCAGGTGCGACTGCCCGGCGGCCGTCAGCACGACCGTGCCGTCGTCGACGAGCAACCAGGTGGCGGAGCGTACGTCCTCACCGGCGGAGCCGGCGGCCAGCTGCTCCTGGTAGGCGAGCGTCATCTCCCACGACGGGCGGTCCTCGTTCACATCAGCCCCAGCGTGCGAACGCCATCGGGCTATTCCCGAAGGCCGGTCGACGGCGCGTCAACCGTGCAGGGCGCGATACGCCGACAGGGCGCCGGGGTGGAGGGGGATCCGCCCCGTCTGGATCATCGTGGCGGGCTCCAGATATTGAAGCCCTCGGACGAAGTCCGGGATCAGCAGGTCCGCACGGCTGACCATGACGTCGACGATCTCCCGCGCCACTCGGTGCGGTAGGTCGCGGCGCGCCAACAGCAGATTGGGAACGCCGATCGTCGTGCCACCGGCGGGAGGACCGTAGTCGACCGGTGGCACCTTCCGGGTCGAGTAGCGGTAGCCGGACTGTCGTGACATCGGAGCGGCGAGCGCGCCGAGATCGATCATCCGGAGCGGCCGCTGACCCCCCGCCTTGCTGATCGTGGGCGTCGGGATCCCGCCGGACCAGAACACGGCGTCGACATCGTCCTCGACCAGCCGGCCCAGACCGGCAGCCAGCCCCATGTACCTCACCGTGAGATCACGGGTTCGCAGACCAGCTGCCTCCAGGAGCACGACAGCGGTCACGGCGGCGCCGGACCCGGCGGCTCCGAGCACGACGCGCCGTCCACGAAGGTCGCCGACCTCGCGGATCGGACTGTCGTCGGTCACGAGGAGCTGCAGATAGTTCTCATAGATACGCGCCAACGCCACCGGACGCTCCGCTTCGGGCATGTCGGCGACGATCCGATCGAGGCCGTCCTCGAGGGCGAGCCCGAGCGCGGCCTCGCCGTCCCTGAGGAGACGTACGTTGTCGAGACTTCCCTCCGTCGACAGGACCGTCGGCTCCAGCCCAGGACTCACGGCACGCAGCTGATCGGCGAGCAGGCCCGCGAAGACCGCATAGGTCCCGTACTCCGTCCCGGCAGCGATCGTGACGGGCGACGTCTCGGTGCGGCATCCCGCCAAGGACGCCACCGTCGGCGCGACGGCGGCGGCGGTGACCGTTCGCACCAGCGTCCGCCTCGTCAGCTGCCCACCCAGCCAGGTCACGACGCCACTCGCAGCGAGAACTCGGCAATCGTCCCGACCGGTTCGGCGGGCCGCAGGCGTACGCGCCCGCCGTTGGCGCCGGCGAGCTCCTCGGCGATCGCCAGCCCGAGGCCGGATCCCGTCCGCTGGTCGCCGGATCGCCAGAACCGCTCGGTGGCCTGGTGCCACTCGTCGGGTTCGAGCCCGGGACCGTCGTCACGGACCCAGCCGACGACTCCGTCGGCGGTCTCGGTCGCCGAGAGCTCGACGTGGGCGCCCGGACCGGCATAGCGGATGGCGTTGTCGATGAGGACGTCGAGGATCTGGTCGAGCACCCCGGCCACCTCCACCTCTGGCAGGTCTCTCGTGACCTCCAAGGACTGCCCCGCCGCTTCCGCGGCCGGCCGCCAGGCCTCGACGCGCTCACGGATGACGGTGCCCACCACCTGGTTCGTGACCGTCACGCGTCCACCGGCACGGGCCACCCCGGCCTCCTGGGCCCGCGCCAGCGACATCAGCTGGTCGAGGAGCGTCTCCAGGCGCTCCAGCTCCTTGGTCAGACCCGCATAGGCCCGCTCACCGGTGCTGTTCAGATGTGACTCCAGTCCGTCGGCTCGCAGGCGCAGCGCCGCCAGCGGGTTGCGCAGCTGATGCGACGCGTCGGCGACCAGCTGACGCTGCTGCTCCAGGGACCTGTCGACGGCCGCACCCATGCGATTGAACTCTGCGACCAGACCGCGGAGCTCCGCCGGGCCGGTAGCGAGCACATCCGCGCTGCGGTCCCCGTGAGTGATCGTGCGCGCCGCTGCCTCGAGCGAGTGCACCGGACGCATGGTCCATCGCGACAGCCGCCTGGTCAGCGCCGCGGCCAGCAGCAGGAGCGCCAGCGCCCCGACCGCGATGAGCGCCCAGTCCCGCCTGACCTGTGCGGCGGCAGCCGAGGTGTCGACGCGAGTCAATGCGTACGACCTGACCTCGCCGTCCTCGCGGCCCGGCGCTCCGCGCAGCGGGTCCGCGGTGGTCCAGGGCAGGATCCGACGCATCGCGACGGGAGGAACGCCCACCAGTCCGATACGCAGCGCTCCCCTGACCGAGGCGGCACCGGTGTCGAGGTCGCCTGCGAGCGAGAGCTCCTGGCCGTCGGCATCGACGACGAGGACCGGCTCCTCGTAGACGTCGTGGTACCGATCGACCAGCTCTGCGACCGGCTGGCCGGAGGCCGCTGCCTCCGCGATCACCGCCATCTGCCGGTCCCGCTCGGACGCGAGCCGGGCGGTACGCCGGTCAGCGAGCGTGGCCGCCAGCGGAAACGACAGCGCCAGGAGCGTCCCGAGCAGGAGCAGGCCGACAACGACCTGTACCCGACGCTCCATCACCCGACTTCTCCCCTTCTCGATCAGCCGAGCCGGAAGCCGTAGCCGCGCACCGTTTGCAGCGGCAGGTCCCGACCCAACTTGCTGCGAAGCGCGGTCACGAAGAAGTCCAGCGACCGCGACTTGCCGACCGCCGGCGTACCCCACACCTGGAGCAGCAGCTCGTCGCGACTCACCGCCTCGCCGGTCCGAGCGATCAGCGCAGCCAGCAGATCGAACTCCGTAGCGGTCACCGAGACCGGGGACCCACCACGGTGAACGGTGCGCGCTGCGACGTCGACGCTCAGCTCGCCCAACGTGACCACACGCTCGGCCGGCCGCGGTTCGGCCGAGGCCATCCGGCTCCGCCGAACCAGCGCGTGGACGCGCGCGAGCAGCACCGCCCTGCCGACCGGCTTCACCAGGTAGTCGTCGGCGCCGGCACGCAGGCCGAGGACGACAGACCCGTCACTGTCACGGGCCGTGAGCACGAGCACCGGAACCGTCGAGACCCGCCGCACCGTACGCAGGAAGTCGAGCCCGTCCATGTCCGGCAGGCCGAGATCGAGCACCACGAGGTCGGCCCCGGCGATCTGGTGCAGGCCATCGTCGCCGCGGCTGCAGTGGGTCGGGGTCCACCCCACGTCCTGGAAGGCGTCCACCAACGCCTCCGCAACGCTCGGGTCGTCCTCGACCACCAGAATCCGCACGGAGCAAACCTAACGTGGTGCGGTGATCAGAGCGCGCCGGTGATGACGACGCGGACCTGATGCACTGCCAGTGCCAGGAAGGCGAGTGCGCACAGGCCCATCACGACGTTCGAGGAGATCCGGTTGCGCCATTCGCGCGGCACCCGGTCGGTGTTGAGGATCCACAGGAGCGTGATGGCGAGGAACGGCATGAAGAGCGCCCCGAGCACACCGTAGGCGAGGATCAGATAGACCGGCTGGTCCAGGAACAGGGCGATGATCGGCGGGAACGTCAACCACAGGATGTACGTGCGGTACCAGATGCCGCCGGCCATCCGCTCGGGCGCGTCCTCGGGTGCCTTCCGCACGTGACCGGCGAAGTCGGCGAACATGAGGCTGACCCCGTGCCACACCCCCACCAGCGAGCTCAGCGCGGCGGAGAGGAAGCCGATCAGGAAGATCGTTCCGGCGGCCGGGCCGTACCGATCCTCGAGGACGTTCCCGATATCGAGCATCCCCTTGTCGCCGGTGTCGACCGCGATGCCTGCCGAGTACAGCAGCTCGGCCCCGACGATGAGCGTGGAGACGACGAAGATTCCGGTCACCACGTACGCGACCGAGTTGTCGATGCGCATCACCCGCATGAACGCCGGGGTCGCCCAGCCCTTCTCACGCAGCCAGTAGCCGTACGCGGCAAGCGTGATCGTCCCGCCGACACCGCCGGCGACGCTCAGGATGTTGAGCAGCGACCCGTCCGGAATCCGAGGCACCAGGCCGACGGCGAGGTCGGGCAGGTTCGGCACCGTGAGCGCGGCAGCGGCGACCATCGAGATGAACATCAGCAGCACCATGATGCTGAGCGCCTTCTCGAAGAGTCCGTAGCGGCCGGTCCAGACCAGCGCGAGGCCGAAGAGCCCGGCGATGATGCCCCAGGCCTTCACCGACAGCACCGGCAACAGAGCGTGGGCGGCGAGCCCGGTGCCGGACATGGCGGCAGCCCCGTACACGAAGCCCCAGATGATGAGGTACGGCCCGAAGTAGGCGTGGGTCCAGCGGCCCAGGCTGCTCCAGCCCTCGTAGATCGTGCGTCCGGTCGCCAGGCTGTAGCGGCCGGCTCCCTCGACGAGCACGACCTTCATCAGGCATCCGAGCACGACGGCCCAGAGCAGCGCATAGCCGTACTTGCTGCCCGCGATCATGGTGGCGACCAGGTCGGCGGCGCCGACACCGGTCGCGGCGACGACCAGGCCGGGTCCGATCAAGCGCCAGCGAGGGACGGCCCCTGCGGACTTGTCATCGATGACAGTCATCAGTTGTAACTCCTCGGTCTTCTCCGGGTGGAGTCACCCGGACGCCCGACTATGTGACGGTCGACACAGTCACGTCCACGAGGAGAGGCCCTGAGCGGGCTTTCCTTACACAACCCAATGAAATCGGGCCTCGCCCGCGGTTCACCCGAGCGCCTGGTTGCCGACGACCGTCGCCAGCGCCAGGCGCTCGGCGTCCTCGGTGCCGGGTTCGGCGGTGTAGACCATGATCCGCAGGTCCTCGACGGCGACGGTCAGGGTGTCGCAGTCGAGCGCGATCCGGCCGACCGTGGGGTGGTCGATGATCTTGTGTCGCGCCGGTTCGTGGTGTCGGGACGGGTCGGTGCTCTCCCACAGGTCCGCGAAGCGGAGGCTGGCAGCGCGCAGGTCCTCGATGAGCCGTCGCAGTCGCTGGTCCCCGGGGTAGCGGGCAGTGGTGAGGCGCAGGTCGGCGACCAGACCCGCCTGCAGCGCCTCGGTCTCCGCCCGGGTGGAGACGGCTCGGCTGCTCTCGAGGACGATGTTGCGCCATACCGCGTTGCGCTCTCGGCCGCGCCAGGTCGTCGTCGCACCCATCAGCGCGTCGTACGCCTCGTTGGCGATCACCAGGTTCCACGCGGCGTCGTAGACCACGACCGGGGTGTGCGCCAGCCGGTCCAGAAGACGCTGCACGCTCGGCGAGACCCGCGAGGAGATCACCTCCCTCCCGGGGGTGACGTGCCCGGCGAGACGGAACAGCACGTCGCGGTCCGCGTCCGGGAGCCGGAGCGCACGGGCGAGTGCCTCGACCACCTGCGCCGACGGCGAGGTCGCCCGGCCCTGCTCGAGCCTGGTCAGGTAGTCGACCGAGATGCCCGACAGGTGCGCGACCTCCTCGCGCCGCAGACCGGTCGCCCGGCGACGGCCGCCGGCCGGCAATCCGACGGTGGCGGGCTCCACGCGATCACGCCAACCGCGCAGCATGCGACCGAACTCCGATGACTCCACCCCACCAGTCTCCGCCACGGCGGCGCCGATGTCCTGGCCCTGCCAGTCCTACGAAAACCGGACCGCTTCCTGGACCCGCGTCCCCGGCGCAGCCTGGAGGCATGACCACAACACTGATCACCGGGGCCAACAAGGGCCTCGGCGAGGAAACCGCCCGCCGCCTTCTCGCCGCGGGGCACACCGTCTACATCGGAGCCCGTGACGAGGCCCGGGGCCGGGCCGCGGCCACCGAGCTCGGCGCCCGGTTCGTACGCATCGACGTCACCGACGATGCCTCCGTCACCTCCGCTGCCGAGCAGATCGCCGCCGACGGCGGCCTGGACGTACTCGTCAACAACGCCGGCGTGGAGCCGCGACTGGCCGAAAACGCCATCCCCACCGCCGCCGACGAGAGCGTCGAGGACGTACGTGCCACCTTCGAGACCAACCTGTTCGGCGGGCTCCGGGTGACCCAGACCTTCGTCCCGCTGCTGCTGAAGTCGCCGGCACCCGTCGTCGTCAACGTCTCCAGCGGCCTCGCCTCACTGGGCATGCTGAGCGATCCCGACGGCTTCACCTACTTCTACCGGGGCCTGAGCTACCCGGCGTCCAAGGCCGCCGTCAACGCCACCACCATCCAGCTCGCCAAGGCCTACCCGACCATCCGGATCAACGCGGTCGAACCCGGCTTCACCGACACGGACCTCAACGGCCACACCGGCACCCAGAGCGTCCAGGAAGGTGCCGAGATCATCGTCCGGATGGCACAGGTCGGCCCGGACGGCCCGACCGGAACATTCGTCTCCGGCCACGGCCCGCTCCCCTACTGAGCGTCGAGCAGCGGCAGTACGTCGGCGATGGAGGAGACCACGCGGGTCGGCCGGAACGGGAAGGTCTCGACCTGCTCGGGCCTGGTCGACCCGGTCTCGACGAGGATGGTGCGCATCCCGGCCTCGAGGCCGCTGATGATGTCGGTGTCCATCCGGTCGCCGATCATCACGGTCGTCTCGGAATGGGCCTCGAGCTGGTTGAGGGCGCTGCGCATCATCAGCGGGTTGGGCTTGCCGATGAAGTAGGGCGCCCGGTTGGTCGCGGCGCTGATCAGCGCGGCGACGGAGCCGGTCGCGGGCAGCGTGCCCTGCGGGCTCGGCCCGCTCGGGTCGGGGTTGGTGGCGATGAACCGCGCGCCGCCCTCGATCAGCCGGATCGCCCGGGTGATCGCCTCGAACGAGTAGGTGCGGGTCTCGCCGAGCACGACGTAATCAGGGTCGTTCTCCGTCATCACGTAGCCGACCGCGTGCAGCGCGGTCGTCAGACCGGCCTCCCCGACGACGTACGCCGATCCATCCGGTCGCTGGTCGGCGAGGAACTGCGCGGTCGCGAGCGCCGAGGTCCAGATCGACTTCTCCGGGACGTCGAGACCGGACCGGAGCAGCCTTACCCGCAGGTCCCGTGGGGTGTAGATCGAGTTGTTGGTCAGCACCATGAACGGCACCGAATTCTCGGTGAGCTTCGCCAGGAACTCGGCGGCGCCGGGGATCGGCTCCTCCTCACGCACGAGGACACCGTCCATGTCGGTCAGCCAGGTGTTGATGGGGCGCTCGTCGATCACGGAGACATCCTCGCCGATCGCAGCCCAACCGCCAACCGTTGTCGCCGACTACTACTTTTCCCACCGGTCAATAGTGCTTTCGGCCACCCGGGAATGGTCTTCGGCCGGATGTTCCCGTCTTCCGATCAGCGAAGACTGACACCGTCACAGCACCATCCTCGGGAGGAACAAATGAAACGCATCTCAGTACCGCTCGCGGTCGCCGTCATCTCGCTGGCGGCCACATTGGCCCCAGGGGTCTCGCTGGCAGGTCCGGCCGCGGCACAGGCTGCGCCACCGGACACCATCAAGTGGGGCGGGTGCCCCGCCGAGATCTCTCCGGTGCCGATCCCGAAAGGGATGCAGTGCGGGACCCTGAAGGTCCCCCTGGACTACAGCGCCCCTGACGGCAAGACGATCGATATCGCGGTCTCACGGCTGGCGAGCACGAACCCCGACAAGCGACGCGGCATCCTGGTGACCAACCCCGGCGGCCCCGCCGCGGGCGAGGGCTACCCGGCGATGCTCGTCACGACCGGGCTCCCACAGAGCGTCCTGGACAGCTACGACGTGATCGGCTTCGACCCGCGCGGCATCGGCCGCAGCACGCCGGTGACGTGCGACCTCACCGCGGAGCAACAGCTGACCGGGAACATCCCGCCGTACGCGCTCGACGCCGCTGAGGTGACCGAGCGGGCGGCCATGAGCAAGCAGATCGCCCAGCAGTGCGCGACGTCCAAGACATCCTGGATGCTGCCGCACGTCAGCCCGGCCAACACCGCACGTGACATGGATCGGATCCGGACTGCGCTGGGCGAGTCGAAGCTGTCGTACGCCGGCGCCTCCTGGGGGACCCACCTGGGCGCGGTCTACACCACCCTGTTCCCGCAGCGCAGCGACCGGATCGTGCTCGACAGCAACCTGGGCCCGGGTGGTTGGGACTACGCGAGCGACCGGCTGTGGTCGAAGGGCGTCGAGGACACTTTCCCGGCCTTCGCTAAGTTCGCTGCGGCCAACCACCGCGAGTACGGCCTGGGCAAGACACCGGCGCAGGTACGAGCGAAGTTCTTCGAGCTCGCCGAGCGGCTGGAGAAGAAGCCGATCCCGACCCCGGACGGCCCCTTCGACCAGGTCGCGTTCCGGCTGATGAACTTCGGTCTCCTGTACGGCCCGACCCAGCTGCCGCTGCTGGCGGACATCTGGCAGGCGGTCGACGCGAACCAGCCGCCGCCACCGCTGCCCGGAGGCGGCGCCGTGAGCGACGTGGACAACCTCATCTCCGGTCGCTACTACATGATCTGCAACGACGCGCGCTGGCCGTCGTCGGTGGCGACCTACCAGCGCAACGTCGCGGTCGACCGGATCAGGTACCCGCTGTTCGGTGCAGCCGGAGCCAACATCACGCCGTGCGCGTACTGGCCGGATCCCGCCGAACCGCAGGTCCGGATCACCGATCAGGGTCCGTCCAACGTCCTGATGGTGCAGAACCTTCGCGACCCGGCGACACCGCTCAAGGGGGCGCGGGAGATGAGGGCGGCATTGGGCAAGCGGGCCACCATGGTGACCGCCGACCAGAGCGGCCACGGCGTCTACCCGGGCGGCAGGAACCGCTGCGCGAACCACGTGGTGACGACCTATCTGACCACGGGTGAGCGGCCGTTGCGCGACTACCACTGCTCGGCCGACGCCGCACCCCGCGCCGCGACACCCCCGATCGGCTAGCCGTCCAGTCTCCACCCGGCCAACCATTAGATTGGCCGGGTGGAGACCATCGACGGCGAGCCGGTGCTGGACCGGCCGACCGTGGCCGAGGTCGAGAAATTCTTTGAGGCGGCGGCCCCCGAGACACGTGCCGTGTGGCTGCGGCTGACCCGCAAGGGCGTCGAGCCGGCCTCGCTCTCCTCCGACGAGCTGGTCGACGTCGGCCTCTGCTTCGGCTGGATCTCCGCCGTACGCCGCAGAGGCGATGAGGCGACCTACCTGCAGCGCTACACCCGCCGCCGCCCGAGCTCGAAGTGGTCCCGGCTCAACATCTCCAAGGTCGAGCGTCTCACCGCCGAGGGTCGGATGCGGCCAGCCGGTCTGGCCGAGGTCGAGGCGGCGCAGGCCGACGGCCGCTGGGACAACCCCTGGACCTGACCCTCAGCTGCGCTCGAGCCTCTTCCTCAACCCGTTGGTCATCGAGCCGACCGCGACCGAGAGCAGAGCCCGAACGATGGGCGCCGTGGGTCCGGACGCCTTGGCCACCTCGACGGCGACGGTCCAGGTGAGCCGGGAGCCGGTCGGCGTCGACTCGACGACGTAGTCCTCCGCGAAGCGACGGATGCCGGGGCGGGTCGACTCGGCGACCGCGAAGGTCATCCGCTGGTTCTCGTCCCAGCGGTA
Organism: Nocardioides sp. NPDC004968; assembly: GCF_040608935.1. Classification (NCBI taxonomy): domain Bacteria; kingdom Bacillati; phylum Actinomycetota; class Actinomycetes; order Propionibacteriales; family Nocardioidaceae; genus Nocardioides; species Nocardioides sp. NPDC004968. The sequence goes on from NZ_JBEXJF010000004.1 coordinate 159,486, forward strand.
GAACTTCTCGCGCACCGTGGCCACACCGCCCATGGTGACCTCGCGCACCGTGCCGACGCCGTACGGTCGCGAGCCGACCCACCGCGTCTTCGTGGCACCAGGACCCCACGAGACCACTGCGTCGTCTGCGGCAAGCGCCTCCCACAACGTCTCGACCGGAACGTCGACATCGAGCACCTTGGTGGTGACCGCGCGTGCGGTCCCCAGGAAGTCGTCGTCGGCGGGAACGAGGGGATACCAGCGGGTCATGGGCCAACCTTTGCGAGCTCGAGAAGAGGACGACTACATCTTCGTCGATACAGGATCGGCAGGACCGCAGCGGCGCGGCGAGACGATCAGGTCACTACGTGAGCAGGTCCATCAGTGCCTCAGCCTCTTCGGCGCAGGCGCCGCAGGCCTTCAGATGCACCTGCATGGGAAGGTCCACGTGATCCGGGTCCGCCAGCAACTGCTCGACGTAGGTGTCGATCTGGTCGAAGCAGTCGTCGCAGGACAAGTAGGGGTTGGTGTCGAGCAGCAGGCCGTCGAGAGCGACAGCGGACAGGCGGCGGTTTCTGTCGGTCATGGCGCGCTCCGCAGGGACGATTCTTCGAGATGGCCGCTGGCCAGCAGGGACGTACGTAGTCGCTGGCGGGCGTCGTGGAGTGTCTTGTACAGGGCGTTGCGGTTGGTGTTGAGCCGCTCGGCGAGCACGTCGATCGGCACCTGATCGATCAGCAGCGCCAGTGTGACCCGCCGCTGGTGGGGTGTCAGGACGGTGGCGATCGCGGCATGGACGGCCCGGGAGAGGTCATCCGCCTGCACGTATCCCTCGGGAGCGGCGCCGTCGTCCGGGACGTCGAACGAGTCCGGAAGCGCGACCTCCCGATGCCGCCAAGCCTGCCGCCGGACAGCGACACCGGCGTGCAGGACGCCGAACTTGTAGACCCAGGTGCTGAACCGGCTTCGCCCCTCGAAGGTGGCGAGCTTGCCGAGCACCGCGACCAAGGCGTCGTCGGCCGCCTGCTGCGCCAGGTCCTCCAGGTCCGCAGGCCCCGCGCCAGGCAGCTGGCTCCGCAGGCGCCACACCTGATGTCGGGTTGCCCGCAGCAGCAGGTCATGGAGACTGCGCTGAGCGACATGCCCCGGAGGCCCGGGGTCGTTCAGATCATTCACCCAGGGCTCGTTCGACGCTACGCCGATCTCAGCCATGCCACCCTGCACGATGTTCATGATCCCACCTCGCCCGGCGACGGAGCCACGATCCTGACAGCCAGCTCCGGCGGGCACCCGCGATCCACCAGCTGCAGCAGCGCGTGCAGGTCGAGGCGTACGTCCGCGGCCACCTTCGAGGCCAAGTCGTCCGGAAAGCCGGCGCCGAGCAGGCTTCGCCGACGCCACGCCACCGCCTCCTCGAAAGCCTGGCGCGAGCGCAGGGCGCGGTCCCGCTTCTGCAGCTTCACGACTGATTGGTGTCGCGAGCAGCGAAGTTCTTACCGGGCGAACCGAACTTCTTGGACGGCGGTAAGACGCGGACGAGTCGATGACACACATGCAGCAAAGGCACCCGGGGATGTCCCGAGCATTGCCTTCATCCGCCTCTCCGAAAGGGAGCACTCATGACCAGCCACACATCCGAGACCTCGATCACCAGGTCGATCACCGAATCCTCCGGCAGCGACCGCGCCTTCTTCCTGCTGCGTACGGTCTTCGTCATCGCCCCGATCGCGTTCGGACTCGACAAGTTCGCCGAAGTCCTCACCGAATGGGACCGCTACCTCGCACCCTGGATCGACGACATCGTTCCCGGCACCGCGCACCAGGCGATGCTGGCGGTCGGCATCATCGAGATCGTGGCCGGCATCGTCGTCGCGATCATCCCTCGCTACGGCGCACTGCTGGTCGCCGCCTGGCTGGCCGGGATCATCGTCAACCTCGTCTCGATGGGCGAGTTCTACGACGTCGCTCTGCGCGACTTCGGCCTGCTGGTCGGGGCGCTCGCCCTCGCCGCCCTCGCCTTCGGCCGCAAGCGGAACGCTGCCTGATCGACCAGTGCGCCCCGGGCTCAGTCAGCCAGACGCAGGTCGCCCTCGGCCCGGGGCGGCAGGTTGGAGAGGGCGGCCTGGACGAGCGCGACGCGTGCCTTGACCGTGACCGCCCGGCGGAGCCGGCCGACGTCGTCACCGATGTTGCGCTCGACGGACTCGCGGATCTGCTCCTCCGGGAAGATCGGGCGACCACCGACCGGGACCTCGATGTCAGGGAGGTCGGTGAGCACCGGGAAGATCTGGGTGCCGATGCTGTCCAGGAGCTTGAAGCGCTGGAAGCGGTCGGTCTCGTCCCAGACCTTGTCGATGTCGGCACCGCCCTTGCGGAACCTCCGGCCGGAGGCCAGGACGGACTTGGCCGTCCCGGTCAGGGCCACGGTGAGCTCATGCTCGGTCAATCGCATGCGCCAAGCATGCCCGCAACCAGCCCGGACATCTCCCCCGGGCCGATTACCCTTCGATAACGCCTGCTCCCAAATATCAAGCGCAGATATCAGGCGCAGATATCAGGCGGCGTTGAAGGTCGCCGGGTCCGGGCCGGTGCGGCCCTCGCTCTCCAGCGCGTCGATCGCGGCCAGGTCGGCGTCGGTGAGATCGAACCCGAACACGTCGAGGTTCTGGGCGATCCGCGACGGGGTCACCGACTTGGGGATGACGATCCGGCTCTGCTGGAGATGCCAGCGCAGGATCACCTGGGCAGGAGTGCGGCCGAGTCGGTCGGCGATCGCGGTGATCGCCGGGTCCTGGAGCATCGCGCCCTGAGCGAGCGGGCTCCAGGCCTCGGTGGCGATCCCGAGCCCGTCGTCGGCAGCGACCGTCGCGCGCTGCTGAAGCGCCGGGTGCAGCTCGATCTGGTTGACCGCCGGCACCGTGCCGCCGAGCCCGACGATCCGGTCCAGGTGCTCGGGCAGGAAGTTCGAGACGCCGATCGCGCGGGTCCGCCCCGCGGCGTACAGCTCCTCGAGGCCCTGCCAGGCACCGACGTACAGGTCGCGGGCGGGGGTGGGCCAGTGGATCAGGTAGAGGTCGACCTGGTCGAGACCGAGGAGCTCGAGGCTCTTCTCGTACGCCTCGACCGGCCGCTCGTGGTCGGAGTTCCAGAGCTTCGTGGTGATGAAGAGCTCCTCGCGGGCGATGCCCGACTTCGCGAGCGCGCGGCCGACGCCGGCCTCGTTGCCGTAGACCGCCGCGGTGTCGATGCTGCGGTAGCCGGCCTCGAGCGCCGCGGTCACGGCCGCCTCGGTCTCGTCGTCGGGCACCTGGAAGACGCCGTAGCCGAGCTGCGGCATCGCGACGCCGTTGTTCAGGGTGATGGTCGGGATGGTCATGAGACTTCCTTCTCTGAGATGGGTGAGGTTCAGGCAGGGACGGGAACGGACGTACGCCGCTCGCCCCCGGGCGCTCGGACGGCGACCAGCAGCACCAGGAGACCGAGAGCGGTTACCCCGGCACCCGCCCACAGCGGCGAGGTGTAGCCGAACCCGGCGGCGAGGGTCGCGCCGCCGATCCAGGCACCCAGTGCGTTGCCGAGGTTGAAGGCGCCGATGTTCGCGCCGGAGGCGAGGGTGGGGGCCTGGTCGGCGTACCCCATCACCCGCATCTGCAGGGCCGGCACCGTGCCGAAGCCGACCGCGCCCATCAGGACCAGGGCGACGACGGTCAGCACCTGGCTGCTGGCGACGAGGGCGAAGGCGGCGAGGATGACGGTCAGCGCGCTCAGCAGCACACCGAGGGTCTTGACCACGTCTCGGTCGGCGGCCCGGGCGCCCATGATGTTGCCGAAGAAGAGGCCGACACCGAAGAGGACGAGCAGCCACGGGACCGCGCCCGCGGAGAAGCCGCTGACCTCGGTCAGGGTGAAGGCGATGTAGGTGAACCCGCCGAACATGCCGCCGAAGCCGAGCACGGTCAGGGCGATCGAGAACCAGACCTGCGGGCTGGCGAAGGCGGCCAGCTCGGTGCGTACGGCCGGGGCGGCCGCCTCGCTGCGACCGGTGTGGGCCGGGACCAGGAGGGCGATGCCGATGAAGGCGATGATGCCGATGACCGTGATCGCCCAGAAGGTCGAGCGCCAGCCGGCGGCCTGGCCGAGCAGGGTGCCGAGAGGTACGCCGAGGACGTTGGCCAGAGTGAGGCCGCCGAACATGAAGGCGATCGCGCTGGCCTTGCGCTCCGGAGCGACCAGCTGGGCGGCGACGACGGCGCCGATGCCGAAGAAAGCGCCGTGGCACAGGGCCGCGACGATCCGGCCGACCATCATCGTGGCGTAGTCGGGCGACATCGCGGAGATCAGGTTGCCGAGGATGAACAGCACCATCAGGCCGAGCAGGGCGATCTTGCGGGGCACCCGGGTGAGCAGGAGGGTCAGGCCGACGGCGCCGATCGCGACGCTGAGGGCGTAGCCGGAGATGAGGTAGCCGGCGGTGGTCTCGCTGACCCCGAAGTCGGTGGAGACCTCGGGCAGCAGGCCCATGATGACGAACTCGGTGAGGCCGATGCCGAACCCTCCGATCGCGAGGGCTAGCAGTGCAACGGGCATGGATGACTCCTGAACGTGGACGGGTTGCGTCTGTCGATAGTCCGCGTGCGCAGTAGTTGCACACGCTTCGTATTTATAGTTGCACGCGCGCACTATCCGCGCAACTCGGGTATGCTTGAGGTGTCCACGAAGGAGGACCCATGGGAATCGCTGACGACGCCGTCGAGATCCGCGCACAGGGCTGGCGCACGCTGGCGGCCGTGCACGGCCTGATCGAGGCCGCGCTCGAGAAGGCGCTGCAGCGCGAGCACGGGCTGTCGGTCGTCGAGTTCACCGTCCTCGACGCGCTCAGCCGCCAGGACGGCTGGCACATGCGCATGCAGCAGCTGGCGCGCGCGGCGGCCCTCTCCTCCTCGGCCACGACCCGCCTGGTCACGCGCCTGGAGAACCGCGACCTCCTCACCCGGATCCTGTGCGCCGACGACCGCCGCGGGATCTACACCGAGCTCACGCCCGCCGGGCGCGCGCTGTTGAAGAAGGCCCGTCCGTTGCACGACGAGGTGCTGCGTACGGCACTGGACGAGGCCGCCGAGATCCCCGAGCTCGCGCCGCTCGTGCACGCGCTCGGGTCGTTGTCGCCGGTCTGATCGTCAGGCGAGCCAGCCGTTGCGGCGAGCGGTGAGGGCCGCCTCCGTCTTGTTGCGGGTGCCGGTCTTGCCGATCGCGGCCGAGAGATAGTTGCGCACGGTGCTCGGTGAGAGGAAGAGCCGTCCGGCGATGTCGGCGATGCTCGATCCGTCCTCGGAGGCGGCGAGCACGTCGCGCTCGCGCGCGGTCAGCGGGTTCGGAGCGGCGCGGAGCGTGGCGGCGGCCAAGGCGGGGTCGAGGACCGTCTCGCCGCGCAGCACCCGGCGGATCGCGTCGGCCAGCTCCTCGACCGGCCCGTCCTTGACCAGGAAGCCGACGGCCCCCGCGGCCATCGCCTGGCGCACGTAGCCTGGCCGGGAGAACGTCGTCAGGATCATCACCCGGCACTCCGGGAGCCTCGCGGTCAGCTCGCCCGCGGCCTCGAGGCCGCTGATCCCGGGCAGCTCGATGTCGAGCAGGGCCACATCGGGGCGCACCTCGAGCGCCGTCGGCACGATCTCGGTGCCGGTCCCGACCTGGGCGACCACCTCGAGGTCGTCCTCGAGCCCGAGCAGCACGGCGAGCGCGCCGCGCATCATCGCCTGGTCCTCGGCGAGCAGGATGCGGATCACGATGCCGGCACCCTCGCCTCGAGGCGGAACCCGTCGGCCCCAGGACGTACGTCGAGGCGACCGTCGACCGCACGCAACCGCTGCCGCAGGCCCTCGAGCCCGCCTGACCTCTCGCTCGTGTCCACCGGACCGCCGATTCCGTCGTCGACCACGGCGAGTCGGAACTGGCCGCCGTCCTCGGTGAGCTCGAAGCGGCAGCTGGCCGCCCCGGAGTGGCGGAGTACGTTCGTGGCACCCTCGCGCACGACCCAGGCGAGCGCCTGGCCGGCGATGTCGGGAACCTCGGCGGGGGCAGCGGTCACCGACGTACGGATCCCGGCGGCGTCGAGCGCGCGACGTGCGCCGTCGAGCTCGTCGGCCAGGGACAGCGTTTTCATCTGGTCGACGGCGGCCCGGACGTCGGCCAGGGCTGCGCGCCCGACCTCCTCGATGTCGGCCGCGTGCGCGGCGGCTGCCTCGGGGTCACGAGCCGCCAGGCGGCGTACGGCCTCGGCCTTGACGACCATCACGCTCAGCGTGTGGCCGAGCAGGTCGTGGAGGTCGCGCGACATCCGGGCACGCTCCTCGGCGACCGCCGTCCGGGCGAGCTCCTCCCGGGTGCGGCGGAGCTGTTCGACCGCCTCGACGAGGCGGAGGAACGAGGTGGTCGTGACGCCGCTGAGGAAGACGCCCCCGACACTGAGCAGATAGGCGTCGCCGATGCCCTCGATCACCGCGATCGAGACCGCGACGCCGACCGTGGCCGCGACGATCGCCACCAGCAGGCGCCAGCCCCGCAGCACCGCCGGGGACACGATGGCCAGCACGCCCCAGACCGTCTGCCAACCCTCGCCCTGCATCGCGGCGAGCACGATCAGGGCGACGAGGACGGGCAGCAGAACCGGGACGCGGCCGGTGACCACGAGCCCGACCGCGGTCGCCGCGAGAGCCAGCACCAGGACCACCTGGCCGGCGGCCGGCAACGCCTCGCCGGAGAGGTTGAGCAGCGGGAAGAGCAGCAGCACCGGCAGCCACACCAGCACCACGCCGTGGCGCTGGAGGTGACACCACAACCCGGACACGTCCGTCACCTTATCGCCGCCGCAGGCCGGCGATGACCACAACGGCGACCACGACATGCAGGCTCGCGAGGCCCAGTCCCGCGGCCGGGGTGAGCGCGCTGGTCGGTGTGATCATGGAGATCACGGCGATCCCGACGGCGAGCATGGTCCACCGCCTCGTCCCACGCTCGGAGCGGCCCTCCCACCAGCGCAGCAGCGCTCCGCCGACCATCGCGATCAGCAGGCTGCTGACGATCACCGACCCGACCCCGATCTGCTGGCTGCCGGCGCCCGACCTCACCTCGAGCTCCACTCCCCCGGCCTGGGTCCACAGCAGCCACACGGCCGTCGCTGCCACGGCCGCCGTGGCCGCCACACCGCCGATCCGCGGCCATCCGACCCGGGTGCGCTGCGCGGTCTCGTTCGTCACGGTTGTCATGCCTGTCCTCCGTCTCCACCACCCACCGTGGGTGGTGTCTCCAGACTCGCGCTTTGAGGCACCCGGACGTCAGATCTGATTGTCCGGACCCGATGGTGACAATTGTCAGTGGTGGATGTGCCTATCGTGGAGGCATGCGCATCGCCATCGTCGGCGGCCACGGCAAGGTCGCCCTGCATCTCCATCCGATCCTCGCGGCCGCGGGCCACACCCCGGTCGCGCTCGTACGCAGCGAGAGCTACCGAGCCGAGCTCGAAGGGCTCGGAGCCGAGGTGGGCCTGCTCGACATCGAGAACCAGGACGCCGACGGGTTCGCCGCCGCCTTCGCCGGCTGCGACGCGGTGGTCTTCGCCGCCGGCGGCGGCCCCGACGGCAACATCGAGCGCAAGCGCACCGTCGACCTGGAGGGCTCCACCAAGTCGATCGCGGGCGCCAAGGCCGCCGGCATCCGGCGCTTCGTGCAGGTCTCGGCGATCGGCGTCGACGAGCCGGTCCCGGCCGACGCGGGCGAGGTGTGGAAGGCCTACGTCGAGGCCAAGCGCGACGCCGACATCGCCCTGCGCGACAGCGATCTCGCCTGGACCATCCTGCGTCCCGGCGGCCTCACCGACGACCCCGCCACCGGGCGGGTGAAGCTGGCCGAGAAGCTCGACCGCCACTCCATCCCGCGTGCCGACGTGGCCGCGGTCATCGCCGCCGTGATCGACGACGACGCCACCGTCGGCAGGCAGTGGGAGCTGGTCTCCGGCGATGCCTCGATCGACGAGGCCATCGCCGCCGTCCTCTGACCTGGGCGCTGAATCAGCGGAGACCCAGCAAGCCCTTGACATACGCCGCCTGGCCGATGTGCTGGGCGGCGTCGTCGACGACGCTGACCAGCCTCACCGCGAGGGTGACGGGCGGGTCCCAGCGCTCGTCGATGACGCGGGCGAGGTCGTCCTCGCTCAACGTGTCGACCAGCTCGATCGTGGCCTCGTGGACCGCCTGGTAGTAGCCGGTCAGCAGGGCCGGGTCCTCGAGCCGGAAGGCCGCGACCTCCTCGGCACTCTGCCCGTAGCCCATCGCGCCGGGCGCGTACGGCAGTGCGAACCGCTCAACCCAGCCGTCGCGCGCCCACACCTCGTCGGCGCCGGCGAGCGGCGCGATCTGGGCGTCCTCCATCCGGGCGATGTGCCACAGGATCCAGGCGATCGAGTTCGCCCGGTCGTAGGGCCGCCACAGCAGGTCGCCGACCGGTAGGCCGTCGACGATCGAAGGAAGGGTCTCCGCGATCCGGCCGAAGCCGTCCGCGAGCAGTCGCTGGGGCCAGGTTTCGCTCATGCCTTCCGTTCTACACCTCGGAGGGTCGACACCGTCCCGCTTCGCCAAGGCGTGCCCTGGTCCCGGCGCGTTTTCCCGCCATGGCGGGATTCTGCGCGCGGGTCACCCTGATCCAGGCCGCACTTTCCCGCCATGGCGGGATTCTGCGCCCCCGAACGCGCAGGCGAATCAGGCCAGCGGCGGTAGGTGACTTTGCGCCTCGTTCCACATCCGGGTCACGACGTCGGCGGCCGGCTCGGCCACCGCGCGCGCCGCGGCCTGGCCGGCCCAGTGGTTGGCCCGGTCCAAGGTCACCTCTGCAGCGGGGTCGGGCGTTCCCTTGCGCCACCGGGCGACCAGGCGTCGCTGGTGCGGGTAGGGCGCGGGCGAAGGCGCACCCGGCGCCTCCCAGGAGCGCACATACGGAGTCGGCGCGGCGCGGCCGAGGCGGCCCGAGTAGGCCCGGGTGGCGACGGTGTCCTCCGGCGCAAGGCCGTCGAGCGAGGCCGCCCAGGCGTCGGCGATCGCGGTCTCCGGCGAACGCAGCAGCGCGGTGCCGACCTGCACGGCACTCGCACCGAGGGTCAGCGCGGCGGCGACGGCACGTCCGTCGGCGATCGCGCCGGTGGCGATGACCGGCACGTCGACACCGTCGACGATGTGCGGCAGCAGCGCGAACAGCCCTACGGCCGTACGCTCCGCCGTCTCCGGCTCGAAGACCCCTCGGTGCCCGCCGGCCTCGAGACCCTGCGCCACGATGGCGTCGGCACCGGCCTCCTGCGCGGCGATCGCCTCGGCCAGGGTCGTGGCGCACGCGAACCAGGCGATCCCGGCCTCGTGCAGGCGGTCGACGTACTCCGGCGAGAAGAGCCCCATGATCGAGGAGACGGCCCTCGGCCGGGCGGCGAGCATCGCCTCGCACTGCTCCTCGAACGACGGCGCGGGCGGCTGCTCGGGGCCCGGCGTACCGAACCGGGCCAGGAACTCCTCCGCCGCCGAGATCCTCGCCGGGTCGTCATCGGCCGGGTCGGGGATCCAGATGTTCAGCTGGAACGGACCCGTCGACAGCGACCGGAACTCGGCGGCCCACTCCGCGACCCGCTCCGGCGGGTCGAGCACCACCCCCGCCGCGCCCATTCCGCCGGCATCGGCGACCGCGGCCGCCGCCGCGGGCGGGCAGGCACCCGCCATCGGCGCCTGAAGGATCGGCATCGAGAGGCCGTACGCCTCACAGAACTCCTGAGCACGTCGTCGAGCGGTCACCCGGCCAGGCTAGTCCTTCACCAGCCCGTCGCGACCCCAGCGGGGCGTCGGACCCGGGTCGCCGAGGTCGGTCCCCGGCGGTTCCTGGGAGACGTCCTTGGCGATGGCGGTGCCCCAGTCGAAGTAGGCCATCAGCGTCTCGTGCAGGTCCGGCCGGTCGGCCAGGACCTCCTCGATCGCGGCCTGCATGAGCTCGAGCCAGCGCTGCCGGTGCTCCTCGCGGATCCCGAGGCCGAGGTGGACGTTGAGCAGGGCCTGATGGCCGCCTAGCCTGGCGGTGAAGTCGGCCGGGCCACCGAAGATCTCGCCCAGCCAGATCGCCACCCGCTCGACATGGGTGGGCGTGAAGTTCGCGAACACCGGCGCGAGGAGCTCGTCGGCCAGCACCCTCTCGTAGAACGCGTCGCTCAGCCGGCGCAGCGCGGGCTCGCCGCCGAGGTCGTCGTACAAGGTCATGCCTCACCATCACGTGCGGGCACCGAGATACGCAACGAAATACTTGTGGCGGTATGGGGACCCGCGCGGCAGGATCGACCCATGCGCACACTCATCTACTCCGCCTTCGTGTCCATCGACGGCGTCGTCGACTCCCCCGGCGGCGGCTCCGAATACGAGCAGCACCGCAGCGGCGGCTGGACCTACAAGGACATCGAGTTCCTGCCGGAGGCCTACGCGATCAAGGGCAGCGAGATGGAGGAGGCCGGCGCGATGATGTTTGGCCGGCGCAGCTATGAGGCGTTCGCGCCGATCTGGCCCGACATCGAGGACTTCACCGTGGTCAAGGAGATCCCGAAGTACGTCGTCTCGACCTCCCTCGGCGACGACGCCCTGGTCGAGGGTTGGGGTCCGCAGACGATCGTGAGGTCGCTGGACGAGGTCGAGAAGCTCAAGCAGGGCGACGGCGGCCCGATCCTGATCGCCGGCAGCGCCGAGCTTGCCCGCAACCTCGCCGACGCCGGCCTGATCGACCGCTACAACCTGCTCGTCTTCCCCGTCGTCCTCGGCGCCGGCAAGTCGATGTGGAGCGAGACCGACAAGGACAAGCAGCGGCTCGAGCTGGTCGAGTCGGAGACCTACGCCAACGGCATCATCAAGCTCGTCTACGACGTCGTCCGCTAGGGGCTGTTTCGGAATGCGGCGCCGAGCCAGACGCCGTCCAGCGCGTGGCCTGGCCAGGCGCCGCCTCGAAGGCATACCGGGTGTCTGTCGAGAGGCGGCAACGCCGCCAGGGCGCGTGCTGGGCGGCGTATGGCCGGCGCTTCCGCATTCGGAAACAGGCCCTAGCGCCGGTCAGGGGCAGCGCGCGTAGAGAGGACGCGACCCGGTTCCGTACGCCGTGGGATCGGTGAACGCGCAGCCGTAGTCGGGTGCGGCGACGGCTGCCCGGTCGAGCACGTCGTCGCCCGCCGGACGGTCCCCGTGCTCGACCCACTCGACGAGGTCGCCCCAGGCGGCCGAGGCCTCGGCGGGGCTGAACTCGCAGTGCCCAGCCGAGCGGATCGCCCGCTGCACGACCAGACCGCCGCGGTGGTGGCGCTTCACCTCGCGCAGATAGATCTGCTCCAGCGAGAACGGCACGAACATGTCGCCGAGGTTGTGCAGGCTCACCACCGGGGCGGTAGGACGGCCGGAGATCCGCGACGGGGCGTTGAGCCGGTGGCTGTAGCGCCCGGCCGGGTCGGTCGGGTCCGCCCGCTCGATCTCGGTGTTGAGGTCGACCGGCGAGCTCGGCGTGTAGTCGGTGTTCCGGTTGGTCGCCACGCGGCCGATGTTGAAGCCCAGCGTGCCACCGTCGTCGACCGACGGCAGCGTGAAGAGGAAGTCCTTCCACTGCCCGAAGGCCGCCACCGCGCCCGGCCGCGGACCGCCGCTGCGCTCGATGGTCATCGCCCGCAGCTGCTCGCCCTCCGGGGTCAGGGTGCCGCCGAGCCCGAGCCGCTCCTTGATCACCGGGACGTCGACGCTCTGATAGTCCTTGGTGTAGGGGTAGGCGTCGTGCCCCGCGAGCGCCTGCGCACCGAGGTTGTAGTCGACGAAGAAGTCGAAGAGCTCCACGTCCCCCAGCTGCCCGCACATCGGCATCGCGCCGTCGTAGAAGCCCGGATACTGCTCCAGCGAGCGCCCGATCACGTGCCCGCCCATCGACACCCCGGTCACATAGGTGCGGGTGGCCTTGCGCGGCAGCAGCTTGGAGGCGTACGTCGCCAGGTCCCGGGTCGAGCGCACCCCGGCTCCCACGTCGTAGCCGTTGGTCGAGTAGCTCGACGCCGCCCACGCGTAGCCCTGCTCGAGGAACGTACGCCGCAGTCCGAACCCCGGCGTCTCGGGCGTCAGCGTGTAGCTGAGCCCGCGGTAGCCGTGGGCCCACATCACCAGCTCGCCGTTCCAGTCCGCCGGCACCTCCAGGATGTACGCGGCGTGCTCGTGCACGCCCTGGCGCACCGTGGTCGCCTCGCCGCCGACGACGATCGGCGCCACCGGCGGGTTGCTGATCGTGTAGCCGGGAAGCGGCTGGTCACCGGGCGGTTCCGGGTCGGCGAGCGCCGTGCCGGTCGAGGCGACCAGAGCGGAAGCGGTCAGAAGCAGGGCGAGGAGAGCGGCTGACGCACGAGACATGCCCCGAGAATAGGGCTCACTTGTGACTCACGTCACAGGAACAGGAAGAGACCTCGCTGTTCAGCCCGGAACGCTTCCGGCGTACCAGCGCTGAACCTTGATCCGACCGACTCGCACCGCACCGTCACCGATCCTCGCGGCCGTCGGGGTGAACCGGTTGGCGGGGCCGCGGTAGGACTTGGTGCACCTGGTGACGTACGAGGAGTTGTTCACGCTGGTCTCGGTGCTGAACGCCTGCGGCTGGAGGTTCACGGTTCCGCGTCCCCTGAGCGTCACGCAGTAGCGGTACCTGACGTTCGCCGCGGTGCTGAAGGCAGGACGCAGCGTGGTCCACGACCTCGAGCTGAGCACCTTGTTCACACTCCGGTCCGAGATGGTTCCCCACCCCGCCGCCTGCGACGAGGACGTGCTCATCGCCACGAGTGCCGAGCCCATCACGAGTCCGGCCACCAAGGTGGCGAGGAGCTTTCGAGCAGTGCGCTGAGCAACAGTGTTCAACGGTCTTTCCTTCGGTTGAGATACGAGCCGACCGAACGATGGCCGGAGGTCGAGCGGACGCTATCTCCGCGCCGGCTCCGGACGTTCCCGTACCTTTCCCGTACCTCAGCGCCCGGTGACCCTCCGGATCGCGCCGAACGCTGCCCGGCCGACGCCCTTGATGCCGGCGGCGATGAACGTCGTCCAGTCGAAGTAGTCGCGCCAGAGCACGATCTTGCCGTCGCGCACCTCGAAGGTGCCGCACACCCAGAACTCGGCCGAGACCGAGCCGCGACTGAGGACGTCGATGCGCTCGGTGAGCACCACCGGGCCGTTGGCCGCGATGTTGATCATCCGGACCTCGAAGCCGGTCGTGTACTTCCCCATCACCCGCAGCTGGCGACCGACCTCGGAGAGGCCACGCGCAGGTGGAAGAGGAACGTTCTGGTAGGTGACGTCGTCCGAGCACAGCAGCAGCGCAGCGTCGACCTCTCCGGTCTCGAGCGCGGCCAGGAACTGCTCGACGATCTGGATCTCGGTCATGCCGCCTACGTTATCGCCGATCAGGGCTCACACGGCTGCGCTGCAGACAATCCTGGGCTCAAAACGACACAGTCCTGTCGATGCAGCGCCGGGTTGTCGAGAAGCTCCTCGACGGCGACCCGGCCACCCGGCACCCGTCGCAGCGCGACTGAGTCCTTCTCCTTCACGAACACGTCGCGCGTCCTGGCCAGCTCGGCGAGGTAGCCGCGGTCCATGTGCTCGATCTCGAGCATCAGCGCCCAGTGGGCCGTATCGGCCAGCGACCGCGCCGCGCCGTCGACGACCTCGCGCTCGAATCCCTCGACGTCCACCTTCACGCAGAACGAGCGCCCCGACCCACCGAGCACCTCGTCGAGCGTGGTGACCTCGACGTCGCGGAGCTGCCAGCGCGCCGAGCCGTCATGGCGCTCGTCGTACAGCGACGACGTCCCCGACCAGGTCCGGTCGACCGCGAACCGCGCGGCGCCGGGCTTGTCGGCGACCGCCTGCGCGCGCAGGTCGATCGTGATCCCGCGGGTCTCGAGCGTCTTGCGAAGGACCTTGTGCAGCGAGGTGTTCGGCTCGAACCCGATCAGCTCCACCCCCTCGGGGATGTCCGCCCCGACGAGCATCTCGCCGTAGTTCACACCGATGTCGATCACGGTCTGCCACTCGTGCAGCCCGAGCGCCAACCGCCACAGCTCGAGCGAGCCGCGGATGATCCGACCCTTGTTGGCGATCAGGCCCAGAGCCCGCGGATCCGTCGGCCTCACATAGATCCGATGCCCGTCATCGGTCGTCGCGTACGCCATCTCGAGCACCTTCGCCTAGGGATCTTCCGGCCCAGCCGCCATTGGCTGTCGCCGAACCCTAAAGTGCCTACGGAAACGCCAGCCGAACCTTGGGCGACGCGGATCGGGCCGCGCGCAACTCGAGGCAGGGTCAGGAGATCTTCTCGACCAGGTTCGCCGCGTACTCCTGGACGGTGTTGCCGTCCTGGAACTGCTCTCCGTCGAGCAGGACGGTCGGAGTGCCCTGGACGCCGTCGTCGGCGGCGGCCTTGGTGGCGGCGTCGGCCCAGGCCTTGCCGTCGAGGCTCTCGATGCGGTCCTTGACGGCGGACTCCTCGGCACCGGCCTCGACGGCCAGGTCGACGAGATCGGCAGCGTCGGGGAACGGGCCGGACTCGCTGGGCTGGTTCTCGAAGAGCAGGTCGTGGAAGGTCTTGGCGACGTCGTCGCCGGCCTCCTCCTGGACGACCGCGAAGGCCGAGGTGGCGAGCTCGGAGTAGGGGCCGACCTGGTCGAGGAGCACGAACGGGCGGTAGTCGACCTGGACCTTGCCGTCGGCGGCGAGCTCGGCGAGGTCATCGCGGGACGCGGCCTCGAACTCGGCGCAGTAGGGGCACAGGAAGTCCTCGTAGATGACGACCTTGTGCGGCGCGTCGTCAGGTCCGATCACCAGGCCGTGCTCGCTGCTGCCGGCCTCCACCGCGGTGACCTTGTCGTCGCCGGAGCGGCTCACGCTGAACCAGACGAGGCCACCGATGATCACCGCGATGGCGACGACGACCGCCGCGACGGTGAGGATCGACTTGCGGGCCTGCTTCTTGCGCAGAGCCTCCAGCTCCGCGGCGGCCTTGGCAGCGCGTGCCTCACGCTTGTCCTTGCGCGAGGGGCTGCTGGCTGAATCCGTGCTCATGAGGCCAACATAGGTCCGTCTCCTGAGCGCAGGCTGAAACCACGCCATGGGAACCGTTATCACATCGTCGCCTATCCCTCCGCGAAGCCGTTGACCAGCGGCGTTATGGTGCTCCGGTGGCTTCACTGAACGAACGTCTGGTCTGGATCGACTGCGAGATGACCGGGCTGTCCCTCGAGCACGATGCGCTCATCGAGGTGGCAGCCCTCGTCACCGACTTCGATCTCAACGTGCTCGGCGACGGGGTCGACATCATCATCAAGCCTCCGGCCGAGGCGCTGGAGCAGATGGACGACTTCGTACGAGACATGCACACCAAGTCCGGCCTGCTGGTCGAGCTCGAGAACGGTGTGCCGATGCGGGAGGCGGAGGAGCAGGTCCTGGCGTACGTCTGGGAGCACTGCGGCAAGGACTCCAGGCCGCCGCTGGGCGGCAACACGGTGGCCACCGACCGCAACTTCCTGGCCCGCGACATGCCCGAGCTGGAGGGTTTCCTCCACTACCGCAACGTCGACGTCTCCTCGATCAAGGAGCTGTCGCGACGCTGGTTCCCGCGGGCCTACTTCTCGGCTCCTCCCAAGCGCGGCAACCACCGCGCCCTGGCCGACATCCAGGAGTCGATCGAGGAGCTTCGCTACTACCGCGAGGCGGTCTTCGTGCCGATGCCCGGCCCGGACTCCGAGGTGGCGAAGGAGATCGCCGGCCGGCACGGAGCCTCGATCACCGGCCTCGGCGACCCGGCGGCCACCCCCGATTCCACAGATCCGGTCTGATTCCCCTATGATTCTTGCTGGCTCGGACATGCGCTGTTCGAGCCGATGGTGGGCGTAGCTCAGCTGGTAGAGCATCGCGTTGTGGTCGCGAGGGTCGCGGGTTCAAGCCCCGTCGCTCACCCCATCAGAACGGCCCGTCCGAGAGGACGGGCCGTTTGCCATTTCAGACTCCGCACCCATCGTCAGCCAAGCCCCTTCGCACGTTCCCGGAGCGCGTCGCGGACCAACTGCGCAGGTCGGTCGAGAGGTGAGTCGGCCCTGTAGACGATCTCGGAGACGATCCTGCCCTCCCCCTGGATCGGCACCCACGCTCCGGCAGTCGCGACCCCTGGCAGGTTCGCGGGTACTCCGACACCTACACCGATCCCCGCGTCAACCATGGTGACAATGTGATAGATGCTGGACACCTCTGCGACCACATTCGCCGTGGGCAGCCCGGCAGCGAGACCTTCGCCCAACGTGGTGTCTCGACGCATCGAAATGAGCGGCCAGGGAGCGATCTCGTGCCACGACACCGAACTTCGGTCGTACAACTCATGCCCTGGCAAGACATAGATAGCCATGGGAGTGACCGCGACCGCCTCCCTGCGAAGCTGACCTGACACGGTCCCGCCGAGAGAGCTCAACACAGCGAGATCGAGGAGTCCTCGGGTGACGCGGTCGAGGATGTCACCGGAAGGGCCGTCAATGACCTGGACCCGGACGCCCATGTGCTGGGACCTGATCTCGGCGACGACCGGTGTGAGCAAGAGCGCCGCCAGGATCGGGTTGGCGCCCACGCGCACCCTCCCGACGAGGCGGTGGGAGTAGGTAGAGGCTGCGTCGAGCAGCGCACGTTGCGCGGCAATGAGCTCCTCAGCTCGCGGCAACAGAGCAGCGCCCGCCGACGTGAGCACGACGCCCTGACGGGTCCGCCGGAGGAGGTGCGTATCGAGTTCCTCTTCTAGGGCAGTGATCTGCTCACCCAAGACTGACTGAGTGACCTGGAGCCGGTTGGCGGCGGCGCGCAGCGACCCGGCACGGACCGCTTCAACGAAGTAGATCGCTCGCTCGACTCGCACGTGAAACTCCCATTTCGTGAGCGGTTTTCCCGGACACCCATGATCGCACAGGGCCTCTTCCCCAGCGACGAAGTGCGCCCCAGAGTGGTGGTTGTCCACATTGGCATGACCATCAACGGAGAACACGTGTCTTCTGCACCCCTAAACGGCGTTCGAGTCCTCGACGTGTCGACCGTGCTCGCGGCGCCGCTCAGCTGCGCCCTGCTCGGAGAGCTCGGCGCGGACGTGGTCAAGGTCGAGCACCCGGCCGGCGGTGATCCCACCCGGAGCTATCCGCCCCTACATGACGGCGTGTCCGTCGCCTGGGAGCAGTTCGGTCGCGGCAAGCGGAGCGTCGCTCTGGACCTGCACGAACCCGAGGGTGTCGCGCTGCTTCATGAGCTGATCCGTACGTGTGAGGTCGTCGTGACAAACTTCCGGGCGCCGACCGCGAACCGTTTCGGCCTGGACTTCGAAACAGTCAGCGCGTTGCGACCCGGCATCGTCATGTTCCATCTGACCGCCTTCGGTCGTACCGGTCCTTACGCCGACCGGCCGGGCTTCGCCCGAGTCGTCGAGGCATTCGCCGGCCTGACCCACCGCACCGGCGACGCGGAAGGGCCACCGCGGTTCTCCGGCTACCCCATCGCCGACGGCGTCGGGGGAATCTACGGTGCGTTCAGCATCCTCGCCGCCATGCGACAGCGCGACCTCACCGGTGAGGCGCAACTGGTCGACCTCGGGTTGTACGAGCCGATGCTACG
The DNA here is from genome assembly GCF_040608935.1 of Nocardioides sp. NPDC004968. Classification (NCBI taxonomy): domain Bacteria; kingdom Bacillati; phylum Actinomycetota; class Actinomycetes; order Propionibacteriales; family Nocardioidaceae; genus Nocardioides; species Nocardioides sp. NPDC004968. The sequence continues at coordinate 177,185 of NZ_JBEXJF010000004.1, forward strand.
CATGATGGAGGACTTCATCGGGACCTACGGCGCGACCGGGGTGAGTGCCGGACGGATCGGCAACGGCAACCCGGCGGTAGTGCCGAACGGGCTCTTTCCCACCGCCGACCGACGCTGGGTGGTACTGCCCGCCTCCACCGACGGCATGTGGCGCCGCCTGCTGCGTGTCCTGGACCGGCCCGACCTGGAGTCGTTCGACACGATGGCGGCCAGAGTCGATCATCGTGACCTCATCGACGACGCTGTCGCTCGGTTCACCGCGAGCTATCCGTTGGACGACCTGCTTGCTGTCCTGCACGAGGCCGGGATCGCGGCCGCGCCGGTCAATACGGCCGAAGACATCGTGGCCGACCCCCATGTCCAGGCTCGCGGGTCGATCCTGCGTGTTCAGGCCCGAGACGGCAGCGACGCCATGATCGTCGGGCCGGCCGGACGGTACTCGGGTTTCGACTTCGCCCAGCGCGGCCCTGCGCCAGCACTGGGCGAGCACACCGACGAGGTGCTGGCCCAGTTGAAGGGCGTGACAACCGCCGACATCCACGGGCTTCGTGCGCGAGGCGTCATCCGATGACGCTGACCATGCCCTGCCGCCGCACCGCCCGAGGAGAGGACCCCATGCCCATCATCGCCATGCACACCACCACGAGGAGCCACCGATGACGAACGCCGATGTCTCCATCATCGGACTCGCGGTCCTGTTGACACTCTCACTCGTGCCGCGCGCCCACCTGGGGCTGGCGGCCTTTCCTGCCGCCTTCATCGTCGCCGGGATCACCGGCGTCGACGCCGACGACTTCGCCACCTTCTTCCCGTCGGGGTTCTTCACCCTGATCGTGGGCGTCATGGCGCTCTTCGCGATCATCCAGATGACTGGCGCGATGGACGCCATCCTCTCCGTGGCTCGGCGCCTGGCCGGGGGAAAGGTGGTTCTCCTACCCGTCGTCGCCTTCGCCGTCGGCGCGCTGCTTGCGTGCATCGGCACTCTCCCGGTCGCGGCCATCGCAATCGCGGCGCCGCTCACCATGGGGATGGCCAAGACCTACCGCCTGCCGCAGTTCCTGATGGCGGCCTCCATGCTGAACGGCATCCTATGCGGCCTCTTCTCGCCGATCGCCGTGTTCGGGCTGACATCCAACGCGGAGATCGACAAGCTCGGGATCGACATGCCGAGCCTCAGCAACGTGGCGCTCACCCTCATCCCTTTGGCGATCGGCGTCGCCCTGACTGCGATCTTGATGTTCGTCTATCGCCACCGGCTACGCGAGTGCGCGGCCCAGACCAGCTCAGTCCGAGTGGATGCCGACCAGGACCAGCGACGCGGTGGACGCCCGGCCATGATCGGCGCTCTTGTGGCACTCGCGCTGCTCGTCATCGCCGGCGTGGGCTTCGATCTCAACATGGGCTACGTAGGCTTCCTTCTGGCCTTCGTCCTGATGATGGCGTTCAAGCTGGAGTCGCGCGACATCATCGACCGCGTCCCATGGGGTGCCGTGGTTCTCATCTGCGGGCTCCTGACCTATCTGGGCCTCATGGAACACCTGGGAGCCTTCAAACGACTCGGCGAGCTGCTCACTATCGGTGACAGCGCGGTACTGGGGCTGCTCGTACTGTGTTACATCGCCGCGATCACCTCCTTCCTCGCCAACTCCATCGCCGTGATCGTCACGGTCCTGCCGCTTCTACCGCCACTGATCGACGCCGGGGTCAACCCGCTCGGCGCGGTCTTGGCCGTGCTGCTCTCGGCGGTCCTGGTCGACCTGAACCCGATCGGCGCGACCGGCGGGCTTGTTCTCGGAGCTACCACCACGGACAGTCGGCAGCGGCTCTTCCGTCAGATGCTCGCCTGGGGCCTGGGAGCCGTCGCGATGGCGCCGGTCACGATGTGGGCGTTGTTCGGCCTGTGGTGAACTCGCACCCGCACTCGTCCGAGTCGGGCGAGGATCTGCCTGACTACCGGTTCCTGCTCGCCAACGAACGCACCCTGCTCGCGTGGATCCGCACGAGCCTGGCCATGTCCGCCGCCGGCGCCGGTGTGGTGATTCTCAGCGCGACCGAACACCTGCCGTATGCGGCGGGCTGGAGCGCGGCGACGCTCGGAGCGGTTGGGGGCCTTCTCGCCGTCGATGCCACCATTCGCTGGCGCCGGTCGTCCAGCGCGATCTGCGCCGGCGCGCCGTTGCCGCCCCTCGGACTTCGGAGCGTGGTGCTCGCCGCCGCGGCGGTCATGGCGTGCTGCTGTCCGGCGTTGTTCGCGCTTCTCGGGGAGTGAGGGAACCATGGTCAACAATCGTCCGGCGCCGCAGGACCCGAGCCTCGCGCGCGAGCGAACCGCGATGTCGCGTACGCGTACTGCGCTGACCGCGATCGTCCTCGCGACGATAGTGTGTCGGGCGGCCCAGAGTCAGTCGGACAGTCTCGGCACCGCGACGGTTGTGATCGCGCTCGTCATACTGCTCTGCGTCGTCGCGGCTGCGCTAGGAGTACTGCTGGCCGGTTGGCGGTCGTCCTGTCTCGCGCTCGCGTGCGCGGCTGCCCTCTTCGGACTCGCTGTGGCGATGCTGTCGATTGCTCTGGCGGCGCACACCGATCCGGCATCAGCCCACCCCGCAGGCCATACTCGGCCTTGGATTCCCGTAGATACCTGACTAAAGTCAGTTATATGACAGTGGACACCTCGGTGATGCGCAAGTTCAACATGAGCTACGTCCGGCGGGTGGGAGCGCTCGAGGACTCCTTCCTCGGCAGCGGCCTCCCCTATGGCACGGCCCGGATTCTCTACGAGATCGGGCTCGCCGCCTCCGACTCAGCTTCGGCCACTACCGTGCAGGACCTGAGGACCAGGCTGGGTGGCCTCGACTCCGGCTACGTCAGCCGGATGCTGCGGACGCTGGAGAGCAAGGGGTACGTCGCGATGGACCGCGACCCCTCCGACGGCCGCCGCCGGCTGGTGGCGCTCACCGAGGACGGCCTCAAGCAGTGGGACGACCTCGAGCGCCGCTCCGAGGAGCGCGCCCATCTGCTGCTCGATCCGCTGACCCAGCGGCAGCGCGACCGCCTCAACGAGGCGCTGGCGACGGCCGACCTGCTGGTACGGGCCGCCGCGATCACCATCGAGCAGGTCGACCCGCGCGACCCGATGGCCCAGGAGGCGATGGGCCACTACTTCGCCGAGATCGGCGACCGCTTCGGGTTCACCGTCGGCGACGAGGGCTTCGGCGACGACCCCTCCCTGCGCGCGCCCCACGGCGCCTTCTTCGTGGCCGCCAGCGACGGCGCCCCGGTCGCCTCCGGTGCGGTCCGCGAGTTCGAGGGCACCGGCGAGATCAAGCGCATGTGGGTCGACCCCGCCTGGCGCGGCGCGGGCCTCGGCTCACGCCTGCTGCGCCACCTGGAGGCCGAGGCGCTGCGGCTGGGCCACCGGGTCGTACGCCTCGACACCCGCGACGTCCTCAGCGAGGCGATCGGGATGTACGAGCGGGCCGGCTACGAGCGCATCGACCGCTACAACGACAACCCCCACGCCACCCACTTCTTCCGCAAGCAGCTGGTCTAGACGTACGTCTCCAACCGCTCCAGCGGCGGCTGGGCGCTGGGGTGCGCGACCGCGGCGGCGCCGACCGCGCAGGCCGTACGCAGCGCCTGCTCGTCCGGTGTGCCGGCCTGGATCGCGAGGGCGAGCGCAGCGGAGAACGCGTCGCCGGCGCCGACGGTGTTGACCACGTCCGGCGCCGGCGCGGCGGGGACGCGAGCAGTCTCGGTGCCCTCGGTGATCATGGCCGCGCCCGAGGCGCCGTAGGTCACCGCGACCCGGCGGGCCGCACGCAGCTCGGGCATGGCGGCGTACTCGGTCTCGTTGACGATGAAAAGGTCCACCCGCTCGACGAGGTCGGCCGGGAGGGGCTGTGCCGGGGCGGCGTTGAGCGCGACGAACCCCGGCGTCCGCGCTGCGACGGCACGGACCACCTCCAGGGACAGCTCGAGCTGCATCAGCGCGGCCTCGTCCGCCCCGACCGAGATCCCATCGACGCCGACCGACGCGTTGGCGCCGCTGCACACCACGATCTGGTTCTCCCCGGCCGTGTCGACGGCGATCAGCGCCGTGCCGGTCGGCGAGTCGGTGATGCGGATGTCTGCGACGTCGACCCCGGCGGCCCGGATCGTCTCGACCGCCCAAGCACCGTCGGCATCGGAGCCGACCGCGCCGACCATCCGCACGCGGGCCCCCAGCCGGCTCGCCGCGACCGCCTGATTGGCACCCTTCCCACCGACGTCACGGCGCAGCCGACCACCACCGACGGTCTCTCCGGCGCCGGGCAACCGCTCGACGGCCGCCGTCAGGTCGACGTTGATGCTCCCGACGACGACCAGGTCCTGTGGAGGGGGCACCGGCATCAGGGGCGTACGAGACCGATGCAGGAGTAGGGCAGGCCCGAGATGCGCTCCACCGGCACGTCGCGCGCCTCGGCGAGCTTCTTGACGGGGCCCAGGTCGGTGTCATGGGCCGGGTCCACCAGGATCTTCGCCGGCTCGCCGTGCAGCAGCAGCCGGAGGGTCTCGTCGACGCCGGCTTGAACGAGGCTGACGTCGCCGTCCGCGAACTTCTCCGCGACCTCCTCGACCGCGTCCCAGCCCACCCAGGTGGGCGTGTGGTCGCCGCCGAGGTGGGCATCGAGATCGAGCATCACCTTGGTGCGCACGATCGGGAAGCGGGCCGCGACGGTGTCGATGAACTTCCTGGACACGTCGGCCGGAGCCAGGTCGGCGTGGAACACCGCGCCGTGGAAGTCGTTGGGGCCGACCCGGTCGTCGTCGATGACGGGGCGCGAGACGAGGCCCGAGACGGTCGACCCGAGGGACGCCGACGGGATCAGGTAGTCCTCACGGGTGCCGTAGACCGCCACGCTCCGGCCCGGGTCGGCGAGGACCGCGAGCTCCGGGGAGAACGGCGAGGCCAGATGGGCGTCGAGCGTCGAGTTGGCCTTCTCGACCGACGCGGCCAACTCGCGGGCGATCGCGCCCGTGCCGGTCCACCCGTCCACGAACATCACCTGGGCGGGGTCGTGGTGGGCGGCGAGGTAGGCGAGCGCGGTCTGGTCGATGCCGCGCCCGCGGATCATCGAGATCGCGTAGTGGGGCAGGTCGAGCCCGTGCACGCGCTGCGCCCAGCGCCGCATCAGCACCCCGATCGGGATGCCGGCACGTACCAGGGAGACCAGCACGGCATCCTGCCCGCGCCTGGCGAGCACCTGCTCGGTGACCAGGCCGATGGCGTACGCGACTCGCTGGGCCGATGCGGTCAGGGCCTCGTCGAAGAGCTCCCGGTGTGCCTCTGCGTGCTCCTCGGCCGGCGCGTCCGCCGGGTCCGCGGACAGGTCGTTGAGCAGCCAGGCGACGTCGTCGCGGTCGTAGGAGCCGAAGGCCGGCCCGTGGAGCGGAGCAGGCAGCTGCCGGGCAGGCTGGTCGTGGCGCGGCTCCGGGGCGTACGCCGGGATGGTCACGACCACGACCCGCGGCGCGATCCGGGCGAGCTGGTCGACCAGGCCGCCCTCTTCGTGCAGCGCGGGGGTGTCGGCCGGCTCGTCGACGACCAGCACGATCGTCTCGAACGCACCCTCATGCAGGTTGTAGGCGAAGCGTGGCCCGTCGCCGTCGGCCGGGTCGTCGTGGGACGGAAAGGTGATCGCGGTGCGGATCGCGTAGCCCGGGTCGTCGACGTCGAGCACCGGCGAGCGCGTGGTCGTCGAGTAGGTGATCTCGTGGCGGCGGCCCTCGGCCGCGCGCCGGTCCGCCAGCGCGGAGGCGATCCGCAGCGGTGCGTACATCAGCTCCTCGGTGCCGAGGACGTGCACCGGGCCGTCGGGGATGCGGCCGGCGACGGCCGCGGCGGTCACCGTGACGGCCGACTCGTAGGAGCCGGAGGCGCCGGCCGTGAAGCCGTGGCGGCCACCCTCCGGGACGGCGCGTGGCCAGGTCGCGACGACCTGGACGACCTCGCCGCGAGGACGCCGGCTCGGCTCGACCCCGGCCAGCTGACGGAGGTTCTCGACGGTGTCGATGAGCCGGTTGCCGTTGTCGGCGAGGTCCTCGGGCAGTTCGATCTCGCCGCTCGCGAGGGAGACCACGTCCAACGTCGCGCGCAGCCGCTTGATCGAGCGCTCCATCCGGCCACGGTCGGCCTCCGAGCGCAGGTCGACCAGCGCGGCCACGACGTAGTGCTTGTGCGGAAACTTCTTGTGCAGTGCCCGGATGGTGTTGACGACCGTCTTTCCGGTGATGACCTCGTCGTCGACCAGCACCAGGGTCTCGGCACGGGCGAGGAAAGCCGGGTCGGCGGGGAGCAGCCGGTGGGCGGTCGCGTGCGAGTGCTCCTCGAAGAAGTCGGCGACGGACTCGATGCCGTCGACGACCCGGCGGGTGGAGTGCAGGTAGGGCGCCCCGAGGGCGTCGGCGACGAGATGGCCGAGCGCGGTCGCGGTCTCGGCGTAGCCGAGGACCACCGCGTCACCGGTGGCCGCGGCGCGCGCCTTGGCTCCCAGGCGCAGCCCGGCGTCGGTCACCAGACGCGGGTCGGTCGGGACGTGCTTGCCGAGGACGGAGGAGACCAGGAGCTGTGCCCGACGGGGGTTGCGTCGCACCGCCAGACCGACCAGATCGGTGAGCATCATCCCGCTCGGCGCGTCGGTCGTCCGCAGACGCACGCCCAGACGTTCGGCCACCCAGGTGCCTGACCAGCCGCTCGCTTCGTCTCTCACAGGTGACATTCTCCCCCAATGCTCCTCGTCTGACTCAACCGCACGCAGGGCACCCGTGTCCACTGCAGGCCCCGTCCTGACGGGCTATACGTCCAGAATGAGAACACGTTCTTGTCGGTGGTGGCGGGGACCATTAGGTTCCGGACATGCCTCGTCGCTCGGGAAGCTTCGGAATCGTGGCCGCCGCGGCGGCCGTGCTCGCCTTCGGGACCTCGCTGCTGAGCCCGGTCGGGCCCGCCGGCGCAGACCCGGCGGAGGCTGATCCAACGAAGGGGGCCCAACGGCTGTCCCGCGAGGGGCGCTGGCTGGTCGACCAGCACGGCCGGGTCGTGCTGGTGCACGGGCAGAACCTGGTCTGGAAGCACGATCCGTACGTCCCACCCGACTCGCCCGAGGGCTTCACCGCGGCCGACGCGGAATGGCTGGCGGAGCACGGCTTCAACGGCGCCCGGATCGGCACCCTGTGGGCGGGCGTGACCCCGGACGCCCCCGGGCAGGTCGACGAGGACTACCTCGACGACTGGCAGCGGGTGATCGACCTGCTCGCCGACAAGGGCATCTGGATGCAGTACGACTTCCACCAGGACATGTGGCACGAGACCTACGGCGGCGAGGGCGTGCCCGACTGGGCAGCGAAACGGCCGGCGCCCTACAACCTGCACCCGCCGATCAAGCTGTCCTTCCCGGCGACGTACATCACGCCCGAGCTGGCCACCGTCTACGACAACTTCTGGGCGAACAGGAACGGCGTGCAGGACGGCTGGGCCGCGGCCTGGGGCGCGGTCGCGCAGCGGTGGGGCGACCAGCCCTACTCGATGGGCTACGACCTCATCAACGAGCCGTGGGCGGGCCGGGAGTGGCTGACCTGCCCGATCACCGGGTGCGCGAGCTCCTACCGGGACGAGTTCCAGCCGGCGTACGAGAGGGCGACGGCGGCGATCCGCCGGTCCGACCCCGACGGGATCGTCTGGTACGAGTCGCAGCTGCTCGCCAATCAGGTCCCCAACTCGAGCTTCGGGCCGGCCAACGACGACCAGGTCGGCTACTCCTGGCACAGCTACTGCCCCTACGGCTATCTCGACTCCCAGGGCATCCCGATCGGGGTCAGCGGCTGCAAGGACTACGACGAGACGCACAACCTCAAGGCGCTCGAGCAGGCCGAGACGATGGGCGCGACCAACCTGATGTCGGAGTTCGGCGCGACCGACAACACCGAGCTGCTGGCCATCGACACCGCCTCGGCCGACGACCACTTCACCTCCTGGATGCACTGGGCCTACAAGCACTGGGACGACCCGACCACCGCCGACGGCGCGCAGGGGATGTTCGCGGACGACGCCGATCTCTCGACGGTGAAGTCCGAGAAGCTGCGTACGCTGGTCCGCACCTACCCGCAGGCCACGGCCGGCACCCCCGTCGACCTCTCCTTCGACCCCGCCACCGGCGCGTTCAGCTACACCTACGAGCCATCCGCGGAGATCGACGAGCCGACCGAGATCTTCGTCAGCCCGATCCACTACCCCTCCGGGCCGGACATCGCCGTCGAGGGCGGCAAGGTCGTCGGCGAGGCCGAGCACAACCGGATCCTGGTCAAGGCGAGCGGAACGGAACCGGTGACGGTCACGATTGACTAAGGTGGCCATGCCCCCTCGTCGGTCCAGCCATCGGAGGATCAGTTGTCCGTCTCGCTCGCCAAGGGACAGTCGGTCTCGCTCACCACAGGTGACGGCAGCAGCATGACGCACGTACGGATAGCGCTCGGTTGGGACGCGGTCAGACAGGGTCTCTTCGGCGGGTTCCGTGGCGCCGACGTCGACATGGACGCCTCCGCGATCCTCTACGACGCGGCCGGCGGCCACCTCGACCAGGCCTGGTTCCGGCAGCTGAAGTCCAGGGACGGCGCCGTCGTCCACACCGGCGACAACCGCACCGGTGCCGGCGAGGGCGATGACGAGTCGATCATCGTCCATCTCGACCGTGTGCCGGCCGAGGTCGCGCAGATCGTGTTCACGATCAACTCCTTCACCGGACAGAGCTTCGCCCAGATCCAGAACGCCTTCTGCCGCCTAGTCGACGAGAACACCCACACCGAGATCGCCCGCTTCGACGTGAGCCAGACCGGCCCGCACACCGCCGAGATCATGGCCAAGGTCAGCCGTCAGGACGGCGGCTGGGCGATGACCGCGCTCGGCGAGATCGGCAACGGGCGTACGTTCCAGGACCTGCTGCCCTCCATCGCCCCGACGCTCTGAGCAGTGAGGTCGCGGTCAGCCGAGTGAGCCGACGCCGACGACGGTGAGGCCGGCGCCGAGGACCGTGACGCCGAGCGCGGCCAGGATCGGGGTGACCTTCGCCGCGACCTGGAGGGAGGTCTTCGACTCGGCGACGCGGACCACGAGGTTGTTGCCGGCCAGGGCCAGCAGGCCGACGCCGAACAGGATCGTCGCCATGCCCAGGCCGAAGGTGATCACCAGCAACAGCGCGAACGCCGAGCGGCCGGCGAACAGGCCGGTCACCAGGACCAGGAAGGCGCCCGGGGACGGGGTCAGGCCGCCGGAGATGCCGAGCAGGACGATGCCGGGACGGCGTACGCCTGACTGGCCGTGACCGTGCCCGCCCGAGTGGCCGTGTGAGTGCCCGTGGGAATGCCCGTGCCCGGTCCCCGAGCGAGCAGCGCGCCAGTGCCGGCGCAGCAGCCAGAGCCCGGTGCCGATGATCAGCACCCCGGCGACGATCTGCAGCCCGGCGGTGAGGTTCTCCAGGCGTACGAGATCCGAGAGCGAGAAGAACGCCCACGCCACCGCGATGACCAGCACCGAGAAGGTGTGCATCACCGCCACCGAGCCGCCCAGCCAGGCCGCGTCGCGCACCCGGCCCTCCGCGCCGATCAGGTACGCCGCCGCCAGGGTCTTGCCGTGGCCCGGCGCGATCGCGTGCGCAGCGCCGGCGGCGAAGGCGAGCACGAAGGCGGCCGCGGCGATGCCGGGCTCGTCCAGATAGCCCTGCACGCGCTCGACCAGAGCCGCCGCGCCGAACCAGTCACCCGTCAAGAAATCGTCCATGTCAGACGCAAACGATGGCACAGAGTTTCGTCGCCGGATACGGCTGCGGCAAGCGTTTACCCACCGGACAGACGGGCGTCGACAACGCCGCTCGGCCACGTTCACCGGATCTCAGGATCCTCGTCCAATGGCCGGGCGTGTGCCTCGGCCGTTCGGCACCTCGGGCGATGCCGCACGTCATGCCGCACGACCCCAAGGAGCATCGTGTTCGCACCAACGAGTGCCAGCCTCGCCAGACCCGGACGTAGGCGACTGGTCGCCGTCGCCGCCGGTCTGGCCCTCGCCGGTGGTGTCATCGCCGCCCTGCCCGGTGACGCCGTAACCTCCGCCAGCGCGTCGACCTATACCGCCGTCGGCGCACCGCTGACCGGTCCGCCGCGCGCCGCGCTGGCGACCGTGGACGCGCCGACACCCGACGTACTCGACATCGACTTCGAGGGCGGCGCCCCGCACGAGCGTGCCCAGTCGCTCGAGCCGCGCACCTGGGGTGCGCCGACGTACGGCACCGACGACACCCTCGCCGAGATGCCGACCGATGTCATGACCGTCGACGGCACCGACGACGCGGTCTCCGTCGAGCACGACCCGTGGGCCGACCTGCAGCAGGGCTTCACCATCGAGTGCGTCTTCCGGGTCGAGACCACGCTGCCCACCACCAACGAGAAGGACCTCTGCTCCAACAAGGAGGCGGGCGGCTACTCGGTCTACGTGACCGGCTCCAACCTGGGCACGATGGCCCACATCGGCGGCGGCTACAAGTCGGTGCTGACCCCGATCACGGCCAACCGCTGGTATCACGTGCTCTCGGTCTGGGACGGCCAGACGCTGAGCCTCTACGTCAACGGCACCAAGGCTGGCTCGACCGCCGCCAACGGCGCGCTGCAGGCCCCGGCCGCGACCTCGCGCCGCTTCGTGGTCGGCGCCGACTCGGCTCCCACCGGGATCGGCCAGCCGGCCCCGCCCGCCTCGTTCGCCGCTGCCTCCCTCTTCGCCCGGGCGGTGACCGACGCCGAGGCCGCGGCGCTGGCCGGCTCCTACGACACCGCTCCCCCGGTGCCGGCCGCGGACGTGCTCGACGTCGACTTCGACGACGGCACCCCGGCCGACGACACCGGTCGCGTCGTGACCACGGTCGGCGAGCCGGTGATCTCCGACGACACCGCGCTGGACGCCAAGGTCGCCTCCTTCGACGGCTCCAACGACGCGTACGCCTATGCGATGGGCTCCGCGGCGTGGGACCAGATCGACGAGCAGGTCTCCATCGAATGCACCTTCAAGGACAACGGCACCTTCCCCAACGGGACCGAGCACTCGATCTGCTCGGAGAAGGAGGGCGGCGGCTACTCGATCGTCGTCTACAGCGGCAAGCTGACCTTCGCGGTCCACGCCGGCGGTGCCTACCGCAACGTGCAGGTCGCGATCGAGACCGGCCGCTGGTACCACGCCGTCGGCACCTGGGACGGCTCGACCGCCCGGCTGTACGTCGACGGCGCGCTGGCCGCGTCGATCGCCGCTCCCGCCCCGCTGACCCGCCCGGGCGGCGGCGCCCTCAACTCCTTCTACGTCGGGGCCGACTCGGTCAACCAGTTCTGGTCGCCGGTCACCGTACGCAACGCGCGGATCTTCACAGACGTGCTCACCGCCGACCAGGCCAACGCCCTCAACGTGGCCGCGCTCGGTGACGTACGCGACGCCGGAGTCGTCGTCGACGGCACCACCCCCGCGGCCGGTTCGCACCTCACCACGCCGACCGAGTTCGCCGTCGACATCACCAACCAGGGCAACGCCTCCGGCTGGACCTACACGCTCGACGGCGACCCGATCCGGCCCGGCCAGGAGATCGGCGCAGGCCTCGCTCGCGGTGAGCACACGATCGAGATCACCGCGAAGGACGTCTTCGGGCGGCCGGTCGCGCACACCTCGACCTTCACCTCCGACGCCATCCCGACCGGCGGCGGCACCGACACCGGTCAGGGCAAGGGGAAGGTGACGCTCTCCGCGATCGCCAACAGCCCCGACGGCTCGGACGTGACCACCACCTTCAAGGCGGCCTCCGCCTCGGTCGCCGACGGCGGCTTCCAGGGGGTCGTGCCGGTGCTACCGAGCGCGCTCGAGTTCGACTACTCCTCCCCCGAGACGATCGCCGGGAGCCAGAAGCCGGACGGGCAGACCACCGACAGCGCCTCGAGCAAGCTGATCCCGTTCCAGCGCTACGACGTCTCCGTCCCGGCCTCCGACTCGCGTCGCCACGTGGTCTGGACCGGCACGACTGACCCGGCCCGCTCGGTCTCGCTACGGGTGTGGAACACCGTCGAGAGCCGCTGGGACGAGCTCGCCTCCGCCCGCGGGATCGCCGACGGCGACACCACGCTGCAGGGCCGGGCGCTGGCCGCCCACGTCGACAACGACGTCGTGCACGTCCTGGTGGCCGGCATCGACCCGTTCGCCGACGACCTCTCGCCGCGCGACGAGTCGGCCGCCGACGACAAGGACCACTTCGAGAACCCCGACGACTACGACTTCTCCTTCGCGCACTTCACCGACACCCAGTACATCGCCGAGGGCGCGGCCGGCGGGACGTACGAGAACTTCAACGGGATCGAGGAGCCCTCGGACGTGCAGCTGGTCGAGGAGCAGGCGGTCTGGCAGCGCGCCTACCGCGCTGAGACCGAGTGGATCCGCGACAACGCCGACCAGCGCAAGATCGAGTTCACCTCGCACACCGGCGACGTGACCGAGAACGACACCAAGGACCCGCTGGCCACCGACGCCAACGGCAACCTGCTCTACCCGGGGCTCGACGAGCAGATCACCCGCGAGTTCGAGTTCACCTCGGACGCGCAGGGCATCCTCGACGAGGCGGGTGTGGTCAACCAGGTGGTCGCGGGCAACCACGACAACCAGGGTGGCCGCGAGACCGGAGCGCAGTCGAGGTTCAGCCGCTACTTCAGCCCGTCGCGCTACTACGACGCGGCGCAGGCGTGGCCTGACGGCGCTTCCTATCACGCCTGGGACGAGGAGACCGACGCCTCCGGCAACGTGGTCACGCCCGGCACGGACAACCAGAACAACTACGTGCTCTTCTCCGCCGGCGGGCTCGACTTCGTCGCCGTCGGTCTCTCCTACGGCGTCACTCCGGAGGAGGCGGACTGGGCGAGCGAGATCTTCGCGCGCTTCCCGGACCGCAACGGCATCCTGAGCACCCACGCCTACCTGGCGCCCTCCTCGGCTCCCGACGGGCGTGGGGCCAACTTCTCCACCGACGGCTCCCGGCTCTTCGACCAGGTCGTGGAGGCCAACCCCAACGTGTTCCTGGTCCTCGCCGGCCACGAGCACGGCGTCGGCACGAACCTCAAGCGCGGCATCGGCGCCACTGTGTCGCACAATGTGGTCGAGCTGCTGGCCGACTACCAGTTCTACAAGGTGACCGCCGGTGAGCTCTTCCCCGACTCCGTCGACGCCTCGGGCAACATCGACCTCAACGGTGACGGGACGGTGGACCACAAGTCGACCGACCTGCTGCAGTTCGGCGCCTCCTACCTGCGCCTGCTGCAGTTCGACACCGAGCGTTCGGAGATGTCGATCGACACCTACTCCCCGCACCTGGACGACTTCGGGGCGACGGAGTACGACGACCGGCACCGCTACAACGGCGCCGAGGACAACCTCACGCTGCCCGTGGACCTCTCCACCAGGCGTACGTCCTTCACGACCGACGCGCTGACGGTAGTCACCCCGACCGACACCGTGATCGGCACCGACACCGCGCGTTCGGGCTGGCCGGCGACGGTGGAGTGGGCCGGGCTGACCGAGGGCGAGGTGTACGCCTGGACCTCGACCTCCCGCACCGGTGAGGCCCAGACGCTCGGCTCGGTCGACCAGTTCGGCGGCGTCTTCCTGGCCACCGCGGCCGGCACCGACGCGACGCCGCCGGTGCTGACCGTCCCGGCCTCGACGACGATCGAGGTGGGAGCGGAGTTCGACCCGCTGGACGGGGTCAGCGCGACCGACAACACCGACGGTGACCTCACCGGCAGCATCCAGGTCTCCGGCAGCGTCGATGTGAACACGCCGGGCGCCTACCCGCTCACCTACACGGTCACCGACGCCAACGGCAACCAGGCCGTCGCCTCGCGCGCGGTCGTCGTGGAGGAGGCAGACGTCCCTGAGCTGACCCCGGTCAGACTCACCGCGAAGGACGTCACGGTCCGCTTCGGACGGGACCTGGTGCTCCGTACGTCGGTCGCGCCGCGCAGCGCCACCGGCACGGTGCAGTTCCTCATCGGTGAGGACGTCCTGTGCGAGGCGCGGGTGCGACGCGGGGTCGCCGAGTGCGAGGTCGACGTGCTGCCTCCGCCGGGCCGTCACCAGGTGCAGGTCTTCTACCCGGGTGACGACACACACGCACCGGCCACGACGAACCTCACGCTGACGGTCAGGCAGCGTTAGTGCCTCGTCTCCTCAAGGTTCTCGCGGTGGTCGCCGGCATCCTGCTGGCGGCCACCGCGGGCCTGCCCGCCGACGCTCATCCGTTCGGAGCCCCGCAGACCGCGACGATCGCCGGCACCACCGGCGCTCCCGAGGTGACCTGGCGGTTCGGGGCCACCGATGACGTCGCCTACCTCGCTGTGCAGGTCGGAGCCCTGCCGCCGGACCGGATGACGCTCGACGGCGTCGTCCTCTACGAGCCCGGGGACGAGAAGGCACTGGCGCGGTCGGAGGCCTACGCCGACTATGTGCTGGACCACATCCGGATCGAGGGCTGCGACGGGTCGGTCGAGGCCGGCCAGGATCTGATCGCCGATGGCACCACGGTCACCTTCGACTGCCCGTCACCGGCCTCGGCCACGAAGATCGAAATCGACATGATGACCGACCTGCATCCGGCGTACCAGACCCTCGCCTCGGGGCCGAACGGTCAGAAGGCGGCGTACGCAGGGACCACCCGCTCCCACGGCTGGTCCCTCGACGAGTCCCGGGCCGCGGCAACCGGGCTCAGCGCACTGCTCCAGATCGGCGGCACCCTCGGCGCGATCGCGCTGGTCGGTGCCGGCGGGTGGTGGCTCGTGCGGCGTCGCCGGCGGGCGGAAGCTAGCGCTTCAGCTTCTTGATCTCGTCCTTGGCGGCCTGCTGGGCGATCGCCTCGGCCTGGGCCTCCTCGCCGAAGACACCCTCGACCTTGGCCTTCTCGACCTTCTTGAACTGACGCAGCATGCTCCACGCGATCACCGCGACGGCGACGCAGAGCGCGATGAAGATGCCGAAGGCGGTCCAGCCCGCGACCACGTCCTCGTCCTGGGGCGGGGTGGGCTCGGGAGCGGGCTGGGAGGTGTGCAGAGTCTGCGTCGTCATCGGGAGGCCGGACATACTGACATTGTCTCACCTGTGCCTGAGAGATCCTCAGGCGGTGACGACCTTGCCGAAGCTGATCTCGCGGCCGACCGCGGCCTTGCCCTCGTCGTCGGCGGTGGAGACGTCGAGACCGGCGAAGAGATCGGTCTCCTCGCGCTTCTCCGCCTCGGGCACCGGCACGTAGGAGGTCACCAGCTCGTAGTCCTCGGTCGGCCAGGCCTCCTTCTCGATCTCCCGGGGCACCGCGAACCAGGGACCGTCGGGGTCGATCTGGGTGGCGTGCGCGAGCAGGGCCTGGTCCCGTACGCCGAAGAAGTCAGCGCACTCCACCTTCGTGGTGACCCGCTCGTCCCAGCCCGGGTCCTGCTTCCAGTCCTCGAGGCGCTCCTCGTACGGCGAGGCCAGGCCATGACGCTTGATCGCCTCGTGCAGGGCGATCATGCGGGGGTAGTTGAAGGTGTGGCTGTAGTAGAGCTTCAGCGGCTGCCACGGCTCGCCCGCGTCCGGGAACAGGTCAGGGTCGCCCGCCGCCCGGAACGCCTCCACCGAGACCCGGTGGCACATGATGTGGTCCGGGTGCGGGTAGCCCCCGTTCTCGTCGTACGTCGTGACGACATGCGGCCGGAAGGACCGAATGATCTCGACGAGCCGGCGCGTACTCACCTCGAGCGGCGTCCGGCCGAAGCAGCCCTCGGGGAGCAGCGACCAGTCCTTGGCCCCCATCTCCTTGACCAGCATGAACTCCTCGACCCAACCGGAGTCGACGAAGCCGAGCCAGTCCTGCTTGATGCCGAGGATGTCGCGGGCGCGATGCATCTCCTCGCGGCGGATCTCGTGGATGTTCTCCAGGATCCCGGGGCGCTCCATCTTCGGATTGAGGATGTCGCCCCGCTCGCCGCCCGTACACGTCGCGACATGGACGTCGACCCCTTCGGCGACGTACTTCGCGGTGATCCCCGCGCCCTTGCTCGACTCGTCGTCGGGGTGCGCGTGCACGTGCATCAGGCGGAACGCCTGCTGGAGCTGCTCTGGCATGGGTTCAATCCTAACCACGCTCCGTCTCACCAATCGGTTACCCGCTCCCACTCCGCGGACAACTTTGGTGGTAGGCGTCCGGGGACGGATGTGCGGTCTCCTTCGGCGGGGTGGGACCATGTTTCCCGTGAGCACGCCGTCATCTGCCGAAAGCGGATCCCGAAGCCGTGAGCCTGCTGAAGCGGAGCCCGAAGCCATGAACTCTGAAGAATCCCGCATCGCGGCCCGCTACGGCCGCGGCCCGAGCCGTCGCCCGGGCGTACTCATGATCGGACTTGTCCTCGCCCTGGTGGCGATCATCGGCTGGTTCGGCTGGGCGCTGTGGCTGGCCCTTCACCCCGAGGTCTCCTCAGGGCTGGAGAAGTGGGAGGCCGTCAGCGAGAACGAGGTCGAGGTGACCTTCGTCGTACGCCTCCACGACAAGGACGCCAAGCCGGTCTGCTCCGTCGAGGCCGAGGACGACCAGGAGGAGAAGGTCGGCCACCTCGAGTTCACCGCCACCGAGGGGCGCCAGACGATCACCATCCCGACCGAGCGCCGTGCGCTGCGGGTCGAGTGGGGTGAGTGCACGGTCGAGTGACCGTACTTCTCAGGCAATCCCTGCACTTCTCTGGCGTTGCATTGCCAGAGAAGTGCAGGGATACCCGGTTAACCGGGTATCCCTACCCGGTGAAAACCTCAGTCTTCAGGATCTCGACCTTGAGCGGCCCGCGAGGACCCTCGTAGGTCACGGTGTCACCGACGCTGGCACCGATGAGGGCAGCGCCGATGGGCGAGGCGGCAGAGGAGATCTCGACGCCGCCCGCGTAGTCCTTCATCTCGATCGAGGCGATGAGGCGGGTCTCGGCCTCGTCGTCGTCATCGCCCTCGAACTTGAATGTGACCAGCTTGCCGACCGAGACGACACCGTCGTCCTCGGGGACGGTGGTGTCGGCCTTGCGCAGCAGTGCCTCGAGCTGCTGGATCTGACCCTCGAGCTTGCCCTGCTCCTCGCGAGCGGCGTGGTAGCCGCCATTCTCCTTGAGGTCACCTTCGTCGCGGGCGGAGCTGATCTCGGCAAGGATCTCCTGGCGTCGGGGGCCCTTCAGGGATTCCAACTCCGCGGTGAGCTTGTCGAATGCACCCTTGCTGAGCCAGATAGTGGCAGCCGTGGTCTCGGTCGACTGAGTCATAGCGAGTTACTCCTGATGGGTAGTGAATAGGTAAGGGGCGCCGGTCAACCCCCATCAACCGGCGCCTTTTCTCCCTGCTTTGCGGGCATGGTTTCACCCAGCCGAACGTTCCACGGGAGATTGTCAGAAGGTTCAGTTTAACAAGGCAACCACACCCGAAGACAGTTCGCGACCGAAACGTTGCGCAATCTGACCTCGGGACCGTTCCACGGAACGTCAGGCGTGGCCTTGGTGCGTGGTCGCGGGATATCCCTTGCTGCGCAGCTGTTCGAGCACTCGCTCGGCGTGGGTCTGACCCCGGGTCTCCAGCTGGAGCTGCACGCCGACCTCGGCGAGTCGTAGTCCAGGGTTGGTGCGCGAGTGCACGACCTCCATGACGTTGGCTCCGGTGTCGCCGATCACCGACAGCAGGGTGGCCAACGCACCGGGCTGGTCGGGGATCGTCACCGCGACCGGCAGGTAGCGCCCGGCCAGCGTCATGCCGTGCTGGATCACCTTGCCGAGCAGGAGTGGGTCGATGTTGCCGCCGGAGAGCACCACCACGACGGGGCCCTCGAAGGCCTCGGGCGCGTCCATCAGAGCGGCCACGCCGACCGCGCCGGCGGGCTCGACGACCAGCTTGGCCCGCTCGGCGAGCGCCAGCAGCGCCCCCGAGATCGCTTCCTCCGAGACCGTACGGATCTCGTCGACGTAGGCCTGGATCATCGGGAAGTTGGTCTCCCCCGGCAGGCCGACCGCGATGCCGTCGGCCATCGTCGGCATCTTGTCGAGCCGGATCGGACGGCCCTCGCGCAGCGAGACCGGGTAGGCGGCGGCGGTCTCGGCCTGCACGCCGACCACCTTCACGTCGGGGTGCTTCGACTTGATCGCGAGCGCCGCACCGGCGAGCAGCCCACCACCGCCGAGCGGGATGACGACGGTCTTCACGTCCGGCGCCTGCTCGAGGATCTCGAGCCCGATCGTGCCCTGACCCGCGACGACGTCGGGGTGGTCGAACGGGTGGATCATCACCGCACCGGTGCGCTCGGCGAAGGCCATCGCGGCCTCGAGGCACTGGTCGACGTACTGCCCCTCGAAGATCACCTCAGCGCCGTACGCCCGGGTGGCCTTCTCCTTCGGGATCGGCGCGCCCTCGGGCATGAACACGGTGGACGGGATGCCGAGGGTCGTCGCCGCCAGCGCGACGCCCTGGGCGTGGTTGCCCGCGCTCGCGGCCACCACCCCGTACTTGCGCTGCTCCTCGGTCAGCCGGGCGATGCGTACGAAGGCCCCGCGGGCCTTGAAAGAGCCCGTACGCTGCAGGTTCTCGCACTTGAGGATGACCGTGTCGCCGATCATGTCGGTGAGCCAGCGGGCTCCCTGGACAGGGGTCTCGGTGATGTGGTCGCGCAGCAGCTCGCGGGCTTCGAGGATGTCGCCATACGTGGGCTGACCGGTCGTCGGCTGACCATGCATCTCAGGCACTGCCTGCTCCTGGGCTCGGCGGGGGTGGGGAGGTCGGGCCGTTGGCCGGCAACGGAGGCGGAGGCGACGTCGGCGCCTGAGCTTGGGCCGGGGCCGTGGCGGTCAGATGGTTGGCCACCGCGTTGAGGGCGGCCACCAGCGGCACTGCCACGAGCGCACCGGCCACGCCGCCCAGCACGATGCCGGTCGCGACCGCCAGGATGACGCCGAGCGGGTGGACTCGTACCCAGCGGCCGAGCAGGAACGGCTGCAGGCCGTGTGCCTCGAGCTGCTGGACCAGGATCACGCCACCGAGCATCAGCAGCGCCGTCAACGGGCCCTGGGAGACGAGCGCGACGAGCACGGCGACCGCGCCGGCGACCGTCGCACCGATCAGGGGGACGAACGAGCTCAGGAAGACGAGTACGCCGATTGCCGCCACGAACGGGACCTGCAGGGCCGCGGCGATGATCATGATGCCGACCGCGTCCACCGCGGCCACGATGACCGTGGCCCGGGTGAACTGGGTCAGCGACACCCAGGCGACCCGGCCCGAGCTGTCCATCCGGCTGCGCGCGGCCCGCGGCGCGAGCCGGACCAGCCAGCCCCAGATCCGCTCACCCTCGGCGCAGAAGAAGTAGGTGGAGAAGAGCACGATGAACAGGCCGGCGAAGACGTCGAGGGCGACCCCGCCGACCTCGCTGACCCGGGAGAACGGGTTGGAGGCGTACGACGCCGCCCACTCCTCCAGGGTGTTCTGCACCGTGTTGAGCCAGGTGTCGATCTGGGTCTCGCTCGCGTTGAACGGCCCGTTGATCAGCCAGTCGCGGATCTCGTCGAGCGCCTTGACGGTCTGCCCAGCCAGGTCGTTGAACCCGTTGGCGACCTGCGTGCCGGCGAAGCTCAGCAAAGCGATGACCACCACGAGCACGCCGATCACCACAAAGAGCGCCGAGATGCTCCGCTTCAGACCGACCCGAGCCAGGCCGTTGACGACCGGGGAGACGAGCGCGGCGATCAGCAGCGCGATGATCAGCGGGACCACGACGATGCTGAGGTAACCGAGAGCGCGGACGATGAGGTAGCCGGCGGCCACGATGACCAGGAACCGCCAGGCCCACTGCGCGGAGAGCTCGACGCCATAGGGGACGTCGGTGCGGCTGACCGCCTTGGGAGCGGTCACCGGCTCCGGCGCGGCCAGCTGCTCCTGGCGCTCCTCACGCAGACGCTCGAACTGGTTGACGAGGCGTAACGCGAAGTTCTCGGCCGACTCACGGGCCTCCGCGGCGGCCTCCTTGGCCACCTCGGCGGACTCACGCGCGTCGGCTTCGTCCTGGGCGTGACGGTGTTCCTCACGCGCCTGCCGGTTGCGTCTGAACGCGCCTGTCATCCGCTCGAGGCCATCCTTGGCGGTCCGCTTCTCGCCCCCGGGAACATCCCCCTGATCTGTCACCTGACAGAGGCTACCGGGAGGGTGTGAGGTGGGTCGCAAGGTGCCTTGCCGTCGCGGGGTGCGACCGCGCGAGCAGGCCCACCGCGGCCAGCACGTAGTCGCTGTCGACCTCCCGCAGCGGCTCGTCCGGGAGCTGCCATCCACCGCGGGCCGACCAGCGCATCACCCGCTCCTCGATGCCCCGGCGACCGTGCCGGAGTACGCCGCCGGAGCCGATCACCACGCCGACGCGGCGCAGGTCGGTGCCGGTGCGCTCGATGACCTTGCCACTCGGGGACAGGACGACCCGGGAGCGTCCCGCGTGCCGCTGCAGGGCGGTGGAGATCGCGATCCTCGCCAGGAGCTCGTCGATGTCCTTGTCCTGCTCGGTGCGCGGCAGCCAGCCGGGGTGGTTGCGCCGATGCTCGACCTCGCCGGAGAGATCCGACTCGGCGAGGCTCGGGTCGGAGTGATCGGCCGCCGCGAGCGTCGTGGTCGCCGACCAGCGCATGCCCAGATCGCCTTCGACGGTCCGGGTAACCGGGGTGACGGCGACGACCTCCTCGCGTACGTGCTCCGCCTCGGGGTCGGGGCGGACCACGCTGTGCACGTCGGTCGTGGCGCCGCCGACATCGACGACGACCACGTCCTCGCCGAGCACCTCGGCCAGCGTCTCGACTCCCTGGAGCACTACATCGGGGGTCGCCCCCTGGACGATCCGCCGGAAGTCTGCCCGGCTGCTGAGGTTCTTGCCGCCGATCACGTGCTCGAGGAACATCTCCCGGACCGCCGCGCGGGCGCTCTCGGGCGCCAGCACGCCGATCTTGGGAACGACGTTGTCGGCGACAATGACGTCGAGGCCCACCTTGGTGTTTGCCATATACCCGGCCGCCTGATCAACAACCGCGTTGTTGCCGGCAACTACCACCGGGCCGTGCCATACGCCGGCGCGTGTTGCCGCTGCCAGTTCCTCCGCGCCCTGGAGCAACGCCTCCCCGTTGCCTCCATCCGTTCCTCCCGTGAGCAGCACAAGGTCCGGCTTTGTCGTGTCGAGTGTGCGGCGAAGTGCTGCCCTGGCGTCAGGTGAGGCCATCGAGACGACCGCGACGACCTTGCCCCCGCTCGACAGCGCCACCCGGCGCCCGGCCTCGGCGGTCACCAGCTCCTCGTTGCCGACCACGGCGATCCGGAGACCACCGCCGGCCGAGGAGCAGGCGAGGATCTCGGCGTCGGCCGCCCGGGAGTCCTTGTCGGTGAGCACGGTCAGGCAGGCGTCGTACGCCTCCATCACCTCGTGCAGCGACGTCGGTGCGCTCGCGGTGCCGAGGATCTCGCCGGAGACGAGGTCGACGTGGAGCGCCTTGGTCCAGGTGGAGCCGAAGTCGACGCAGACGGCGGTCTGTGGCGCGTCAGCTCTGGTCAAGGGCCTGCTCGAGGTCCGCGACGAGGTCCTCGGCGTACTCGATCCCGACGGAGAGCCGGACCAGGTCGGCCGGCACCTCGAGGTCGGTGCCCGCGACCGACGCGTGGGTCATGCGCCCGGGGTGTTCGATCAGGCTCTCGACACCGCCGAGCGACTCGCCCAGCGTGAAGATCTTGGTGCGCTCGCACACCGCGAGCGCAGCGGCCTCGCCGCCGGTGACGCGGAAGGAGATCATGCCGCCGAACCGCTTCATCTGCTTCTGGGCGATCGTGTGCCCGGGGTGCGTCTCCAGGCCCGGGTAGATGACCTCGCCGACCTTCGGGTGCGAAGTCAGGAAGTCGGCGACGCGCTCGGCGTTGTCGCAGTGGCGGTCCATGCGTACGGCCAAGGTCTTGAGGCCACGAAGCGTCAGCCAGGCACCGAACGGGTCCGCGATCGCGCCGGCGGCGTTCTGGAGGTAGCCGATCTTCTCGGCGAGCCCGAGGTCACGCACGATCACAGCGCCGCCGACGACGTCGGAGTGGCCACCGACGTACTTCGTCGTGGAGTGCACCACGACGTCGGCGCCGAGGGTGAGCGGCTGCTGCAGGTACGGGCTGGCGAAGGTGTTGTCGACGACCAGCAGCGCGCCGGACTCGTGGGCGACCGTGGCAAGGCCTGCGATGTCAGCGATGTTGAGCAGCGGGTTGGTCGGCGTCTCGACCCAGACGACCTTGGTCTTGCCCGGCTGGATCGCGGCCGCGACCGCGTCGACGTCGGCGACCTGGGCCGGGGTGTGCGCGATCCCCCACTGGCTCTCGACCTTGTCGATCAGCCGGTGGGTGCCGCCGTAGGCGTCGTCGGGGATGACCATGTGGTCGCCGGGCCGCATCAGGCTGCGGATCAGGGTGTCCTCGGCGGCCAGACCGGAGGCGAAGGCGAACCCCTTCTCGCCGTCCTCGACAGCCGCCAGCGCGCCCTCGAGCGCGGTGCGGGTCGGGTTGGCGGAGCGGCTGTACTCATAGCCGTTGCGCAGGCCACCGACGCCGTCCTGCTTGTAGGTCGTGGTGGCGTAGATCGGCGGGATCACCGCACCCGTCGTCGGGTCGGGCTCGTAGCCCGCATGGATCGCCTTGGTCTCGAAACCGGCCTTGCCGAGGTGCTGCTGCTCGCTCACACAACCGAGCCTACGTCCGATCCCACCTCGCAGCCCATCCGGGAACGTTCGCGCGTCGAACTGTGTTGGAGACTGGTAGCAACCCTGACTTTCTGGAGGTCACTCATGTTCGGTCGGCCAAGACAGCTCTTCCCCGAGGACCGCACCCTCGCCGGGCGCGACCAGGCCCTCTTCGACCTGCCCGCGAAGCACCGCGTCCTGGGGACTCCGCTGCTCGCCTCCCCCGAGGACGGCACCGCGCCGGAGGGGTCGGAGGTGGCGTACTTCGGTCTCGGCTGTTTCTGGGGCGCCGAGGAGATCTTCTGGCAGACGCCGGGGGTCTACTCGACCGCTGTCGGGTATCAGGGCGGCACGACGGCCAACCCGACCTATGACGAGGTCTGCAGCGGTCAGACCAACCACACCGAGGCGGTCCGGGTCGTCTTCGACCCCACCGTGGTCTCCTACGCGGACCTCGTCAAGAAGTTCTTCGAGGTGCACGACCCGACGCAGGGGATGCGGCAGGGCAACGACGTCGGTACGCAGTACCGCTCGGCGCTCTACTTCGTCTCCGACGCGCAGCGGGAGACCGCTGAGGAGCTGACGAAGGTCTACGGCGACGAGATCGCCCGGCGGGGCTACGGCGAGATCACCACCGAGATCCGCGAGGTCCCGACCTTCTACGCCGCCGAGCCCGCGCACCAGCAGTACCTGGACCGCGTGCCCAACGGCTACCGCTGCCACGCCAACACCGGCATCGGCTTCCCCGCGACCGCCTGAGGTCAGGCCAGCGGCAGATACATCACATGGAGGCCGACCCGGCCGTGCGACGTCGAGTCGAACGCGTCCGGGACGGTCCCGATGATCTCGAATCCGAGGGACTGCCACAGGCGTACGGCGGTGGTGTTGGTCTCCACGACCGCGTTGAACTGGATGCCGTGGAAGCCCTGCTCGCGGTGCCAGCTCACGCAGTAGTCGCCGAGGGCACGGCCGACCCCCTTGCCGCGGGCCTTCGGCGAGACCATGAACGAGGCGGTGCCGATGTGGCTGCCGCGGCCCGGGCGGTTGGGGCCCATCTTGGCGCTGCCGAGGATGTGCTCGTCCTTGGCCTCGCCCTCGACCGCGACGACCACGTGGTCGTACATCCACAGGTCCTTGGCCTCTTCTGACGTGAGGCCCTCGGGGTAGGCGTAGGTCTCCCCCGCCGCCACGATCTCGGACCAGAACGGGTAGATCTGGGGCCAGTCCTCGGCCGTCGCTTCGCGGATCTGCATCAGAGGTCAACCTTTCCGTCGATGGCCTCGCGCATGAGGTCGGCGTGGCCGCAGTGGCGGGCGTACTCCTCGATCATGTGGACCAGGATCCAGCGCAGGCTGATCGACTGGCCGTCGCGGGTCGTGCCGGCCGCGATCTGGTCGAGGGAGCCAGCCGCGTCGGTGAGCCCGTTGGAGCGAGCGATCGCGTCGCGGAGCAGGGTGCACAGCGTCTCGGGGTCATCCTCGGAGGCGCTGGTGAAGTCCCAGTCGGGATCCGCATCCCAGGGCGCGGTGTCGAAGGGCGGGGCCTGGCCGGCGCCGGCCAGGCGTACGCCGAACCAGATGTCTTCCACGTACGCCATGTGCTTGAGGAGTCCGGCCAGCGTCATGGTGGTGGGCGGGAAGGGACGGTTGAGCTGGTCGTGGTCGAGGTCCGCGACCTGCCTGAGCAGGGTCGCCCGATGGAAGTCGAGGAACGTGCGAAGGGTCGTGGACTCGTCCGCGACGTAGGGGGCACCGGTCGGATGGCGGGTGTCCTCGAAGAGTGCCTCGGTCATGGGCGCCAACGTAGCGGCGGCGAGTTTCCTCGGCGAATCACTTTCGCGAAACTGCAACGCGTTCTAGATTTGGCGCATGTCCCACACGCCCAGAGGTCCACAGAGTCCCGAGAAGCCGCTCCGAGTCGTCGTCTGGTCCACCGGGACGGTGGGTCGCCATGCGATCGCGGGAGTCGATGCCCATCCCGACCTGGAGCTGGTCGGGGTCTGGACCTCGACCCCGGCGAAGGCAGGAAAGGACGCCGGGGAGCTGGCCGGGCTCGGACGTACGCTCGGGGTGGCGGCGACCACCTCGCGCGACGAGCTGCTCGCGCTCGCCCCGGACTGCGTCGTCCACGCGGCGATGACCGACGACCGGGTCTTCGAGGCGATCGAGGACCTGACCGGGCTGATCCGGGACGGGGTCAACGTGGTCTCCTCCGGGCCGGTGATCCTGGTACACCCGCAGGGGACGCTGCCGGACGAGATGATCTCGGGCATCGACGAGGCAGGCCGCGAGGGCGGTGCGTCGCTGCATGTCAACGGCATCGATCCGGGCTTCGCCAACGACGTCCTGCCGCTCGCGGTGACGTCGCTGTCGCAGCGGATCGACCATCTCCGGGTCAGCGAGATCGCCGACTACTCGACGTACTTCCAGCCGGTCGTGATGAAGGACCTCTTCGGCTTCGGGGGCTCGCTGGAGGACAAGCCGTTCCTGTGGGAGCCGGGCGTGCTGAGCACTGCGTGGGGCCCCGTCGTCCGGGTCCTCGCCGCGGGCCTCGGGGTGACCCTCGATGAGCCGCTCGTCGAGCACGTCGAGCGCCGTCCTGCGGTCAAGGACACCAAGACCGTGTCGGTGGACATCGCCGAGGGCACCCAGGGCTCCGTACGCTTCACCGTCACCGGCAGCGTCGACGGAGTCCCCCGCATCACTCTCGAGCACGTCACCCGGACCGACGCGGAGTCCGATCCCGACTGGCCCACCCCGGCCACCGGCGACGGCTGCTACCGCATCGAGGTCACCGGCGAACCGTCGATGACCGTCGAGTTCAGCCACCACGGCGAGCACGGCGACCACAACGTCTCCGGGATGATCGTCACCGCCCAGCGCCTGGTCAACGCCATCCCCGCCGTCGTCGCCGCCGAACCCGGCCTCATCTCCCCTCTCGATCTTCCGCTGATCACCGGCCGCGGCCTCGTCCCCGGAACCAACTGAAGCCGAGGCGTCACCTGCGTCGGCCGAAACGTCACCGTGCTGCCCACTCGACCGGCGCGCGTGACGCCTCGGCCGACGGGGGCGCCTTCTCGGCAGGAAAGGAAAACCAGATGAGCATTCTTGATCGATTCAGACTGACCGACCACGTGGCCGTCGTGACCGGAGCGGGGCGCGGGATCGGGGCGGCCACCGCGGTGGCGCTGGCCGAGGCCGGGGCGGACGTGGTGATCGCCTCGCGTACCGAGAAGCAGCTCCGGGAGGTCGCCGAGAAGGTCGAGGCGGTGGGTCGGCGGGCGCTGGTGGTCCCGGCGGACCTGGCCGACACGGACGCGACGGCAGGGCTGGCGGCGACGGCGTACGAGGAGTTCGGGCGCCTCGACATCGTGGTCAACAACGTGGGCGGGACGATCCCGAACACGTTCCTCGACACCGATGAGGGCTACCTCGAGGAGGCCTTCCACTTCAACGTGACCACGGCGCACGCACTGACTCGGGCGGCGGTGCCGTACCTGGTGAAGAGCCCGGACGGGCAGCAGTCGGTGGTGTCGATCAGCTCGATGATGGGACGTACGGCGGGGAGGGGCTATCTCGCCTACGGCACCGCGAAGGCGGCGCTGGCGCACTGGACGCGGTTGGCCGCGACCGACCTGGCGCCGCGGATCCGGGTCAACGGCATCTTCGTCGGCTCGGTGCGTACCAGCGCCCTCGAGTTCGTCGCGGGCGACGACACCATGCGCGGCGAGATCGAGTCGAAGACACCGCTCGGACGCATCGGGGAGGCGGAGGACATCGCCGCCGCGGTGGTCTACCTGACCTCCCGGGCCGGGCAGTTCGTCACCGGGAAGATGCTCGAGGTCGACGGCGGCACCGAGGCGCCGACGCTCGACCTCAACCTCCCCGATGTTGGCGCCTAGACGGTGACGTCCTTGTGCCAGGACTCGGTGACGTAGTCGGTCACCCAGCCCATCGACTTGTAGAGCCCGTCGGCCCCGGTGGGGCTGTCGGCGTCGACCTCGAGCGAGACCCGGTCACGGCCGCGCTCGAGGGCGTCGCCGATGACGGCGTAGAGCAGCCCCTTCGCCACCCCGCGGCCGCGGGCGTTGCGGTTGACGCCGATGTACTCGACGTACGTCCCCTCGACCCCGGCCGCGTTGGCGGGCAGCACGGAGGCGACCAGCGTGCCGGCCGGCAGCGTCTCGTCCACGTAGGCCAGCCACCAGTGGTCCCAGCGGTGACCGGGATCCTCTCGGAGGCGCTGTACGAACTCCGGGAAGCTCTCCCGGTAGGAGTTGAAGTGGTCCTGGAAGGACTCCTCCAGGGTCTGGTGGACCGTCTGCAGGTCGGCCGCGACGGGCATGCCGTTCTCGTGGGTCTCGACCGGGCGGATCGTCACCCCTTCGCGGAGCGGGGGCACCTTCTCGTCGGGCAGCACCGGCCGGCTCATGTGCAGCCAGGTGCGTTTGTTGGTGAACTCCGCCGCGGCCAGCCACTCGCGCTGCACGGTGTCGTCGGCGAACGGGCTGGCGTCGAGGTGGGACTCGGTGATGCCGCGCAGCTCGGCCATCGATCGGGCCTGGTCCTCGAGCCAGGCGTAGAGCCCGGCCGCGACCTCGGCGGCCTGGGCGATGGTGCGGTCGACGTAGAGGTAGACGAGCGTGCGGCCGGCGGCGCGGTCGTGGGCGATGGCCCAGGCGCGGATGTCGCCGCCGGGGTCGATCGCGACGAGCTGCTGGCGGGTCCAGGAAGCAGGGCCGGCGATCTCGCCGGTGATGGCGTCGGCATCGACCTTTCCAGAGCCCTCGAACGGCGTCTTGTCGGCCGCCCGCAGCCTCAGCAGTGCGGGCAGATCGTCGAGGTCTGGGACCTTCGCCGTCCATCCGGCAGGGAGTTCCACGGGCGTCTCGCTATGGTCGCTCACCCGGCTATTCTCCCAAAGCGTGTCAGCGGTCGACCCAGCGGTCCGTGCCTGGGACCAGCGACGATGCCCCGGCGGTCAGCTCGGCGAGCAACGATTCGAGCCGTTTCTCGTCCTCCGGAGGAGCCCCGATCCGCAGGGTCACGGCGGTCCCGTAGCCAGTGTCGAGGACGGTCACACCGGCGGATCGTAGGTCGGTCTCGAGGCGGCCGGCGGCGTCGTACGGAACCTCGATCCGATACTCCCGGACCAGCTCACGCCGCAGCGTCCCGACCTCGTCGAGCGCGGTGCGGACGGCGTCGGAGTAGGCCCGGACGAGGCCACCAGCGCCGAGCAGGGTTCCGCCGAACCAGCGGGTCACGACGGCGACCGTGTCGGAGACGCCGGCGCCGCGGAGCACCTCGAGCATCGGCGCTCCGGCGGTACCGGCCGGCTCGCCGTCGTCGTTGGACCGCTCAACGGGCTGTGGAGGCGGGCCGATCCTGAAGGCCGAGCAGGTGTGGCGGGCGTCCCAGTGCTGCTTGCGCAGCCGCTCGACCACCGCCCGCGCATCGGCCTCGTCCTCCACTCGGGCGAGCGTGCACAGGAACCGCGACCGCTTCTCCTCGATCTCGGCGGCGCCGTCGCGGCCGATGGTCAGGTAGTGCATGTCACCACAGAGCCCATCTCACCACAGGCCGAGCACGCTGCCGCCGAGACGGATGATGAACCCGGCGACCACGACGATGAAGAAGACGCGTACGAACCCTGCGCCCTTCGCCACCGCCGTCCGCGCCCCGAGGTAGCCGCCGATCAGGTTGCAGACACCCATCACCAAGCCGGTCTTCCACAGCACCGCGCCCTGCGGGATGAAGACGACCAGGGCAGCGAGGTTGGTGGCGACGTTGGCCATCTTCGCCTTCGCGCTCGCCTCGAGGAAGGAGTAGCCGAGGAGTCCGACGAGCCCGATCACCAGGAAGCTGCCGGTCCCGGGGCCCAGCGCACCGTCGTAGAAGCCGACCGCGAACCCGACCACCATCGCGCCGATCAGGTGTCGGTGACCGTCGTACCTCAGCTCGGTCGCCTCGCCCAGGGACGGCTTGAAGAGCACCCACGCCCCGACCAGGATCAGCGCGATCAGGACGATGGGCTCGAAGACGGACTCGGGAAGGTACGAGGCCACCCCAGCCCCCAGCGCAGAGCCCGCGAACGCGAGGATCATGAGCGGGATGAAGGTCTTCGGATCCGGGCCCACCCGCCGGTAGTAGGTCGCCGCGCTGATCGAGGTGCCGAAGATCGAGGCCAGCTTGTTGGTCGCCAGGATCTGCACCGGAGCTGCGCCGGGAAGGAAGAGCAGCAGCGCGGGGAGCTGGATCAGCCCGCCACCGCCGACCACCGCGTCCACGTAACCGGCGGCCAGGGCCGCGAGGGCGAGAAGGGCAAGTACGTTCAGCGTCTCCTCGGGCACGAGCGCAGATTACGCGGCCCGATGCTCGCCGAGTTAACTCGGTTCAGCCGGCCCACCAGCCGCGGCCACCGAAAGCATCGGGATAGCCGCCGTAGGAGTTAGACGTACGCCGCGCCGTCCGGTCGCCGAGATAGGACCCGACCACGGCCGCGCCGAGGTCGTCCAGCTCGGGCGCGACGACGCGGCCCTCGACCCGACGGGCCATGGAGTCGATGAAGCGGGCCAGGCCGGGATCGTCGCCGAGGCGGAAGAAGGTCGTCTGGGCGCCGAGGCGGCGGGAGTTCTCCAGCTCCTCGACGGACCGGGCGATCGTCACCGGGTGGGGCGGGTAGGAGAACCAGACGTCGCCGCCCGCCTCCAGATGGGCGGTGGGCTCGCCGTCGGTCACGATCAGGAGCACCGGCTGGGCGCCGGGGTGCTTGCGGAAGTGCCGGTTGGCGAGCAGCAGCGCGTGGTGCAGGTTGGTGCCCTTGTCCCAGATCGCGTCGAGCGCGGTCAGCTTCTCGATCTCCATCGTCTGGGCATAGCGACCGAACGAGATCAGCTGCAGGTCGTCGTTGCGGAAACGGCTCTTGATCAGCGTGTGCAGGGCCAGCGCCGTGCGCTTCATCGGCACCCAACGGCCGTCCATCGCCATCGAGAAGCTGGTGTCGACCAGGAGGGCGACCGCTGCCTGCGTACGTGCCTCCGTCTCCTGCACCTCGATGTCGTCGACGCTCAGCCGCACACCCGGACCCGACCGGCCTTCGCCGACCTCTCGGATCACGGCGTTCGTGATCGTGCGAGGTACGTCCCAGGGCTCGGTGTCGCCGAAGGCCCAGGGCCGCGAGGAGCCGGAGAGGTCGCCCGCCGCTCCGGCGCGCTGCAGGTCGCGTTCGCCCTGCCGTCCGGAGAGCCGCTGCGCGACGTCGCGGAGCAGGGCCTTGCCGAGCTGGCGCATCGCCTTCGGGGTCAGCCGGAGGTCGCCGTCGGAGCCGCGCTCGAGCTGACCGGAGTCACGCAGTGCCTGCTCGAGCTCCTGCAGGGTGCGCGCGTCGACCGCGGCCTCGTCACCGAGCTGACGGGAGAGGGCGTCGAGGTCGATGTCGTCGAGCCGCGAGCCGGCGTAGGACTGCTGGAGCTGCTCGGAGAGCTGGTCGAGCTCGGCGACGTCCTGCAGCACGCCAGTGCCGTCACCTAGGCCCAGGCCCTCGCCGCCGCCGAACTCCTCGGAGCCGTACCAGTCCTCGCCGGGCCGCGCTGCCTGCAGGTTGGCGTCGAGCTGTGCCATCTGCTCCATCAGCGCGGGCGACCCGAAGGCCTGCTGGGAGAGCTCCATCAGCTCGCGCCGCTGCTCGGCCGACATCGAGTTGAGCATCCGCTGCGCGGCCGCCGAACGCTGCGCGAGGGTGTCGAGCAGCTCGTCGATGTTCTGCGGGTTCTCGGGGAAGTACTGGCCGTGCTTGGCCATGAACTCGTCGAAGTCGTCGGGGGTGTCCTCCCCTCGGTTGTGCTTGTCGAGCAGCGTGTTGAGATCACGCAGCATCTCCGCGATCGCCTCGCGGTCCTCGTCCGTGGCCCCTTCGAGCGCCTGCTTCATCCCGGCGAACCGCTGGTCGAGGAGCTCGCGGCCGAGCAGGTCCTTGATCTCCTCGTAGGCCTCGCGGGCCTCGCGCGAGGTCCAGTCGTAGGAGGCGAGCTCGCTGACCGCGGCGGCGGTGTTCGGCGAGAGGTTGTCGATCTGCATCTCCCGGAACGCGCGGTCGCCGTCGTCCATGGTGACGTCGCGGGCCAGCTGCTTGCGCTCCTCCAGCACCGCCTTGTCCAGCAGCTCGCGCACCTGCTCGAGCGTGCCGTCGAGGTTGTGCCGCTGCAGCAGCTCACGGCGCCTCTCGGCGACCTGCCGGGCGATGTCGTCGAGCCCGCGCTGGTCCTGTCCCCCGCGCCGCAGGAACTCCCGCATCGCCCGCTCGGGCGAGTAGCCGGACATCACGTCCTCGCCGATCGCGTCGAGCGCCTCGGCGATGTCGACCGGTGGCGCGAGCGGGTCACCCCCGGCGTACTTCTTGTAGCGGCTCATGGTCGGTGCTCCTTCACGCATGTAACACGCTGTTCGTAGGTCTATCCGGTCGTTCTGATAGGGCGAGTAGTCCTACGAACGACGTGTTACCCCCTGCCGATGCCTCCCGGCTCAGCCATAGATCGTTTCCCCGTCGGCTGTGTCTTTGCCGATCTTTCTCGCTAGGAACAGGCCTTCCAGGGCCAGCTCGATGGCGCTGGCGAGCTGGCCGTCGTTCTTGGGACCGCCGGTGGACTCGTAGACGCGGTCGCCGATCTGGTCGTAGAGGTCGGACTCGCCCAGGACGGGAAGGCCGGCCAGGAAGTCGGCGGCAGCGACCTT
This sequence comes from Nocardioides sp. NPDC004968, assembly GCF_040608935.1. Taxonomy (NCBI): domain Bacteria; kingdom Bacillati; phylum Actinomycetota; class Actinomycetes; order Propionibacteriales; family Nocardioidaceae; genus Nocardioides; species Nocardioides sp. NPDC004968. Next base: position 208,741 of record NZ_JBEXJF010000004.1, read on the forward strand.
GGTGCCGGTGGTGACCATGCGGCCGTCCTCGATGGCGTCGATGAGCAGCGCGAAGTCGAGGCCGCGGAAGGACTTGCGGACGGTCTCGGCGATGGCCGTACGCAGCAGGTGGGTGAGGATCTCGGACTCGCGGCCTTCCTCACCGGACTCGAACTCGATCTTGCCGGAGAGCACCTCGACGGCCGTCTCCAGGTCGACGATGCGGGCGACCGCGTCGGCCTCACCCTGGACGGTGGCGCGGTGCAGGGCCGCGGCGGCGACGGTCTCGGCGCCAGCGATCGAGAAGCGCGCCGAGACGCCGGAGCGTTGGTCGACCGCGGAGGAGCTGCGCAGGTGACGGGTGAAGACGGCGAGGATCTCGAGGAGGTGGTCGGGTACGTCGGCGACCAGGGCGGCCTCCTGCCGGATGACCGCCATCTCCGCGGCGAGCTCGCGCGGGTAGTGGGTGCGGATCTCGGCGCCGAAGCGGTCCTTCAGCGGCGTGATGATCCGGCCGCGGTTGGTGTAGTCCTCCGGGTTCGCGGAGGCGACCACGAGCAGGTCGAGCGGCAGCCGCAGCACGTAGCCGCGGATCTGGATGTCGCGCTCCTCCATCACGTTGAGCATCGCGACCTGGATCCGCTCGGCGAGGTCGGGCAGCTCGTTGATCGCGACGATGCCGCGGTGGGAGCGCGGGATCAGGCCGAAGTGGATCGTCTCCGGGTCGCCCAGCGAGCGCCCCTCGGCGACCTTCATCGGGTCGACGTCGCCGATCAGGTCGGCCACAGACGTGTCCGGGGTGGCCAGCTTCTCCGAGTAGCGCTCGGAGCGGTGCTTCCACGCGACCGGCAGCGCCTCACCGGCGGTCGCTGCCAACCGCTGGGACCCGACGCTGACGGGCTCGTAGGGGTGCTCGCCGAGCTCGGATCCCTCGATGACCGGGGTCCACTCGTCGAGCATCCCCACCAGCGTACGCAGCAGCCTGGTCTTTCCCTGACCACGCTCGCCCAGCAGGACGACGTCGTGCCCGGCGATCAGGGCACGCTCGAGCTGCGGGATGACGGTGTCCTCCAAGCCGTGCAGCCCGGGCCAGGGGTCCTCTCCAGCTGCCAGCTTCGCCAGCAGGTTGTCGCGGATCTCCTCGCGGAGCGACTTGAACACATGGCCACTCGCGCGAAGCTGGCCGAGGGTGCTGATCGTGGGTGCGGCAGTCACGGACGCAACGCTACGCCGCCGCCCAACCCCTGGGCGGCCTCGGCGTCGACGTCCCGATCCGCGGATGCGGAGGACCCGACGCTGGCAAGGAGCTCCTCGACCCGCTCCCGGGTCAGCGCGGTGCGGTCGAGCTCCCCCACCTCGTCCAGGATCGCGACGACCTCGTGGAGCGTCGCCCGGGCCTGCGCGACACGCTCGGTCTCGCGCTCGATCACGGCCTGGCGTACGAGGACGTTGGCCTCACCCCACCGGTTGCGCTCCTCGAGGCGGTGGGCCAGCTCCAGCCGCAGATGGCTCTCGGCCTCGGGGTAGCGCCGCAGGCCGATCAGGGCATCGACCAGGGTCATCCGCGGCGAGGCGGAGGAGTCGACGTCGACCGACGCGTAGCCGATCTCCTCCTCGACCAGTCGCACGGCGTCCTCGTAGCGCTCCATCCGGACGTAGACCTCGGCCAACCCGATCAGGCTGGCGCGGGCACGGTCGTCCATCCCGGCCGCATCCGCGACGGCGTACGCCTCCTCGAGGACCGCGACGGCCTCGTCGAGGGAGCCGGTCATGCTGAGCGCCTGGCCGCAGTTGGACAGCGCCATCTCCAGGCCGGCCGCGGTCCCGGCCTCACGGAACACCTCGGCAGCACCGCGGAACTCCGAGATCGCGCCCGCCAGGTCGCCGACCCGCGCCCGACTGATCCCGAACTGGTTGCGGATGTAGGCCGCGTCGACGTGCTGACCGGCACGGAGGGCGGCGTCGAGGCCGAGCTCCTGGAGGGGGACGGTCTCGGCGGGTGGGTGCCGCATCGAGAGGCTGAACATCTTGTTGACCAGCTGGTAGGCGGGACCCAGCAGCCCCGCACGAACGGCGAGACGTACGGCACTACCCATGGTCAGCCACTCCCGGTCGCCCCAGGCGCGGGCCTGCGGCGAGGTGGCGAAGCTCAGCGGCGTCACCCCGTCGACCACGGGGTCGAGGCTCATCAGCCGGAACGACCGGCCGTCGGCCTCGGACGCGGCGACCAGGGAGTGGGTGTACCAGCTCACCAGCCGCAGCAGCGCCTCGCCGGACTCCTTCTCGGAGCCCATCTCCAGGGCGTAGTCGCGGATCAGGTCGTGGAGCACGAAGCGTCCGGGGCGGTGCTCGCGGACGAGGTTGGCGTCGACCAGCTTGTCGACCAGGCGTCGGGCGGCGGCGATGTCGACGGCGAAGAGCGCCGCCATCGCGGGCATCCCGATCTCGTGACCCGGGCGGAGGCCGAGGAGGCGGAACGCACGCCGCGACTCCTCGTCGAGGGAGTCGTAGGACCAGGAGAAGACCGCACGCAGGTCGGAGATGGGGTCGAGTGGTGCCTCCAGCGCCGCCAGCCGGCTGGTCTCGCCGTCGAGCTCGGCGACCAGGTCGGTCAGCGAGAGGTCGGGATAGCGGCTGCAGCGCTCGGCCGCGACGGCGAGTGCCAGCGGGAGATGTCCACACCTGTCCGCCAGGGCGCGGATGTCCGCCTCGTCGGCCGTCCGATCGATGAGCCGCTGCCTCAGGAAGGCCGCCGACTCCGCCGGTGCGAGCGTGTCCAGCGCGAGCCGGCGGGCACCCTCGCGGGTCGCCAGGCCACGCAGCTGGCTCCGGCTGGTCACCAGCACCAGCGAGTCACCACCTGGCAGCAAGGGTCGCACCTGGGTGGAGTCGCGAGCGTTGTCGAGCACCAGGAGCATGCGCCGCTGCGCGAGGGTCGTACGCAGTAGGGCCGATGCCGCGTCCACCTCGGTCGGCACCGAGGCGGCGTCGACGCCGAGCCCGATCAGCAGGGTCGTGAGTGCCTGGGCGTGCGAGAGCGGCTCGCCCGGCCCGAAGCCGCGCAGGTCGATGAAGAGCTGACCGTCGGGGAAGTGCTCGGTCCGGGCGCGAGCCCAGTGCACCGCGAACGCGGTCTTGCCCACCGCCCCGATGCCGTGCACGGCGACCACGCTCGGCCAGCCGGCGTCGTGGGAGATGGTCACCGCGTCGAGCAGCCGGAGCTCGGCCTCACGCCCGGAGAAGCTGGGGATGTCGGCCGGGAGCTGTCTCGGGACCATGTCCTCCTCCGAGACGCGCTGCGCGGGCACGGTCGCCTGGCCAGGGGAGGCCTCGATCTCCGGGGCCGGCGAGGAGCCGGTCAGCAGCCTGGTGAAGGTGGAACGCAGCTCCGCGCCGGGATCGGCGCCGAGCTCGTCGGCCAGCCGCGCCCGGACCTCCTCATAGGCCTCCAACGCCTCGGCCGTACGCCCCGCCGCGTCCAGTGCGTCCAGGAGCACCACCCACAGGGACTCCCGCAACGGATGGTCGCCCACGACGCGGCGCACGTCGGCGACCGCCTTCGCGGCCCGGCCGGCGGCGATGTCGAGCTCGGCGCGATGCTCCAGCGCGGCCAGGTAGCGGTCGACCAGCCACGGGCGGGTGCGCTCGGCCAGGGAGTCCCCGGAGGGCTCGTCGAACGGCTCGGCACGCCACAGCGCGATGGCCTCCTCGAGCAGGTCGTAGGCCTCCGGACCCTCGGCCGTGTCGAGCAGGTCGATGAAGGCGAGCGCGTCCACCGAGGAGCGCGGCAGGTCGAGGATGTAGCCGCCGGCGGCGCGGCGTACGACCTCCTTGCCGAGCACGCGACGCAGCCGCCCGATGTAGGTGTGCAGGCTGCCGCGCGGGTTGTCGGGGAGCTCCTCGCCCCAGATCCGGTCGGCGAGCAGGTCGGCGGAGACCGGGGTGCCGGCCTCCAGGGCCAGCAACGACAGCAACGTGCGCGGGCGTCGTCCCGGGACCTCCACGGGCTCGCCTGCGCGCGTGACGATCAGGGGGCCCAGCAGACAGATGTTCACATCCGTCACCGATGCACCCCCGCCGTCCCGAGCCGCTTGCGCCTGAGAGCCACCCCCACACAATAGACGGGGCGCTCCGGGCCTACGACGAGAATGAGCCCATTCCGGTACACAATGGGGCGCATGTCTCCCCTCGGCCGCACCGCCACCGGATCGCCCCTGACCGAGGAGTGCCCGTGCGGCAGCGGGCGGCGCTATGCGATGTGCTGCCACCGGCTGCACCGCGGCGGTGCCCTGGCCGAGACTCCGGAGGAGCTGATGCGCAGCCGCTACGCGGCGTACGCCCTCGGGGACTGGGACTACATCTTCCGCACCTGGCATCCGGGGACCCGCCCCGACGACCTGGGCGTGGCCGCACCCGACTCACGGCTGACGTGGACGGGGCTGGAGATAGAGGGCTCCGGGCTCGATGACGACACCCACGGCTGGGTGGCGTTCCGGGCGTCCTACCAGGCACCGTCGGGCGACGGGGTGCTCGCCGAGCACAGCCGGTTCGAGGTGCGTGCCGGACGGTGGCTCTACGTCGACGGCGAGATCGCGAGTCAGTGACCAAACGCAAGCATTCGCGTGAGTTTGAGGCAGACAGTGGAGAAACTGTTGCCGATATGTGGACGCGACCGGGTCCAGCACGACAGACTCTGACAAGTGACCACTGACGCGACCGAGGACCTGACCGGTCTGGAGCCATCGGCGCGCTCGCTCTTGGACGCGGTCATCGCGATGTCGAGCGAGCTCGACCTGAGCGCCATGCTGGAGAGGATCACCCGCTCCGCCTGCGAGCTGACCGGGGCGAGCTACGGCGCCCTCGGCGTTCTCAGCCCCGACGGTGACCTGCAGGACCTGATCACCTACGGCCACCAGCAGGAGCCGACGCTGCAGGTCGTCGGCAAGAGCCGGGGCCGCCGGGCGCGGCTCGACGTCGAGGACGACGGCGAGCCGGCATCGACGACCCGGCCCAGGGGAATCACCGCTCCCGAGCCTCTCCTGCTGGTCACACCCCGCACCCCTGACGGCGGCGGCAACCACGCGCTGCGTACAGGCGACCCCGGCAAGCGCAAGTTCATCGAGGTGCCGCTGCGCATCGACAACCGCGACTTCGGCCACCTGCTCCTGTCTGAGAAGGTCGGCGGTGCCGAGTTCACCAGCCACGACGAGCAGCTCGTCGTCGCCCTCGCTCGCGCCGCCGGCGCCCAGATCGACAAGGTGCGCGAGCTCGAGCTCAGCGAGCAGCGCCGCAGGTGGCTCGAGGCGAGCGCCGAGCTCAGCCGCGCCCTGACCCCGCCCCTGGACCACCTGGTCGCCCTCGAGCGGATGTGCGAGACCGCGCTGCCGCTGATGCGCGCGATCGGAGTCGGTGCCGGCACCCGCATCGAGCACGGTCTCGTCTCCGGTGTCGCTTCCGCGCCCGGTCACGAGGAACAAGTCCAGGCGGTCACCGAGAAGGTCCCGCTCCTGATCGACCGTCGCATCGTCGAGCCGCTCGACCTCGAGGTCGACGGCCTCTACGTCGTGGTCGCTCCGGTGCGCTCCTCGCTCGCCGGCCGCGGCGCGCTGCTGGCGATCTACGACAACGCCGGCGCCGCCCACGACGAACACGAGCGCGAGCTCTTCTTCGGCTTCGCCGGTCAGGCGGCCCTCGCCCTGGACCGCCTCCGCGCGGTCGAGGACAGGGCCGACCTCGCCGTCATCACCGACCGTGACCGGATCGCCCGCGACCTGCACGACGTGGTCATCCAGCGTCTCTTCGCGATCGGGCTCCAGCTCGAGACCCTGGGCCGCAACCCGCAGCGGGTCGAGGACCTGCCCAAGCGGCTCTCGGAGCAGGTCGACGCCTTGGACCAGACCATCAAGGACGTACGCGGCTCCATCTTCGACCTCAGCAACCACGACGCCTCCTCGCTGCGCGCGCAGGTGCGCGAGGTCGTCCGGGAGTACGCGGGCGTCATGGACTTCACCCCGGAGATCAAGATCACCGGGCCGGTCGACACCGCGGTGCCCGACTCGGTCCGTAACCACCTGCTGCCGGTGCTGCGCGAGGCGGTCTCCAACCTCGCCCGGCACGCCCAGGCCCACAGCGCCCAGATCGAGCTGACCCTTCAGGACGACGAGATCAAGCTGGTCGTACGCGACGACGGCGGCGGCGTCCCCGACGAGGCCGAGGAGAGCGGGCTGAAGAACGCCCGCTGTCGCGCGGTCCAGCTCGGTGGCCAGCTCGAGATCGGCCCGCGCTCACCCAGCGGCACCGAGCTCGTCTGGCAGGTGCCGTTGGGCGCTGGGGTCTGATTCCTACTGACCCCGGCGGGGGTGGAGCAGCTCCTTGGCCATCAGCGCGGCCTGGGTGCGTCGCTGCACACCGAGCTTGGCCAGGATGCTGGAGACGTAGTTCTTGACCGTCTTCTCGGCCAGGAACATCCGCCCCGCGATCTCGCGGTTGGTCAGACCCTCGCCGATGAGCGCGAGCAGGCGCTTCTCCTGTGGCGTGAGCGCCTGCATCTGCGGCGACTCGCCATCGGGGTTGCGCATCTTCTCCATGACCTTCGCGGTCATCAGCGGGTCGAGCAGCGAGCCGCCGCCGGAGACGGTGCGGATCGCCTCGACCAGGTCGTTGCCGCGGATGTCCTTGAGGACGTACCCCTTGGCCCCGGCCATGATCGCCGAGAAGAGCGCCTCGTCGTCGTCATAGGAGGTCAGGATGAGCGCGAGCATCTCCGGGTAGGCCGCACGGACCTCACGGCACACCTCGATCCCCGAGCCGTCGGGCAGGCGGGCGTCGAGCACGCACACGTCCGGCTGGAGACGGTCGATGTCCTCGCGTGCCTGGGCGGTGGTGCCGCCCTGGCCGACGACGGCGATGTCGTCATGACTGTCGAGCAGTGTCGTCAACCCTTGGCGCACGACCTCGTGGTCGTCGAGCAGGTAGACCCGGATCGTCCTTGTCTCGGTCAACACCGTCTCACTTCCCCCATTCGTTGAAGGGAGACCACGGTATCGGTCAGCCCCAGTCCGGTCGATGTGTGAGTCATCCACAATACGGTTTTCGTGCCGCCATGCGGACCAGGCTCTGCGCCAGCTGTCGAGTCATCCTCCCGCGCGAGCACCTCACGCGCCAGCGACGCGGCGGTCGCGGTGTCCAGATGAGCCAAAGGTTCATCCAGAACCAGGACCTTGTGCCCTGCCAGCAGCGACCTCGCCACCGCCAGCCTGGCCCGCTCGCCCCCGGAGACCTCGGCGGCACCGTCGCCGAGTCTGGTCTGCATCCCGGCAGGGAGGGCATCGAGCCAGTCGCCGAGGTGGGCGCGCCGGATCGCCTGCTCGACCTCCTCGTCCGTGGCTCCAGGCCGGGCCAGGCGGACGTTCTCGACGAGGCTGGACGCGAAGACGTGCGGGTCGTCGTCGACGAGACCCACGATCTTCCGTACGTCCTGCGGGTCCATGTCGCCGGTCGACCTTCCGCCCAGGGTGATCGTGCCGGTGTCGGGGTCGAGGAAGCGCAGCAGCAGCGCGGCCAGGGTGCTCTTGCCGGAGCCGGACGGGCCGACGATGCCGATCCGCGCGCCCGGCTCGACGTGCAGGTCGGGGATCTCGACGCTCTGGCCGACGCTCTGGCCGATCGTCTGGCCGCCGGGGTGGGCGGTGACGCCGGTGATCGTGATCGTGGTGTCGTCGCTGGGCGGCTCGGGGTGCTCCGGGGTTTCGACCGCCGGGGAACGGCTGGTGAGGTCGTCGAGACGGCGCTGCGCGGCACGGGTGCGAGCCCGGGCCGCACCGGCGTCGGCGAGCGTCGCTGCGGGCTCGGCCAGCGCCAGCGGGACCAGGGTGAGCAGTGCGAGCATCGGACCGTCGCTGACGGTGGCGTAGGCGGCGGTCGCGGCGACCGCCGCGCCGGCGGTGACCAGCACGATGGCCTTGGCCAGCGAGGAGGCCGACGCCGCTGTGGTGGTGGCCCTGGTGGCGGTGCCGGCCAGGTCGTCGAGGGTCTGCAGCACCGGCTCGCCGGCCTGCCACATCCTGCGCTCGGTCGCCGTCTGGGTCGCCTCGACCACCTGCTCGGACACCCTCGCACGCACCGTGACCGAGATGTTCTCGGCGCGTGCTGCTCCGGCGTACGCGATCCCGAAGGCGGCTCCCGCCGCCAGCACCGTGGCCGCGGTGAAGGCCCCGGCGACCGGGTCGATGAGCGCGGCCGCCAGGACCGCGAGGGCCGCCACGACGGCGTACTCCCGGACCGGCAGCCGCACCCGCAGCTCCTCGTCGAGCACCGCGTCGACGTCGTCGACGACGCTGGCCAGCACGTCTCCCCGGCGGCCGGGGAGGGCACCGGGCACCAACGGCACCAGCGCGTCGTAGATCTCCACCCGCCGCTTGGCCAGCAGCCGCAGCGCACTGTCGTGCGACCACAACCGCTCCAGGTAGCGCAGCACCGGCCGCGCGATCCCGAACGTACGCACCCCCACCATCGCGGCCACCAGCGTCAGGATCACCGGCTGGTAGGAGGCCTTGATGATCAGCCACCCCGCCAGCGCTGTCAGCGCCACACCCGACGCCCAGCTCAGCCCACCGACCACCGCCGACCCCCACAGCGCCACCCGCGCCGAGCCGTCAGGTACGTCGGCCGAAGCGTCAGGTACGTCGGCCGAGGCGTCAGCGGTCGCCGTCTCGACCGACGGGAGCGACGTCTCGGCCGACGCGGGTGACGCCTCGGCGGGCGGGGTTCCGGCGGAGAGGGTGATGACCTGGTCGGCGATGTCGATGAGCGCCTCGCGGTGTGCGACGAGGACGACGGCTCGATCGCGGGCGAGGTCGGTGACGGTGTCGGCGATGATCCGTTCGGTGTCGGGGTCCAGGTGGGCGGTCGGCTCGTCGAGGAGGACCCAGGAACGATCGGAGAGTACGACGCGGGCCAGCGCCAACCGGGCTCGCTCCCCGGCCGAGAGGGAGCGGCCGTCCTCGGCCAGGTCGGCGCCGAGACCGCCGGGGAGGTCGGCGATCCGGTCGGCGAGGGCGACCCGCTTGAGTACGCGCCACAGGTCGCTCTCGGTCGCCTCCGGCGACCCCAGCCGCAGGTTGTCGGCGATCGTCCCGCTGACGAACACCGGACGCTGCGGCAGGTAGGCGAACCGTCGTCGCCACTCGTCACCCGCGGCCGGCGTCTGTCCGTCGAGCTCGACCGTGCCGGCGTACGTCTCATGGAGGCCCGCCATCGTCGCCAGCAGCGTGGACTTCCCGCAACCGCTCGGCCCGACGATCGCGGTGATCCCCCGGCCAGGGACCGTCGCGGAGACCGGCGCCAGCGCCGGCCGCTCGCGGCCCGGATAGGTCAGCCCCACCTCACCGAGAGACATGCCGAGACGTCGCTCTCGTCGGTCGAGATGGCAGTCGGTGACGTCTCGGCCGACGCGGGTGACGTCTCGCGCGGAGAGGTCCGCGGTGGCCTCGAGAGTCGCCGTACCCTCGGCGGCCGCATGGAACTCGGTGCCGACGCGGCGCAGCGGCCAGTAGGCCTCGGGGGCGAGCAGCAGGACCACGAGAGCCGTCTGCAGGTCGACCGAGCCGGCGGCGAGCCGGACCCCGATGATCACCGCCACCAGGGCGACCGAGATGGTCGCGACGAGCTCGAGCACGGCCGAGGAGGCGAACGCGATCTTCAGGGTCTCGAGGGTGCGGCGGCGGTAGCGGTCGGTGATCGTGGCGATGACGCGCGACTGGGCCGTGGCGCGACCGAAGGCGACCAGCGTGGGCAGGCCCTTCATCACGTCGAGGAAGTGACCGGCCAGCGCCGACATCGCCCGCCACTGGCTGGCCGCCTGATCACGCGTGGCCAGCCCGACCAGCACCCCGAAGATCGGGATCAGCGGCAGCGTGAGCCCCACGATGAGACCGCTGAGCGGGTCGGTCCAGACGATCACCGCGAGCACCATGACGGGCAGTACGCACGCCAGCACCAGCGCCGGCACATAGCGCGTCAGATACGGCTCGGCGGCCGAGACCCCGCGTGTGGCCAACGCCGAGAGCGAGCCCGAGCTCTCCGACCGGCCGCGCAGGATCGCCCCGACCACCCGGCGCCGCAGGTCCGCCCCGACGACACCGGCGGCCCGGGCACCGGCCACGTCGGAGACCACTCCGAGGACGGCGCGTCCGGCGAAGACGGCCACGACCGCCAGGGCCCAGCCGCTCACCGACCCCGTGTCGCGGATCGCGGAGATGAGCAGCCCGGTGACGGCGTACGTCTGGGCGATCAGCAGCACCGCCCCCAGCACCCCGGCGCCCACCACGACGGCCAGCGGCCGCCGGGCTACCGACAGCTGGGCTCGCAGGCGTGGGTCGTTCGGGCGCATCTCAATGGGCGGCGGGGATGTGATGGATCGAGATCCGCTTGCGGAAGATCCAGTACGTCCAGGCCTGGTAGCCCACCACGATCGGCGTGAACACCGCCGCCACGATGGTCATCAGCTTCAGCGTGTAGGGCGTCGCCGCGGCGTTGGTCGTCGTCAGCGAGTTGGCGACGTCGGTGCTCGAGGGCATCACGTCGGGGAAGAGCCCCACGAAGAGCCCGGCCACGGCCAGCCCGATGGCGAGGAAGGTGCCCGCGAAGGCGAACCCCTCACGACCGACGTACGCAGCCGCCAGCCCGCCCACGAGCGCGAGCGCCGCCACGACGAAGATCACGGCGGTGCCGAGGTTGCCGGTCAGCACCTGGGTCCAGACCAGGAACACGACGGCGAGGACGGCAGCAACGACCCCGACGCGGAGCGCCAGCGCACGAGCCCGGCCGCGGATCTCACCGTCGGTCTTGAGGGCGATGAACAGCGCACCGTGGGTCACGAAGAGCGACAGCGTGACGAGTCCGCCGAGGAGGCCGTACGGGTTCAGCAGCGTCAGCACCGTCCCGGTGAACTCGAAGTCGGCGTCGATCGGCACCCCGCGCACGATGTTGGCGAAGGCCACACCCCACAGGAACGCGGGGACGTAGGACCCGAAGATCACCGCGCGGTCCCACCAGCCGGCCCAGGTGACCGAAGGCCGCTGGTGGCGGTACTCGAAGGCGACGCCACGCACGATCAGCGCGATCAGGATGAGGAACAGCGGCACGTAGAAGCCGGAGAACAAGGTGGCGTACCACTCCGGGAACGCCGCGAACGTCGCCCCGCCCGCGGTCAGCAGCCAGACCTCGTTGCCGTCCCAGACCGGGCCGATCGTGTTGATCATGACGCGCCGCTCGCGGTCGTCACGGGCCAGCACCGGGAGCAGCATCCCGACGCCGAAGTCGAAGCCCTCCAGGACGAAGTAGCCGATCCACAGCACGGCGATGAGGCAGAACCAGATAGTCGTGAGTTCCATCAGTTGCTCCTCAGTACGCGAAGTTCATCGGCTCGTCGGCATCCGAGTCGGAGCCGCGCAGGGAGGGGTCGGGTGGCTCGACGAACGGGTCCGGAGCCTTCTTCACATACTTGATGAGCAGCCCGACCTCCACGACCGCGAGCACGGCGTAGAGCAGCGTGAACCCGATCAGCGACATCCACACCTCCCATGGCTCGACGCCCGGCGAGACGCCGTTGGGCGTGGTCAGGACCCCGAAGACCACCCACGGCTGACGCCCCATCTCGGTGAAGATCCAGCCCATCGAGTTGCCCAGCAGCACCATCACCGGCGCCGAGATCGCCAGCGCGGGCAGGAAGCGCCCGACCAGCCCTGTCGGCGTACGCCCTCGGCGGGTGAACCAGAGCACCGCCAGCCCGATGAGGCTGCCGACGACGCCCAGACCCATCATCCAGCGGAAGGTCCAGTAGGTGACCGGGATGTTCGGGGTGTAGTCGCCGGGTGAGTAGTAGGTCGCGCCCGGCGTCGATCCGTACGTCTCCCGATACTTCTCCTGCAGGTCGTAGATGCCCTCGACCTTGCCGTCGAAGGTGCCGGTGCCGAGGAAGGAGAGCACGCAGGGCACCTCGAGCGCCCACTTCTCGTGCTTCCCGTCGCGGGTGCCGATGGTCAGAATGGAGAACGGCGCGCACGAGTCGGAGGTCTCCCACAGCGCCTCCGCGGCCGCCATCTTCATCGGCTGCACCTCGGTCATGATCTTGCCCTGGATGTCACCCGAGACCGCCACACCGATGCCGGAGAAGACCATGATCCAGGCCGCCAGCACCATCCCGCGCCGGTGCATCGGACGGTCTGCGTTGTTCTCGCCGGGCCGGCGCAGGTAGAGCCAGCCCAGGATGCCAAGCATGAAGGCGGCCGAGGTGAGGTACGCCGCGAGGATGACGTGCGGGAACGTGCCCAGCTGCACCTTGTTGAACATCACCGCCCAGAAGTCGGTGAGCTCGGCGCGGCCGGTGATCTCGTTGAACTTGTAGCCGACCGGGTGCTGCATCCAGGAGTTGGCCGCCAGGATGAACCACGACGACGCCAGGGTGCCGAGGTGGACGATCCACATGCACGCGTTGTGCAGCGCCCGCGGCAGCTTGTCCCAGCCGAAGATCCACAGGCCGAGGAAGGTCGACTCCAGGAAGAAGGCGAGCAGCGCCTCGATCGCCAGCGGAGCCCCGAAGACGTCCCCGACGAAGCGGGAGTAGTCCGACCAGGTCATCCCGAACTGGAACTCCTGCACGATCCCGGTGACCACACCGAGCGCGAAGTTGATCAGGAAGAGCTTCGCGAAGAACTTGGTCAGCCGAAGCCACTCAGGGTTCTTCGTACGCAGCCAGATCGTCTCCAGCACGGCGACGAGCATGGTGAGTCCCACCGTGAGCGGGACGAACAGGAAGTGGTAGACGGTCACGATGCCGAACTGCCACCTGGCTAACTCCAGGACGCTGTCCACGTCGATCACTATGTCACTGCCGCCACATGAACCTCAGCACCCCCTCCCGAGGGGGTACGTTTCTTGTGAGCCACCGCACCTGGGCCCATCACAGACACAAAAGAAACCCGGCCGCCCTGGGCTCGAGGTCACGACCGCGGGGGGATGATCGCGACCTCGAGTCCGGGACGGCCGGGCTCTCAGGTCTTCGTGCCACCAGGGCCGCATACAGATGGGGGAGCTGATGCGGCAACCTGGTGTCACTCAGTGTTCAGGCCGAGGAGAACCTCAGCCCGTGAGATCACTATCTCATCATCTGCGCCCAGACGTTGCGGTCGCGGACGGACTGTTTACGTACTGTAAACAGGTAACCTGCGTATCAGTAGACCTAATACGCGGGCGATACAGCGCCTCCACAGAAAATCGGGTATGCATTTGGATGTACCTTGAGGTGGGGGGGGTGAGCATGTCGGATCGCGAAGGTGTCCTCGCGCGGGTGGTCGACGAGGTCATCGACTACGTCGGCGCGGGCCTGAGCGTCCATCTGGTGGGGCCCCGCGGATCCGGGCGCAGCGAGCTCTGCTCCCTGGTCGCCAACCGGCTCGAGGACGAGGGCCGGTCCGTGCTGCAGATCAGCGGCCACCGCGCCTGGCAGAACGAGCCGTTCGCCGCGCTGACCACCGCCGGCATCGGCAGCGCGACGACCACCGGCCCCCGTCGCACCATCGGCGAGATGACCACGGCGCTGAGCAAGCAGCTCGGCAACGGCACCGTCCTGGTGATCGACGACGCCGACGCGCTCGACACCTACTCGGTCGGCGCCCTGCGCAACATCCACCGCCAGCGACGACTTCTGGCCGTGACCAGCAGCCGCCACCAGCACCCCGTCGCCGAGAACACGCTGATGCTCGGCATCGCCCCGTCGGTCCAGGTGCGCTCCCCCGCGCTCGAGGTCGACGAGGTGCACGAGGTGTGCCGCGGGATCCTCGGCGGCCCGGTGGAGGCAGGGTCCCTGGCCCGGATCGCGATGGCGACCGGCGGCCTGCTCGGCCTGGTCCGGGCCATCGCCACCGTCGGGCCGCGGGCAGGGGTGCTGGAGCAGCTCGACGGACTGTGGCGGCTGCCGAGGCGTACGGGCTGGGCTCCTGAGCTCGCCTCTGCCGTCGAGCCGCTGGTCGCCGGTCTCGACCAGGACGCCTGGGACGGCGCGACCGCGCTCGCGGTGACGGGCCCGGTGCCGCTGGACGAGGCCGAGAAGATGATCGAGCGCAACGTGCTCGACGCGCTCTTCGCCCACGGCCTGGCGCGGCACAGCGAGGACGGCCCGGGCAGTGGCGTCGTGGGCCTCTACCCGCCGCTCATCGGCGACTACCTGATCACCGAGGGCTCGGCGTTCGGGCTGGTGATCGCGCGGAACCACCTGGCCGCCGAGCAACCGCTCCTCGACTACGCCACCCACCGGCCCCGCGGCGCCGACGCCGCCCTGCTCCACCAGCGCTCGCTGCGCCAGATGGCCGACGAGGTCACCCGCGCGCGCCGCTCCTGGACCGAGATGCCCTCGCCCGAGACGGCGCTGCCGCTGCTCGTGGCGCTTCGCAACACGGCGGCGCCCAGCGACCAGATCGAGGAGGTCGAACGGCGTACGCCGTTGACCGACACCCAGGAGTCGGCCTGGATGCTGGCCTGGTTCGCCACCTGGAAGGCGGTGGAGCTGGGCGACCTGAACGCCGCCAAGGCCGTGCTCGACGACGGGCTGAAGCGGCTGCCCACCTTCGCCGCGACGCTCGAGGCCTCCCGCGCCCATCTGCAGTTCCAGACGGAGTACGTCCCCGAGGTGCCCACGGTCGAGCCAGACCCGCGCGACACGGTCGGCCCCGAGATGCTCGGAGTCGTCGCCGCCGAACGCCTCCTTGCCGCCGGGATGGTCGAGCAGGCGCGCAACCTGCTGGAGAGCCAGCGTCCGGAGAACCCGCTGCCCGCCGGTCTGCACGCCTTCCTCATCGGGCTCGCCGACATGCTCGGCGGCGACCTGGAACGCGGCATCGATTTCGCCCGCGAGCAGCTCGAGGCGGCCTACCAGAGCTCGAGCGCCATGCTCATCCAGGCCCACGCCTACCTGTGCGTGCTCGGTCTGAGCATCGCCGGCCGGCTGACCGAGGCGAGCCAGGCGGCCTTCCAGAGCCTCTCCTCCTCGAGCGTCGCGGCCTACCGCGACGTCGCCCACACCGGCATCCTGACCCTCGGCGCCGAGATCGCGATGGCGCAGGGCCGCCCGGAGTACGCCCGCAGCCTCGCCTCCCAGATCGGCGGCGCGAAGGTCGCCTTCGGCCCGTGGCCCGGGATGGTGGCCAGCATCATGGCGCCGGCCAGCGGCCGGATGCCGAGCCTCAAGGAGCTGTGCGAGCTCGTCGGCCAGCGGCTGGACGCCGGCTACATCACCGGCGGCATCTTCCTCGCCGTCGAGGCGGTCGAGCGCGGCGCCAACGAGAACAAGCACATCACCCGGGCCGCCAGCCTCGCGACAGGCACCGAGAGCCCGCTGCTGCAGGGCATGGGAGCGTACGCCGCGACCACGGCCGCCGGCGATGTCGACGGCCTCCGCGAGGCGATCGTGAAGCTCGCCGACGCCGGTGCCCTCGTGTTCGTGACCAGGGCCGCTATCTCGCTGGCCATCCTCCAGCGCGAGGCCGGCGACCTGGCCGGCGCCGCCGAGACTCTCGACACCGCCTGGGAGCGCTCCGAGATATCCGGCAGCCGAGCCGGCATGTTCCGTCGCGCGGCAACCCACATCGGGCTCTCCGGACGCGAGAGCGAGGTGCTTCGGCTGCTCCCGGAGGGACCCACGACCGCCTCGCTGGCAGCGGACCTGGAAATGAGCACCCGCACCGTCGAGACCCACCTGCACAACATCAGCCGCAAGACCGGAGTCTCGGGTCGCGAGGACCTCGCCCGGGTGGCCGACACCTGGCTCCGGCCGGCGCCGAACGGCGACTACTCAGCCGGCGACAGGCACTTCACCAGCGGCTCGTAGAGCTCCTTGCTGGCCTTCTGATCCGCCTCCGAGAGATCCTCCGGGCTGATCGTGGAGACGTCCTCGGCCTCGACCAGAAGGCGTACCGCCTCGTCGGAGAGGTCCGACTCGTAGTAGGTCTTCGCCAGGCACCCTGCCTGCTCCTCGGTCACCTGGTCGCGGCTGCTCTGGGTGATCTGTCCCTCGATGTCGTCGACGCTCGGCCGATCACCGCCGCCGCTGCTCTCGCCACCGCCACATGCAGTCAGCAAGAAGACGGTGAGCAGAGCTACCGCGGCGATCGCCGATCGGCGATGCTGACTACCTCGGGCTCCGCTTCGGCGGGTGTGGGGGTACGCGATCATGAGCACGAATCATGGCGTACGCGACCCTCCCCCGCTAGGGGGGAGGGTATCCGCGGACTCAGGAACTGGTGAGGAAGAAGAGCAGGTCCTGGCGGGTGAGGACACCGACGGGCTTGCCGTCCTCGTGCACCAGCAGCGCGTCGGAGGAGCCCAGGGTGTGGGCGGCGTCGTGGGCGTCAGCGCCGGAGCCGATCGAGGGCAGCGGCGGGGACATGTGCTCCTCGACGGAGTCGGTGAGCTTGGCCTTGCCGGTGAAGAGCGCCTCGAGCAGGGTCCGCTCCGAGACCGAGCCCGCGACCTCGGCGGCCACGATCGGCGGCTCGGCGCGGACGACTGGCATCTGCGAGACGCCGTACTCCTGCAGGATGTGCACCGCCTCGGCGATCGTCTCGCCGGGGTGGGTGTGGACCAGGTCGGGCAGCCGGCCGGACTTGCCGCGCAGCACGTCGCCGACGGTCTGCTTGCCCGCCTCGCCGGTCTCGAAGCCGTACTGCGCCAGCCACTCGTCGTTGAAGACCTTGGTCAGGTAGCCGCGCCCGGAGTCGGGCAGCAGCACGACGATCACGGCGTTCTCGCCCTCCGGCGTGCCGGCCAGCTCAGCGGCGAGCTGCTTGGCGGCGTACGCAGCCATGCCGGCGCTGCCACCGACGAGCATCTGCTCCTCGCGGGCGAGCCTGCGGGTGTAGGCGAAGGAGTCGGCGTCGGAGACCTCGATGATCCGGTCGGCGACATCGCGGTCGTACGTCTCCGGCCAGAAGTCCTCACCGACACCCTCGACCAGATAGGGCCGCCCGCTGCCGCCGGAGTAGACGCTCCCGGCGGGGTCGGCGCCGATCACCTGGACGTGAGGGTTCTGCTCCTTGAGGTAGCGACCGATCCCGGAGATCGTGCCGCCGGTGCCGACACCGGCGACGAAGTGGGTGATCTTCCCCTCGGTCTGGCGCCAGATCTCAGGGCCGGTCTCCTCGTAGTGGGAGCGCGGGTTGTTCGGGTTGGCGTACTGGTTCGGCTTCCAGGCCCCGGGCTGCGAGGCGAGCCGGTCACTGACGTTGTAGTAGGAGTCGGGGTGCTCCGGCGGCACTGCCGTGGGCGCGACGACGACCTCGGCGCCGTAGGCCTTCAGCACGTTGCGCTTGTCCTCGCTGACCTTGTCGGGGCAGACGAAGATGCACTTGTAGCCCTTCTGCTGGGCGACCATCGCCAGGCCGACACCGGTGTTGCCGGAGGTGGGCTCCACGATCGTCCCGCCGGGCTTCAGCTCACCGGACGCCTCGGCCGCCTCGATCATCCGGGTGGCGATGCGGTCCTTCACCGAACCGCCCGGGTTGAGGTACTCCACCTTGGCCAGAACCAGGGGTCCCTCGCCGGGTGCTGCGGCCCCAGCACCGTCCAATGCACGCTCCAGCCGCACGAGCGGAGTGTTGCCAATGAGGTCCAGTAGCGAGTCGACGTACTCCATGGCCCCAGCGTATGTCCACTAGGTGAGATCCCCTATATCCCGATACTGAGTGCCCGGTAGTGGGCCGAAGACTTTAGAGTGGTCCCCGTGGCGAAGAAGAGTCTGGCACGCAAGACCGCGTACGCCGGCGGGGGTGTTCTGGCCGCGACGGCCGCGTTCGCCGGGGTCCTCGTCGCGGAAGCGGCGCTTGCCGTCAAAGCGACGCATCAGGTCAAGATGCCGGTGGCACCCTCCCCGACCGGGTGGTACGGAGCGCGGCATCCGGGCCGACCGATCAGCATCGCGCTGCTCGGCGACTCGAGTGCCGCAGGCTACGGAATGACCGAGGTCGAGGACACGCCTGGCGCCGTCCTCGCCTCCGGCGTCTCCGAGAAGGCACGCCGGCCGGTGCGCCTGCACGACCTCTCCGAGATCGGCGCCAAGTCCTCCGACCTGCACCCGCAGGTCGAGAAGGCGATCGCCGCCGACGCCGACATCGCGGTCATCCTGGTCGGCTCGAACGACGTGATCCGCAGGGTGCGCCCGCGGGTCGCGGTGAGCCACCTCGCCCAGGCCGTCATCCGGCTCCAGGAGGCCGGAGTGACCGTGCTCGTCGGCACCGTCCCCGATCTCAGCACCGCCACCCCGATCCTGCCGCCGCTGCGCTCGATCATGCGGGCCTGGTCGATCCGTATCGCCGCCGGCCAGATCTTCCACGTCATCCGCGCCGGTGGTCACACCGTGTCGCTGGGTGACGTCCTCGGGCCGGCCTTCAAAGCCACCCCGGCGTTCTGGTTCGGCGCCGACCAGTTCCACCCCTCCGCCGCCGGCTACCACGCCCTCGGCGAGGTGCTGGTGCCGCCCACGCTCTCTGTGCTCGGCCTCGTCGGCGACGAGAACGCCATCCTGGAGACCTACAACGGCAAGCAGGTGATGCCGCTGGCGGCAGCCTCCCTCCGCGCCGTCATCCGGCCAGGAACCGAGATCGACCCGGCTCCGCGCCCCCGTGGCCGCGTCGGCCGCAACTGGGCCCGTGCCCGTTCCTTCGAGAACGAGCACCGCGAGCCTCGCCGGGGCGAGCGCCCCGACGAGACTCCCCCGGTCGCCGAGCCCCACCACTCCCAGCGCTGACAACGACAGAACCGCCCCACTCCGAAGGGAGCGGGGCGGTCCTGTTGATGCGACTGATCAATCCTGCTGGAAGATCGCCAGCAGGCGGAGCAGGTTGGTGTAGATCCAGACGAGGCTGACGGTCAGACCGAAAACGGCGCGCCACGACTCACGCTCAGGGAGCTGGGCACGGATGCCGTACTCGATCTGGTCGAAGTCGAGGATCAGCATGAACACACCGAGCGCAAGGCCGGCGATGGCGGTGATCATGCCGAGCGTGCCGAAGCCGAAGAGGCCGAAGCTGGCACCGAACATGCCGAGCACGAGCTCCATCAGGCTCAGGCCCACCATGCCGAACATCGCGGCGATCACGAAGGTGCGGAACTTGCTGCCGACCTTGATGTTGAAGAACTTGTACGCAGCCAAGGTGCCCGCGAACGCGGCGAAGGTGCCGATCACGGCCTGGACGACGATGCCGCCCCCGAACAGAGCGTCGAAGGTCTTGCTGAGCGCACCCAGAGCGATGCCCTCGGCGAGGGCGAATGCCAGGACCAGCGCCGGGCTGACCACGCGCTTGAACGAGTTGACCAGCGACAGGATGAACGCCGCGCCAGCACCGAGGGTCGCGGCCAGGTAGAGCGGCGCGAGGTTGGCGTCGGAGCTGATGTCGGGGGTCATGATCCACGTCGCGATGGCGGCCAGGAAGACCACGCCGAGCGTGATCGCGCCCTTCTGCACCACCGAGTCGATCGTCATGGGGGCGCCCGTGGTGGGAGCCTCGGGGCCGCCGGTCGACCACTGGCTCGGGTCCTGCCCGTAGCCGGCGTACGAAGCCCCGTTGCCACCGTAGGTCGCGTTGCCGTAGGCGTTCTGCGACGGCTGCCCGAAGCCCTCTGCCCTACGGAACACCGGGTTGTTGCTCTGCATCTGGGGGTCACTCCTCGAAAGCGACTGGAAAGTCGCCGCCACGGTGGCGGCTCCTGTGGCCAGCGTACCGGCCCTGTGTCTCACTCAACGTCCGGGACAACCCTGATGTTCCGGGGATCGCAGAGTGCCCCGGGTGGGACTCGAACCCACACTGAAGCGTTTTTAAGACGCCGTCCTCTGACCGATTGGGATACCGGGGCGCGCGGCCGACCTTAGCGTCATAAGTACGTCTGCCGCTGGTGCAGCGCGTGGGCGCCGGCGACGCGGTCGATGAAGAGCAGACCGTTGGTGTGGTCGATCTCGTGCTGCAGGCAGCGGGCCTCGAAGGCGTCGGTGACGATCTCGACGGTCTCGCCGGTGACCGGGAGCTGGCCGCGTACGGTCAGCCGGGAGGCCCGCTTCACGTCACCGGTCAGGTCGGGGACGGACATGCAGCCCTCGCGCGCCTTCTCGTTGCGGCTGGCCTCGATGACCTCGGCGTTGCACAGGACGTACGTCCCGTGGTGGGTCTTGGTCTTGACGTGGGTGGAGACGTCGACGCAGAAGACCCGGGCCGAGACCCCGACCTGGTCGGCGGCCAGGCCGACGCAGCCGGGCGAGACCCGCATGGTGGCGATCAGGTCCGCGGCGAGCTGGACCGTCTCGGGGGCGGCGGGGTCGACGTCCTTGCCGGGCACGGAGAGGACCTGCGCGGGAGCACGTACGACGTCGAGGACCTTGCCCTCGACACCCAGCTCGGCCTCAGTCCAGGCTGCGACTCGTTCGTTGAGACTCACAGGTCGTCGGCCTCGATCGGCCGCAGGGTGGCGTCGACGCCGAGCTCCTGGGTGACCCGCTTGATCGACGCCTCGAGCACGGAGACGTCGACGTCCGCCGGCAGCTCGAGCTCGGCGACGACGACATAGAGGTCCCCGGAGAGACGGGTGGTCAGGTCGGTGATGTTGCCGCCGACGGCGGCGATCTCGGCGGTCACCGTGGAGACGATGCCCGGGCGGTCACCGCCGTGGACGGAGAGCACGAAGAGCTGGCCCGCGCCGGCCGGCGCCTGCTCCTCGGGGAGCTCGTAGACCGTGACCGTCAGGGTGCCGTCGGCAGCGATCGGCTCGAGATCGGCCTGGATGGCCTCCGTGGTCGCCTCGCCCGCGCAGAGCAGCGTCATCGCGAAGTGACCGCGGAGCCGGGTCATCGTCGAGTCCTCGAGGTTGAGTCCGAGTCCGGCCAGGCGGGCGGTGGTGTCGGCGATGATCCCCGGGCGATCGTGTCCCAGGACGGTGATGGCGTGGATGGTCACCAAACCATTGTCACCCGCGGCCCGCCGATGGCGGGCCCCTTTGCCCCGCTGCTCGGCCTCGTGCCGGGCGTCGGCCAGAAGCTGAAGGCGATGCTGGCGCTGGCGCCCGCGCGTTTGCCGACACGCTCCAT
>NZ_JBEXJF010000005.1:0-204512 GCF_040608935.1 Nocardioides sp. NPDC004968
AAGTCTGACCGCTGCATCGTGCGAGGCGAAGGGCGTCGCGGTGAATCATTGGCTGTCTCCATATCGGAGGTGCCGGGCCAGTCGGGTTTTGAGCGGACGACCGACGGGCGCGAGGGAGCGCGCAGTCAGGGGCGCGACTGGTAGCCGTGCCAGCCTTCGGGTGCGTGCTCCAGTGGCTGCCAGCGGGGAATGTAGTGCTCGAGAAATACCTGCCCGAGCAGCGCTCCTCGCGACCGCACACCCGTCTTCTCGAAGATCGCCTTGAGGTGGTCCTGGACCGTGTACGCCGACAGGTGCAGCCGCGCGGCGATCTCCTTGGTGGTGAGGCCGGCGATGCACATGCGGGTCACGTCCACCTCGCGCGGAGTCAGTCCGTAGGCGAGAGCAACGAGCGGCGCGACCTCGGAGGGCGAGGCCTGCTGGATGACCACCACGGTCCGGCCGTCACCGCCGCTGAGCCGACTGCCGTAGAGCAGGAGCCAGGTGCCGTCGGCGGCTCGCAGGCGGGCGCGTGCCGCCGTCTCGAGGGGGTCGCCGTCCGTCGCCTTGCGGGCTCGAGCGGCCACGGCCTGGAGGACCTTGGATTCCCCGGGCGTGTCGGGTGGCGGGTTCTCGGTCATGAGGCCGATCCACTGCTCGGCCGCGGGTGTCAGTGACTCGACCCTGCCGTCGGCGTCGAAGGTCACCACCCCGGGGCCGACCGAGCCAGCCATCGTCTCGGCCGCGATGGTGCTCACCAGCGCGCGACGTGCGGCGACGGCGATGACGGCGGAGAGGCCGGCGAGCAGGGCGACGTCCTCGTCGGCGAACCAGGCACGGCCATCGTCGCGGAGCAGCCCGACGGCGGCCCAGTAGCCATCCCCGTCAACCATGCTTCCCCGGAGCTCGTCTCCGATGCCGAAGTCACGTTGTGAGCGATGGCGTGCGCTGCGCGTCAACGTGCCGTGGGTGGCTTGGCTCGTGGAGCCGGCCAGTCGGCCGGAGCGTGCGAGGAAGCTCCACTTGTTGACGTCCTCGACGACGTACTCGAACTCCGCGAGCCACGACCCGCTGCAGCTCACCTCGCGGTTGACGCTGCCGGTCAGCAAGACCGTGCCCGGATCGACCGTGTGCCAGCAGGACCGGTCGAAGTCGATGGCTCGACCGAGGAGCTGGTCGGCCGCGGCCACGTAGTCGGTCCAGGCCAGACCGTCACGGGCCAGGCCGTGCAGCTGGTCGGCGAGCCTGTCGGCGTCCATGGCTCCACGATAGGCCCGCGGCGCCAGGTGAACAGCCCAGAAATCTGGGAGTTACCTCCGCGTCCAGGAGGCTGATGGTGGAGGCATGGACGACATCACTCCCGAACCGATCACTGGCCTGACATGCACCCCCGACAGGTCGTGATCATCGGCGCTGGGACTTCGGGCCTCTCGGCCGCGGTGGCGCTCGCCGACCGCGGCGTCCGGCCGCTGGTGGTCGACCGGGCCGACCAGGTCGGCTCCTCGTGGCGCAGTCGCTACGACCGGCTCTGCCTGAACACCGGACGGCAGTTCTCGCACCTGCCGAAGCGCCCGTACCCCAAGGGAACACCGACGTACCCAACCCGCGACCAGGTGATCGCCCATCTCGAGCAGCACGCGACGGACGGCGGCATCGAGTTGCGGTTGGGCTGCTCGACCGAGCGGATCGAGCGGAGCAGGGACGGCTGGCGGATCATCACCTCCGGCGGTGTCTTCGAGGCTCCCCAGGTCGTCATGGCGACGGGCTACGACCATGAGCCCTTCTTGCCCGAATGGCCCGGTCGCGAGTCGTGGATCGGTGACCTGGTGCACTCCTCGCGCTACGCCAACCCCGCTGCCTTCGTCGGGCGCACGGTCCTCGTCGTCGGCTCCGGCAGCTCTGGCCTCGAGCTCGCCTTCGACCTGGCCACCGGCGGCGCGGCCAAGGTCTGGCTCGCCGTACGAACACCGCCGAACATCATGCTGCGCGAAGGTCCGCTGGGCCTGCCCGGCGACGTGATCGCGATCCCTCTCCACAACTCGCCCGTCCGGATCGCGGATGCCATCGCCCGCTTCGGACGCCGACTCGCCATCGGCGACCTGAGCGAGTTCGGGCTCCCCGCACCCGAAGAGGGGATCTTCGCCCGGAGTGAGCGGCTCGGGGTCGCTCCTGCGATCGTCGACCGTGAGGTCATCACCGCCATCCGTGACCGTGCCTTCGATGTCGTCGGCGCAGTCGATTCGCTGACCAGTGACACCGTGCACCTGGTCGACGGCAGCACCATCCGCCCCGACGCCCTCGTCTGTGCGACCGGCTTCAGACGCGGGCTGGCGAAGGTGGTCGGCCACCTCGGCGTGCTCGACGAGCAGGGCCGTCCCACAGCCACCGGCAAGGTGGCCGCCGAACCCGGGCTGCGCTTCATCGGCTTCGTCCCACGTGCCGCACAGATCGGGTACGCCGCCAAACAAGCCAGACACGCCGCCAAGGCAATCGCCAAGGAACTTCGGGCTCGCTGATCGACACTGATCTTCGCGATCAGCCACCACCGGCCCGGCCCCGCCCCTACACACTTGTGGCGAGGAGTTTGTCGCACACGTGCATTGCCGGGGCCTGCGGCGACGGGCTAGCCGCCGGTGGCCGCGTAAACATTGAACGAACGGCCTGATCAGGACGTGGTCCGAGTGCTGGTTTGAACGATCCAGAGGGGTAGTCTGGGCTCCCGTGAGAAGAGCGAAGATCGTCTGCACCCTGGGACCCGCCGTCGGGACGGAGCGTCGCATCCGCGAGCTCGTCTACGCAGGCATGGACGTCGCCCGGATGAACATGAGCCACGGGTCCCACGACGACCACTCCGGCAACTACGCGCTGGTGCGGGAGGCGGCCGCCGCGAGCGGGCACAGCGTCGGCATCTTCGCCGACCTGCAGGGGCCCAAGATCCGGCTGGAGCGGTTCAAGGAAGGCTCCGCGACGCTGCGCCGCGGCCAGGCCTGGACGATCACCACGCGCGACGTGCAGGGTGACGACGAGATCTGCGGGACGACGTACAAGGGCCTTCCCGGCGACGTGAAGGTCGGTGACCCGATCCTGATCGACGACGGCAAGCTGCGCCTGCGGGTCACCGCGGTCGACGACACCGAGGTCCACACCGAGGTGCTGGTCGGCGGGCCGGTCTCCAACAACAAGGGCATCAACCTGCCCGGCGTCGCCGTCTCCGTGCCGGCCCTGTCCGAGAAGGACGAGGAGGACCTCCGGTTCGCGCTCAAGCTCGGCGTCGACATGATCGCGCTCAGTTTCGTGCGCAACGCGAGGGACTACGAGGACGTCCGCAAGATCATGGACGAGGAGGGGCGCGTCGTCCCGGTCATCGCCAAGATCGAGAAGCCGCAGGCGATCGACAACCTCGACGAGGTCATCGCCGCGTTCGACATGTTCATGGTCGCCCGTGGCGACCTCGGCGTGGAGTGCCCGCTCGAGGAGGTGCCGTTCCTGCAGAAGCGGATCATCGAGCTGGCCCGCCTCAACGCCAAGCCGGTCATCGTCGCCACCCAGATGCTCGACTCGATGATCTCCAACCCGGCGCCCACCCGCGCCGAGGCGAACGACGTCGCCAACGCCGTCCTCGACGGTGCCGACGCGGTGATGCTCTCGGCCGAGACGAGCGTGGGGGACTATCCGATCCACACCGTCGAGACGATGGCCCGCATCATCGCCGCCACCGAGCGCCACGCCCTCTCCTCGGAGAGCAGCCGCGCCGCCGAGCTCAGCCCCATCGACTGGGACCCGCACACCCGCTCCGGCGTGATCGCCAAGGCCGCCGCCGAGGTCGCCGACCGGGTCGGCGCGAAATACCTGGTCGCCTTCACCACCTCCGGTGACTCCGCCCGCCGCCTCTCCCGGCTGCGTGGCGCGATCCCGTTGCTCGCCTTCACGCCCTCCGATGCCGTACGCAGCCAGCTCGCGCTCAGCTGGGGCACCGAGACCTTCCGCACCGACGAGGTCGAGCACACCGACGAGATGGTCCGCCAGGTCGACGAGAACCTGCTCAAGCTCGGCCGCGTCGAGGAGGGCGACCTCGTCGTCATCATCGCCGGCTCGCCTCCCGGCATCCCCGGCTCCACCAACGCCCTGCGCATCCACCGCATCGGCGACGCGATCAACGAGGTCGCGCCCGCCTACGAGCGCAAAAGCTAGTTCTTCGGGCCGATCAACGCGTCGAGCGCCGCGACTGCTTCGCGGCGCGAGACGCTGATGGTCTTCCACGAGGACTGGCGCCACGGGATGCCGGCCAGATCGAGGGTCGCGGTGCACAGGTTGCGGATGTCGTCGGAGTGGTTGGTGAACTGCCAGCGGCCGTACTCATAGCGCTTCTTCTCTCCCGCGACGACTCGGGTCGCCCAGTTCGACACGCGACAGCCGTCCGAGTGGAACAGGCCGCGGAGGAAAGGGCCAGGGTGCGCTGACACGATCTCCTGCTGCCATGGCTTCAGGGCGATCTCGCGGTCGTGCTTGCGGCCGGGGCCGTGCTGGGGAAAAAGGCAGGGCAAGTGCTGCCAGTTCAGCTGAACGTCTACACAACCGGGCTTCTTGACCATGAAGACTTTGCCGCCTGGTCTGACTCGACCGAGCAGGTCGACGACATCGTCGATGATCCGCGGATGGGCCAGGTCGCAGGTGATACGCAGGAAGTAGTAGCGGGCAGCTTTCGCGATGTGACCGTCGCCGAGGTAGAAGCCGAGAAGCGCTGCGTACGCTTCCTGGTCGATCGGCAGTTCGTCGCATCGCGGACAGGCGCCTGGCCTGTTGAGCGGCTCGCGGTCCCGCCACTCGCGAATGGTGGACCGTGCTATTCCTGTTGCGCGTGCGACAGTCGACAATGAGGCGCCCTGCCGAAGGAGAGCGAGTGCCTCAGCGCGGACGCGGCCTGCGTACATGCTCGTAGTCTGCGCTCCAGCACCGACATCTTGATGGAGGCCACGAGCAAGTTCGGTGCCCCGGGTCGGATTCGAACCGACACTTGATGTGGTTTGAGCACATTTCCTCTGCCGTTGGGATACCGGGGCTCCCGAGAGCCAAATACGGCTCCGCGCGCGCCAAACTTACCGGACCGTGGGCGGAATCACTGCACCGGGAGGTGCCTCTGATGGCCTAGTCTGTGCTCGTGACGGAGAGCAACCCCAGCAGCACCCCGGAGAGCCAGGCGCGGCGTACGGTCGTCATCGCGGAGGACGAGGTCCTGATCAGGATGGACCTCAAGGAGATGCTCACCGAGGAGGGTTACCACGTCGTCGGTGAGGCGGGAGACGGCAAGGCCGCGATCGAGCTCGCCACCGAGCACAGACCCGACCTGGTGATCCTCGACGTGAAGATGCCGGTGCTCGACGGGATCGCGGCGGCGGAGGCGATCGCGCGCGACCGGATCGCGCCGGTGGTCATGCTGACCGCGTTCTCCCAGCGTGACCTGGTGGAGCGGGCCCGAGACGCGGGTGCGATGGCCTACCTGGTCAAGCCGTTCAACATCACCGACCTGGTGCCAGCGATCGAGCTGGCGGTGAGCCGTTTCCAGGAGCTCGCCCAGCTCGAGCGGGAGGTCGCCGGTCTGACCGACCGGCTGGAGACCCGCAAGGCGGTCGACCGGGCCAAGGGGATCCTGCAGGAGGGTCTGACGCTGAGCGAGCCCGACGCTTTCCGGTGGATTCAGAAGACCGCGATGGACCTGCGGCTGTCGATGCGCCAGGTCGCCGAGGGCGTCATCGAGCACGGCGTGAGTGGGCCACGTACCTGAATCCGTGTAAACGGCGTGTCACAGATCGGTTGCGGTCTCAGATGAGGGTCAACCTGTGGCTTGTTCGTGGGTGATCTCGGCCTAGACTGCCCGCGCGGATCCGGCCGACCAGCGTATTCAGCTGGTGTCAGGGTCCGTCTTTAGGACACACAGGCAGGAGTACCCACGTGCGCAAGCGGCTCTACAGAGTCCTCGTCGCGCTCATCGGTGCGCTGATGGTGCTGTTGGTTGGGAGCCCGGGTGCCGCACAGGCAACCGAGACCCCACCGCCGGACGCCACCGCGATCCAGGTGACGCTTCAGGACGAGGCCAACAAGGATGCCCAAGGCAATCCGAAACCGATCCCGGGAGTGACCCTCGAGGTCAGCAAGGACGGCGAGAAGGCCGGTGAGGGCGTCACCGACGACCAGGGCGTGGCGATCATCGTCGTCGATGAGCTCGGGAAGTACACCGTGACCCTCGACGAGAAGACGCTCCCGGAAGGGACGATCCTCGACGAGAACACCAAGGGTGAAGCCACCGTCCAGGTACGTTTCCAGGGCCCCAACAACCGGGCGATCTTCCCGATCGGTGTCACCGCCGGTGAGGAGTCCAACTTTGGCAAGGACCTCGCACAGAACCTGCGCGCGGGCCTTGTGTTCTCACTGGTCCTGTGCCTGGCT
This sequence comes from Nocardioides sp. NPDC004968, assembly GCF_040608935.1. Classification (NCBI taxonomy): domain Bacteria; kingdom Bacillati; phylum Actinomycetota; class Actinomycetes; order Propionibacteriales; family Nocardioidaceae; genus Nocardioides; species Nocardioides sp. NPDC004968. The sequence goes on from NZ_JBEXJF010000005.1 coordinate 6,424, forward strand.
GCCCTCGGGTTCTCGCTGATCTTCGGCACGACCGGCCTGTCCAACTTCGCCCACGGTGAGATGCTCACCTTCGGTGCGTTGATGGCTTGGACCTTCGACCAGGTCTTCAAGACCGGCGCCCTGGCCTCGGTCTCGGTGCTCCTCGCCGGCATCATCGCGGTCCTCCTCGGTGGCCTGGCTGGCTTCGCGCAGGAGAAGATCCTGTGGGGCCCGCTGCGCCGGCGCGGCACCGGCCTGATCGCGATGATGATCGTCTCGATCGGCCTGGCGATCTTCCTGCGCTACCTGTTCCAGTACTTCTACGGCTCCTCGACCCGGTCGCTGTCGCAGTACAACGGCCAGCAGCGCGAGCAGCACTGGTACTATCTCGGTCTCTCGCTCGCCGACCGCGAGGTGGTCATCGTGCTGGTCGCGATCATCACGATCACCGCGGTCTGCCTGTGGCTGGCCAAGAGCCGGATGGGCAAGGCGATGCGCGCGGTCTCGGACAACCCGGCACTGGCCGCGTCCTCCGGCCTCCGGGTCGACGGCGTCATCACCAACGCGTGGGTGATCGGTGGCGCGCTGACCGCGCTGTCCGGTGTGCTCTACGCGATGCAGCTGCAGGTCAACAGCTTCATGGGCATGCGGATCCTGCTGGTCATCCTCGCCGCGGTCACCCTCGGTGGTCTCGGCACGATCTGGGGCGCTCTCGTCGGCTCGCTGGTGATCGGGCTCGTCTACGAGCTCGGGCCGCTGTTCGGCGTGCCCGCCTCGATCAAGGAGATCGGCCCGCTGCTGATCATGATCGTGATCCTGCTGGTGCGGCCCCAGGGCATCCTGGGTCGTAAAGAGCGGCTCGGGTAGGAGAGACAATGGATATTCTCGACATTCTCCGGGCAGCGTTGCAGCAGGCACTCGGCCCGCAGGCAATCGTCTTCGCCCTGGCCGCCATCGGCCTCAACATCCACTTCGGCTACACCGGGCTGCTCAACTTCGGCCAGGCCGGGTTCGTCGCGGTGGGCGCCTATGGTCTGGCCGTCTCCGTGGTCACCTACGGGGCACCGTTCTGGCTCGGTATCGTCATGGCGATCGTGGCCCCGCTGCTGCTCGCCGTGGTCCTGGGTGTGCCGACGCTGCGTCTGCGTGCCGACTATCTGGCTATCGTCACCATCGCCGCGGCGGAGGTGCTGCGGTTCGTCTTCGGCTCGGTGGAGATGAAGGACACCTTCGGTGGCTCCAACGGGCTCAACGGCTACGCCAGGCCGTTTCAGGAGGCCAACCCCTACAGCAGCGGCATCGACCTGGGGTTCATCTCCTTCGGGCGCGGCGACCTGTGGTCGCTGACCGTCGGCTGGACCCTGGTCGCGCTGTGCTGCCTGCTGGTGTGGGCGCTGATGCGCAGCCCGTGGGGCCGTGTGCTCCGCTCGATCCGTGAGGACGAGGACGCGGTCCGCTCGCTGGGCAAGAACGTGTTCGCGTACAAGATGCAGGCGCTTGCCCTCGGTGGTGTCATCGGTGGTCTGGGCGGCATGTTCCTGGCGCTCAAGCAGGCCTCGGTCGTGCCGAGCGACTACTCCACGCTGATGACGTTCTACGCCTTCGCCGCTCTGCTCCTCGGCGGCGCGGGCCGGGTGATGGGCCCGGTCATCGGTTCGGTCCTGTTCTGGTTCCTGATCGCGGGGCTAGGCTCGTTCTTCAGCCAGTCGGCAGGTAAGGGCGGATGGATCCCGACGGTGATCATGACCGACACCCAGGCCAGCGTGATCCGCTACATCATGCTGGGGCTGGCCATCATGCTGCTGATGATCTTCCGTCCCCAGGGGATCATCGGCGACCGTAGGGAGATCGCGATCGATGGACGCTGACATGACTGACCAGACGAGCACCGAGACGAACGACGTGGCGAGCAAGACCGGGCCCGCGGGCCTGGTCGGGGCGAGCACGGAGCCGGGCAGCAAGAAGTCCGACCCGATCATCGTCGCCGACCACATCACGCGTACGTTCGGAGGACTCACCGCCGTCGACGTCGACCACGTCGAGATCCAGCGTGGTGCGATCACCGCGCTGATCGGCCCCAACGGAGCCGGGAAGACGACGTTCTTCAACCTGCTGACCGGCTTCGACCAGCCCAACACCGGCTCGTGGAGCCTGGAGGGCAAGTCGCTCAAGGGCGTCGCGCCCTACAAGGTCGCCCGCCTCGGGATGGTGCGCACCTTCCAGCTGACCAAGGTGCTGGCCAAGCTCTCCGTGATCGAGAACATGCGCCTGGGCGCCACGGGACAGAAGGGTGAGCGGATCTGGGCCGCGCCGTTCAAGTTCCTGTGGGGCAACCAGGAGGACGAGGTCACCGCGAAGGCCGACGACCTGCTGGCCCGGTTCCTGCTGGACAAGAAGCGCGAGGACTTCGCCGGCTCGCTCTCCGGCGGTCAGCGCAAGCTGCTCGAGATGGCCCGCGCGCTCATGGTCGACCCTGAGGTCGTCATGCTCGACGAGCCGATGGCGGGGGTGAACCCAGCTTTGAAGCAGTCGTTGCTGGGTCACGTGAAGTCGCTGCGCGATGAGGGCCGCACGGTCCTCTTCGTGGAGCACGACATGGACATGGTCCGCGACATCTCCGACTGGGTCATCGTGATGGCCCAGGGCAAGATCGTCGCTGAGGGCACTCCTGATTCGGTCATGGCCGACCAGCGTGTCATCGACGCCTATCTCGGGGCCCACCACGACACCGACCTGAGCGAGCTCGACGAAGAGGTCCTCGAGGCCGAGGTCGAGGCAGAGCTCGAGGGCGACATCGCCCAAGAGGAGGACTCGAAGTGACTTCCACCGAAGCGGAGGAGTTCCGCGAGAAGCACCTGAGCGAGGCCGATGGTGCGGTGCTCCGCGCCGACGGGCTCATCGCCGGCTACCTTCCCGGGGTCAACATCCTCAACGACACCGACCTCTACTGCCAGCCCGGCGAGCTGGTCGGCATCATCGGCCCCAACGGTGCCGGCAAGTCGACCCTGCTCAAGGCGCTGTTCGGCCTGGTGAAGATCCACGAGGGCACGGTCAAGCTGAACGGTGAGGACATCACCGGCAAGCGTGCTGACGAGCTGGTCTCGCGAGGCATCGGGTTCGTACCGCAGAACAACAACGTGTTCCCGAGCCTGACCATCGAGGAGAACCTCGAGATGGGCTGCTACCAGGCCCCGAAGAAGTTCGCGGAGCGGTTCGAGTTCGTCACCGGGATCTTTCCTGCCCTCGGTGAGCGCCGCAAGCAGCGTGCTGGTGGCCTCTCCGGTGGTGAGCGTCAGATGGTCGCGATGGGCCGGGCGCTGATGATGGAGCCGTCGGTCCTGCTGCTCGACGAGCCCTCCGCGGGCCTCTCGCCGGTCATGCAGGACGAGGTCTTCGTCCAGACCCGCAAGATCAACCAGGCGGGTGTCTCGGTCGTGATGGTCGAGCAGAACGCCCGCCGCTGCCTGCAGATCTGCGACCGCGGGTACGTGCTCGACCAGGGCCGCAACGCCTACACGGGCGCTGGGCGCGAGCTCGCCGACGACCCCAAGGTGATCGAGCTCTACCTCGGCACCCTGGGTGCCAAGGAGGACTGAGGGCGTACGTCTTGATACGGCCGGGCCCCGGAGCATGCTGCTCCGGGGCCCGGCTCGTTCGTGCTCAGGCGACGGTGTGCGAGCGTCGCTGGGAGCGCCGGGCGGCGAGCAGCTCGCCGACGGCGCTGGACTGCTTCGGGCCGCGCTGCAGACGGGCGTGGTGGGGCAGGGCCCGGCCCAGGACGGTGAGCCGGGAGCGTACGACCGCGGTCGGGGCCACCCGCATGACGGCCTGGGCGCCGAGGCCGATCCTGGCGAGGAACCGGTTGCCGTCACGGCCACCGGCGGCTGCCGCGGCCGCGATCGTCCTGACCCCGCGCTCCTCGGCGAAGGCGACGGCCGACTCCATCAGCATCCGGCCCACGCCCCGGCGGCGGAAGCTGGGAACGACATGGGGCGCGAAGATCTGCACCGTCGGCTCCAGGTTGAGTGGACCGAAGGTGGTCGCGCGCACGTAGACCGCCCCAACGGGCTCGCTGCCGCACTCGGCGACCAGGATGCGCTGGTCGGGGGAGGCGTCGGCGGCACGGATGATCGTCTCCAGGTCGCTGAGCTGGTCCTGGGCGTCCGCCATCCGCAGCGAGTCCTGCCAGATGCCGAGGAGGAAGAGCGCGTCATCGGCTCGTGCCTCTCGCATCGTCACCGGCACCCTCATCGAGTCCGTCCTCCGAGAGTGCCGTGCGTACAGATGATCACAATTCCTCCACGATCGTGGCTGTTCCTGGGCGGAATCGGGTTTCCCGAGTGATTATGGGTCACCACGGCACCGATATTACGGAGCCGATGATGGCGGCAACCCAGGCAATGATGCCATGGGGGAGATGTAACGGATTGGTGAAAAGACAGGTCCCTCGGGTGATTCACCCTCCGAGCGTCTCTAATGTGTCTCCGCAAGGTCCGACGTGAGTCGGGCCAGCCCATACGAAAGAGGGACTAAGCAGTGAACTCATCATCCTCTACCTGGATGAAGCTGACCGCAGGCGCCGGCGCCTTGGCGCTCAGCTTCACCCTCGCCGCCTGCGGTGGCGAGACCGCTTCCGAGGAGCCGGAGAAGAAGGCCGCCGCCAAGGGCGACGGCACTCTCACCATCGGGCAGCTTCTCCCGCAGACCGGCAGCCTCGCGTTCCTCGGCCCGCCCGAGTTCGCCGGTTCCGACCTGGCGATCCAGGACATCAACGCCGCCGGTGGTGTGCTCGGCAAGGACGTCGTGTCCGTCGTAGCAGACTCCGGTGACACCACCTCCGCGATCGCCCCGACCGAGGCCGACAAGCTCATCGACGCCAAGTCCGACGTCATCGTCGGCACCGCGTCCTCGGGCGTGTCGATGACCGTGATCGACAAGATCATGTCGTCGGGCACCGTGATGTTCTCCCCGGCGAACACCTCGACCGAGTTCGACGAGGGCGACTTCGCCAAGGCGGACCTCTACTTCCGCACGGCTCCGTCCGACATCCTGCAGGGCGCCGTCATGGCCAACCTGCTGCTCGAGGACAAGCGCACCAACGTGGCGATCCTGGCCCGCCAGGACGCCTACGGCGAGACGCTCGCCGAGGAGATCAAGGCCAACCTCGAGGGTGCCGGCTCCAAGGTCGCCACCACGGCGTTCTACTCCGAGGACGCCACCTCGTTCGACGCCCAGATCAACGAGGTCGCCGGCTCGGGTGCCGACGCGGTCGTCGTCGTGGCCTTCGAGGAGACCAAGAAGCTCATCCCGCAGCTCATCGCCGCGGGTGCCGGTCCGGCCAAGCTGCCGACGTACTTCGTCGACGGCAACCTGTCGGACTACTCCAAGGACTTCACCAAGGGTGAGCTCAAGGGTGTCAAGGGCACCCTCCCGGGCGCCGAGACCACTGGTGACTTCAAGGAGCAGCTGCTGAAGGTCGACCCGAAGCTGGCCGACTACTCCTACGCCGCCGAGTCCTACGACGCGACCATCGTCTCCGCGCTGGCCGCGGTGAAGGCTGACAGCGACGCTGGCGAGGCCATCGCCGAGGAGATCGTCGACATCACCACCGGTGGTGAGAAGTGCGAGACGTACGCCGACTGCCTCGCGCTCGTCGAGGACGGCAAGGACATCGACTACGACGGCAAGTCCGGTCCGATCGAGCTCGGCGAGACCGGTAGCCCGACGGCCGCGTCCATCGGTATCTACCAGTACAACGACAAGGCGACCTACGCCCCCGTCAAGTACATCGCTGGCGAGGTCTGATCCAGATCCACCCAGTGAAGGGCCCCGGAGCGACACGCTCCGGGGCCCTTCGACGTAGGTGCCTACATCGAGATCCGATCGGCGTCGATGAGCGAGCAGGTGATCCGCGAGGTGCAGACCCGCTTTCCGCGCTCGTCGGTGATCACGACCTCGTAGGCCGCCGAGCTGCGGCCGAGATGGATGGCTGTCGCGGTGCCGGTGACGATGCCGGAGGTCGCGGACCGGTGGTGGGTGGCGTTGATGTCGACGCCGACGGCGAGCTTGCCCATGGACGCGGCGTGCATGCCGGAGCCGGTGGACCCGAGCGTCTCGGCGAGCGCGACCGAGGCGCCGCCGTGCAGCAGCCCGTAGGGCTGGGTGTTGCCCTCGACCGGCATGGTGCCGACGACCTTCTCGGCGGAGATCTCCAGGATCTTGACGCCCATCTTGTCGTTGAGGCCGCCCATGCCGTGGGGGAGCGAGGCGAAGAACGTCTCGCCCGCGGTCTTGTCGCTCGGCGAGACGGTCTGGTCGGTGGTCGATGCATCGGTCATGGATGCATCGTCGCATGTGCCGTACGGGGTCGGCGCCCGGGGGACGCGCGGGTCTCGACCCGCGGTCGCGCCGTTGTCGGTGGTCGTGGATAGAGTCGGACCGTGGCTGACGTGACGCGTGACCGACTGCTCCTTCTCGATGGGCACTCGCTGGCCTACCGGGCCTTCTTCGCCCTCCCGGTGGAGAACTTCTCGACCGTCACGGGGCAGAACACCAATGCCGTCTACGGCTTCACCTCGATGCTGGTCAACGTGCTGCGCGACGAGACCCCGACCCATGTCGCGGTCGCCTTCGACCTGTCGCGCCAGACGTTCCGGCTGGAGGAATACTCCGAATACAAGGCCAAGCGCAACAAGACCCCCGACGAGTTCAAGTCCCAGCTGCCGCTGATCCAGCGACTGCTCGACGTACTCCACATCCGCCACCTTTCGCTGGCTGGCTATGAGGCCGACGACATCATCGCGACCCTGGTGACCCAGGGGCTCGAGGCCGGGATGGAGGTGCTGATCCTGACCGGCGACCGCGACTCGCTGCAGCTGGTCACCGAGTCCTCGACCGTTCTCTATCCGATGCGTGGTGTCTCCGACCTGGCGCGGATGACGCCGGAGGCCGTCGAGGCGAAGTACGGGGTCCCGCCGCACCGCTATCCCGAGATCGCCGCGCTGGTGGGGGAGGACTCCGACAACCTGCCCGGCATCCCGGGCGTCGGCCCGAAGACCGCCGCGAAGTGGATCAACACCTACGACGGCCTCGACAACGTGATCACCCACGCCGACCAGATCAAGGGCAAGGCAGGCGACAACCTTCGCGCCCACCTCGGCGACGTGATGCGCAACCGGCGGCTCAACGCCCTGGTCCGAGACCTGACCCTGGAGGTCGGCCCGGCAGACTTCGGGCGGGTCGAGTGGGACCGGGCAGCCGCGCTGGAGCTCCTCGACGAGCTCGAGTTCCGCGGCGAGATCCGCACCCGGATCACCGACGTCCTCGCTCCCGAGGACGACGTCCCGGTCGACGAGAGCGGGTTCGCACTTGAGGGCGAGATGCTGGCGCCCGGTGCCGTCGCTACGTTCCTCGAGGAGCTCGGGGCCACGCCCGTCGGGGTGCATGTGCGCGGGACCTGGGGTTCCGGCACCGGCCGCGTGGACGGGTTCGGCTTCGCGACGCAGGAGCGGGCTGCGTACGTCGGGGTGGAGGAGCTCACCCCCGAGGACGAAGCCGCGCTGGCGGGCTGGCTCGCGGACGCGTCGAAGCCGAAGATCATGCACGACGCCAAGGGGCCCGAGCTGGCGATCGACGCCCACGGCTGGTCCCTGGGCGGGCTGGTGACCGACACGGCGCTGTCGGCCTACATCGTGGCGCCCGACCAGCGCTCCTACGACCTCGCCGACCTGACGCTGCGTTACCTTAAGCGTGAGCTCAAGCAGGAGGACGACGGTGGCCAGGAGTCGCTCTTCGGCGACGACGAGGTCGGTGGCGACGGCGTGGCCAGGACCTCGATGCTCTATGCCCGGGCCGTGCTCGACCTCGCCGTCGAGCTCGACTCGGCGGTCGAGGCCGCCGGCGGACACCGCCTGCTCTCCGAGGTGGAGCTTCCGCTGCTGCATCTGCTGGCGCGGATGGAGAAGACCGGCATCGCGGTCGACACCGAGCACCTCGACGCCCTGGAGCGACACTTCGCCGGCCAGATGAAGCAGGCGGCCGACGACGCCTACGGCGTGATCGGGAAGGAGATCAACCTCGGCTCGCCCAAGCAGCTGCAGGTGGTGCTCTTCGACGAGCTCGACATGCCGAAGACGAAGCGCACCAAGACCGGCTGGACCACCGACGCCGACGCGCTGCAGCAGCTCTACGTGAAGACCGAGCACCCGTTCCTCCTCGCCCTGCTGCGTCACCGCGACGTCACTCGGCTGCGGGTCACCATCGAGGGCCTGCTGAAGACCGTGCAGGACGACGGCCGGATCCACACCACCTTCAACCAGACCATCGCGGCCACCGGGCGGCTCTCCTCGACCGAGCCCAACCTGCAGAACATCCCGGTACGCACCGAGGAGGGTCGCGGGATCCGCAAGGGCTTCGTGGTCGGCGACGGCTTCGAGTCGCTGATGACCGCCGACTACAGCCAGATCGAGATGCGGATCATGGCGCATCTGTCCGAGGACGAGCTGCTCATCGAGGCGTTCCGCTCCGGACGCGACTTCCACTCGATCACCGCCGCTCGGGTCTTCGGCGTCGACCCCGACGCGGTCTCGGTCGAGCAGCGGGCCAAGATCAAGGCGATGAACTACGGCCTCGCCTACGGCCTGTCCGCCTTCGGCCTCTCCCAGCAGCTCGGGATCGAGCCGAGCGAGGCGCGTGGGCTGATGGAGGAATACTTCGAGACCTTCGGCGGCATCCGCGACTACCTGCGCAGCCTGGTCGAGGAGGCACGGCGCACCGGTTACACCGAGACCATCATGGGCCGCCGCCGCTACCTGCCCGACCTGCTCTCGGACAACCGCCAGCGGCGCGAGACCGCCGAGCGGATGGCGCTCAACGCCCCCATCCAGGGCTCGGCCGCCGACCTGATCAAGGTCGCCATGCTGCGGGTCCAGGCCGCCCTCGACGAGGCCGGCCTCTCCTCCCGGATGCTCCTCCAGGTCCACGACGAGCTCGTCTTCGAGGTCGCCTCGGGGGAGCGGGAGGCGTTGGAGGCACTCGTACGCGAGCAGATGGGCTCCGCCGCCGACCTCAACGTCCCCCTCGACGTCTCCGTCGGCACCGGCCTGTCCTGGCACGAAGCCGCCCACTGAGCGCCGAGGCGTCCCGTACGTCTCGGTGTGCGGGGGTGACGCCTCGGTGGATCAGGCGCGGTGTGGGGTCTGGCTGAGGCGCCAGAAGGTGACCGTCAGGAGGACGGCGGCGAGGGCGGCGTCGACGATGAGTACGGTCCAGACGAGGCCTTCGACGGTGGTCTGCATCGCGCCGAGAGCGAGGGCGGCGGCGACGGCCATCCAGAGAAGGTACGCCGAGAGCCGGCTGCGCCGGGCCAGGACCGAGTAGACGAGCAGCTGGAGTACGGACAGCACCATGCCGAGGATCGCGAAGACCCAGAGCAGGCCCTCGATCTCGGCGTAGTCGGGGCCGCCGATGAAGATCATCGCGAGCCACGACAGCAGCCACGAGCCGGCGATCGCGCACGCGCCGAGACCGCCGACGAGCGCGAGCGACTTGACCAGCGCGGAGCGGCGGCTGGCCTCGGCCGACATCGACGGGAAGGCGATGATCACCACGAACTGCGGTAGGAACAGCACCGCCTTGGTGAGGATCAGGCCACCGGCGTACAGGCCGGAGACGTGGTCGGTGAGCACGTTGCGCGCGATCAGGATGTCGACGTTGGAGAGCGCGAAGAAGCCCAGCAGCGCGAACGAGCCATGGAGCATCTCGACGACGACGGGCTTCACCGGCCCGGGCCTCGCCTCGGTGTCGGCGCGACGTCGTAGCACCCACCATCCGACGACCGCCGGCGCGAACTGGGCCAGCGCGACGCCGGCCATGGCGGCGCCCTCGGTGGGGCGGATCCACATCGCGGCGGTGGTGACGATGACGCGGGGGATACCGAGAGCCAGGTAGACCATCGCCAGGGCGAGCCAACGGCGCTCACCCTGCAGCACCCCGGCCTGACCACCCATGATGGTCAGCGGTACGGCACACACCGCGACCAGCAGAGCGGGATAGATGGAGTCGAGCCGCAGCACCCGCGACACCAGCGGCGAGGCGGCGAGCATGACGATCCCGACGACGATGGCCGCACGGTAGGTCGCCCGCAGCACCGTTTGCTCGATGACGCGCTCCTGGCCGGGCGTCTCGGTCACCCGTCGCGACGCCGTCGCCTGCATGCCGAGCTGGACGACGCCGACCACGAGGAGCAGCGACATCATCGACGCGACGCCGCCGTACTGTCCGGGGCCGAGGATCCGGGCGGCGATGATCTGAAAGCCGTACGTCGCGATGTTGGTGACCATGATGCAGACGGCGAGGAAGCCGCTGCTGCGGATGAGCGCGGACAGCCTGCGCCGGCGGGCGCTGGTCGGGCTGGCGGTCATCGTGGGCACTTGGAAAGCCTAGGGTGCGGCGGGTCACATGCCGGCACCGGCATCCGCCCAGGACCGGAACTCGATCGTCACAACTGACGTCTCGTCCGGCGTAACTGACGTCTCGCCCGGCCGGGGTGACTTCTCGGCGGGGCGGGGCCTGGGGAGGGCTTAGGGTTGCCGCGTGATCGAACGGGCGGCCCCGACCGTGTGGGCGGGTGTGCTGGCGGTGCTGATGCTGGGGCCGGCGCTGGGGGCGGGGTTCGTGCTCAGCTACGACATGGTGTGGGTGCCGGATCTCGCGCTGACCCGGGATGTGCTCGGCCTGGGGTCCGGGCTGCCGCGGGCGGTGCCCTCCGACGCCGTGATCGCGGTGCTGGACGAGGTCGTGCCGGGCCTCGCGCTGCAGAAGCTCGTGCTGGTGGGAGCGCTGGTCCTCGCCGGGGCGGGTGCCGCCGAGCTGGTGCGGGAGCGCTCGCTCGCCGCGCGGCTGGCGGTGGTGAGCCTGACCGTATGGAGCGCGTACGTCGCCGAGCGGCTGTGGATGGGCCACTGGCCGATGCTGCTGGCCTATGCCGCGGTGCCCTGGCTGGTGCTGGCCGGCCGCCGTTGGGCCGCGACTGAACCCGGCCCGGCCGAGCGCGGCCCGGTGTGGCTGCTCCCGGTCCTGCTCGTCGGGAGCCTGAGCGCCAGCGCGGGGATCGTGTCGGCCGCCGTGCTGCTCGCGACCGGTCTGCGCCGCAGCCGGCGACCGGTGATGCTGCTCGCGATGGTGGCCGCGGTCAACGCGCCCTGGGTGGTCGCCGGCCTGGCCCACGCGGGGGAGGCGGCGTCGGCGACCGGGTTCGAGGTCTTCGCGCTGCGCGGCGACGCCCTGCCCGCCCCACTGGCAGCCCTGACCCTCGGCGGGATCTGGAACACCTCGGTCGTCCCCGCGAGCCGCGAGAGCTGGCCGGTCTGGGTGGCCCTGGCGCTCCTGGTGGCGCTGATCGGTGCCGGACTCCGGCGGTGGTGGGTCTCCGACAGCCAACGGATCGCGATCCTGGGGCTGTGGGTGGCCGGGATGGCGATCGCTGTCGCCGGCTGGGCGGCGCCCGAGGCCCTCGACGACCTCGCTCAGGACATCCCCGGTCTCGCGCTGATGCGGGACAGCAGCCGTCTGCTTCCGCTGTGCCTGCCGCTGCTCGTCCTGACCGTCGCGGCCGGGGTCGACGCGCTGCGCGACCGGCTTCGCGGGACCGCACCACGATGGGCCGCCGCCGTCGCCCTGGTCCTCGCCCCGGTCGCCGTCCTGCCCGACGCCGCCTGGGGTCTCGCCGGCGGCATCGGCACGGCCGACTACCCGACGTCCTGGCAGCAGGCGAGCGCGACGCTCGCCGAGGAGACGGCACCGGGTGACGTACTCGTCCTGCCCTGGTCCGCCTACCGAGCGCCGGCGTGGAACGAACACCGTCCCGTCCTCGATCCGCTGCCGAGGATGCTGCCCAGGGCGAGCGTGACCAACGGCGAACTCGTCATCGGCCGGACCGAGATCGAGGGGGAGGACCCGCGCGCAACCGCCGCCCCAGAGGCCCTCGCCGCACCGGACCCCGAAGCGCGGGCGGCCGAGCTGAGCCGCCTCGGGATCGGGTACGTCATCACCGACCGCACCGCGGGCGAGGCGCCGCAGATAGCGGGCGAGACGGTCCACGACAGCGGCGACCTGGTCCTGCAGCGCCTGCCGGGGGAGGCGACCCAGCCGGCCGCGTACGCCATGGGCCCGGTGACGCTGACGGCGGTGATCGTCGCGTGGGTGGCGTACGGCCTGGCCTGGCTCGGAGCCACAACATCAACAGTTCTGCTACTGATCAGTATTGTTCGCCGGCCGGCTGCTAAAGTTCGCCGCTAGGAGAGGGAGGTCACATATCCATGGGCAACATCATTGCCATCGTCGCCAGCATTCTTGTCGGCGGCGGAGTCGCCGCAGCGACCATCGTCGGAGTCGTCACCAGCAGCACGGACAACACCGTCGAGAATCCTCCGAGCGTCTCTGAGTCGACGGTTCAGTACGGCACCAACGACTGAGCTCGACAAAGCGAAAGAGGCCCGGCGGTGATCCGCCGGGCCTCTTCTCAATCTCTACGAGCAGTCAGTCCGCGCTGACCACGTGCCCCTGGAGCGCGGAGGCGAGGACGGCGTTGAAGTTGAGCTGGCTCTGCTCCCAGGTGTGCTTGCGCGCGTGCCACCGGGCACCCTCGGCCAGCTCCTTGCGGCGGATCTCGTCGCCGAGCAGGTGGTCGAGCGCGGCCACGAAGCCGGCCTGGTCGTCGACCAGCACCCCGGACTCGCCGTCGTCGATCGACTCGGTCGTCCCGCCCGCGTCGCGGAAGGCGACGGTCGGGGTGCCGTGCTGGGCGGCCTCGGTGACGACCAGCCCCCAGCCCTCCTTCAGCGACGGCAGCGCCATCAGCCAGGACCGCTCGTAGACCGACTCCTTGGTCTCCTCGTCGACATGCCCCAGCATCTCGACGAAGTCGCCGGCCCCCACCCGGGAGACGTACGCAGCCAGCTCGTCGGCCCACCAGCCGCCGCCCACGATGCTCAGCCTCAGGTCCGGGTAGGACGCCCGCAGCGCCACCGCCGCGTCGACGGCGAGCTCGACCCGCTTGTGCGGCACCAGCCGCCCGACGACACAGATGGAGGGATGCTCGGTCTTCGCCGGCCGGTCGCTCAGCGCCGGGGCGGCGCCGTTGTGCACGACCGCGACCCGGGCGGGGTCGACGCCGAGCGTGGCCAGTTCTGCCCGGGTGGCGCGGGAGACCGCGACGTACTGCTTGTGACGGTAGAGCCGCGGTGCGAGCCACGACTCGACCCACCAGCCGATCCGCCCGGACAGCCCGGGGTAGACCACCGGCCACTGCTCGCGGTGGACGTGGTGGACGAGCACCGTGACCGGCGCCCTGGTGCCGAGCGGGCAGAAGAACGGGAGCCCGTTCTGCACGTCGATGACCGCGTCGACGCGGCCGATCGGGCCCAGCCGGCCGAGCGCCAGCAGCAGCACGCCCCACAGGTAGATGCTGAGCTTGCCGCCGCGGCGTACGTAGCGGATGCCGTCGCGCTCCTCCCGGGCACGCGCCCCTGGATAGGCGGCGGTGAACACGGTGACCCGTGCTCCCGCGCCGACCAGTCCGGCGGTGATCTGGTGGAGATAGTGCTCGGCTCCACCGGCTTCAGGGTTGTCTGTATCGCGCCAGCTGAAGACCGCCACATGGCGACCCTCCAGCTGCGCTCCCTCGTTGGCGCGCAAAACTCAGTTCTCCCCTGACTCGCAGTTTCCCCGCACTGAGCGCTCCCTCCCCAGGGGTCACGCAGTTACCGGAGAGTAGGACACTTCGTGACCAAATGCACACCCGTTGGGGTAATTCGGTTAGGGTTCCCGCCGTGCCGAACCTCCTCGACCCCCGGAGCGGGGACCAGATCGACGCCCCGGTCGGCAGCGGCTGGCGGGCGACGCTGCGGCGCTCCGTACGCCTCTTCAGCGACTTCCGTGTGGAGCAGACCGATCCCGCGCGCTTCTACACCGCGCTGGCGGCAGACTCGGTCGGCCAGCTCGCGCACTACACCGACGGAGAGACACTTCAGGGCACGGTCCTGCTCGACGTCGGCGGTGGCCCGGGCTACTTCCGCGACGCGTTCATGAGGGCCGGCGCGACCTACCTCGCGCTCGACGCCGACGCCGGTGAGATGCAGGGTGCCGGGATCGTCGCCGAGGGCAGCATGCTGGGCGACGGGATGCGGCTGCCGGTCCGCACCGGCTCGGTCGACGCCTGCTACTCCTCCAACGTGCTCGAGCACGTCCCGACGCCGACGGCGATGCTCGACGAGATGCTCCGGGTCACCAGGCCCGGCGGCGTCGTCTTCTGCTCCTACACGCTGTGGTGGGGTCCCTGGGGCGGCCACGAGACCAGCCCGTGGCACCTGCTCGGCGGCCGGTACGCGCGCCGCCGCTACCTGCGCAAGCACGGGCACGAGCCCAAGAACAAGTTCGGCGAGTCGATGTACGCAGCGACCGCCTCCGCCGGGCTGCGCTGGGCGCGCGCCCAGCGCCGGGCGGGCAACGCCGAGATCCTGGCTGCGGTTCCGCGCTACCACCCGGCGTGGGCGGCGTGGCTGATGCGGGTCCCGGTGGTGAGGGAGGTGCTCTCATGGAACCTCCTGCTCGTGCTGCGCAAGACGTGACCCCGGACCCGCCGAGCGCCACTTCAAAACTCAGGCTCATCGCGTACGTCGCGATCCTGACCGCGATCACGTTCACCCAGGCCCCGGGCCGGATCGTCGCGGACACCAAGTTCGACCTCAGCGCCGACCCGTGGACCTTCCTGGCCCGGGCGCTGAACATGTGGGACGCCCAGGGCGCCTTCGGTCAGGTGCAGAACCAGGCGATCGGCTACCTGTGGCCGATGGGTCCCTTCTACGGTCTGGGCCAGCTGGCGCAGCTGCCGGACTGGGTGATCCAGCGGCTGTGGTGGGCGCTGCTGCTCAACCTGGCCTTCCTCGGCGTGCTGGCGGTGGCCCGCGAGCTGCAGCTGGGGCGGCCGTGGGCGCAGGTCGCGGGTGCCGCCGCGTACGTCCTGACGCCACGCGTGATGACCATCCTCGGCGCCAACTCGGCCGAGCTGTGGCCGACCGCGATCGCGCCGTGGGTGCTGCTCGCGGTCATCCGGGCCAGCGGCACGACCACGGCGAAGGACCTGGTCCGCTGGTGCGCCGTGGCGGCCCTCGCGGTCGCCTGCGCGGGCGGGGTCAACGCGACCGCGGTCTCGGCGGTGATCGTCCCGGGCGTGGTCTTCCTGCTGACCAGGACCGGTGCCCGGCGGTTCGCCGCACTGGCGCTGTGGGGCGTGTTCACCATCCTCGCCACCCTGTGGTGGACGATCCCGCTGGTGCTCCAGGGCCGCTACATCCCGCCCTTCCTCGACTACATCGAGACCGCCGCGGTGACCTCCTCGACCACCGGTCTGCTGCCGACGCTGCTCGGCACCTCCGACTGGGTGGCGTACGCCGACCCGCTCTACTACCCGGCCGGGCAGAGCCTGCACGCCACGCCCTTCCTGGTTCTCGACGCGGCCGCCGTCGTCGCCATCGGGCTCGCCGGGCTGGCCGGGATCGGCCGCGCGCGTCGCCACCCCGAGACCCGGTTCCTGATCGGCTGCGTGCTGGCCGGCGCCGTCCTGGTCGGGATCGGCTACACCGGCGCGCTGGCGGGCTGGGGCGCCGAGGCCCGTCAGGACCTCGTCGACGGCGCTCTGGCCGCGGTGCGCAACAGCCACAAGTACGACGCGGTGCTCCGTCTCGGGCTCGCCGCCGGGGTCGTGCTCACCGTCGAGACCATCCTCTTCCGCGCCGAGCTGGCGCGAGCCTCCGGGACGGCCACGAAGGCCGCGCAGTGGCTCAGGAGGGTGTTCGTCATCGCCGTGGTGGCCGCGCTGGCCGGCCTGGCGGTGCCCTGGGTGCGCGGCCAGGTGCCGCCACCGGGGTCGATCGAGAACGTCCCGGCCTTCTGGACCGACGCCGCCGACTACCTCTCCGAGAACGACGACGGCGGCGTGACGCTCGTGGTCCCGGCCGCCCGGTTCGGCGACTACCTGTGGGGCAGCACCCACGACGAGGTCCTGCAGCCCTACGCCGACTCCCGCTGGGCCGTACGCGGCGTGGTGCCGCTGGCCGAGCCCGGCAACGTCGTCTGGCTCGACCGGGTCACCGAGGAGATCGAGCGCGGCACCCCCAGTGCGGACCTCGCCCCGATGCTGGCCAAGGCCGGCGTGACCCGGCTGCTGGTGCGCAACGACCTGCACTGGGGCACCACCGGTGCCCCGCCGCCCTCCCTGGTGCACGCCACCCTCGCCCAGTCGCCCGGGCTGACCCGGGAGGCGAGCTTCGGCACCGAGTTCGGCAACACCACCTACCACCGCGAGAAGGGCACCCGCGTCCTCGTCGACGGGGGACTGGCCGGGGAGTACCCCCCGATCGAGATCTACGAGGTCGACGGCGCCACCGCCGACGGCACCCTGATCCCGGCGAAGACGACCGTGATGGGCGACCCCGGTGAGCCCGCCAGCGGAGCGCCGGCGGTGCTGACCGCCGACGACACCCGGTCGGACGCCGACGGCTCCGAGGAGAGGGCCGACGTCATCCTGACCGACGGCCAGCGGCGGCGTACGACCCTCTTCTCCGGGGTCCGCGCCAACTCCTCCGCTACCCGCACCGCCGAGGAGGGCGTCGACTCCGATCAGCCCGAGAGCTTCCACCGCTACCTGGAGGACCAGGAGCGGTGGCAGAGCACCATGGTCTGGCGCGGGGTCGAGGCCGTGGAGGCCTCCAGCTCGGCGGCGACCCCGGAGGAGGTCCCGGTCGACCGCGGCCGGGCGCCCTCGGCGGCCCTCGACGGCGACCCCGACACCGCGTGGCGCACCGAGACCGGATGGGACCGCACCCCCGAGGGCGCCTGGTTCCGGGTGCGGTTCGAGGACGAGACCGACCTCGGCAAGGTCACCATCACGATCCCTGCGAACGTCGTCGGGGTCGAACGCCTCGAGCTCGTCGCCGGCGCCCAGATGCGCAAGGTCTACGCCCCGCTGCCGGGGGAGGAGGCGACGTACGACCTCACCGGGTTCAGCGCGCGCAACCTCACCATCACCGCCCGCGGAGCCACCGCCTACGGCCCCTGGGGGATCAGCGAGCTCGACATCGAGGGCGTCGACGCCCAGCGCCTGGTCGCGCTCCCCGAGCCGCCGGAGGACACCACGATCCGCAAGATCCGGCTCGGTCGCGACACCGACCGCAGCGGCTGCATAGACCAGGGCGGCGTGCTCTACTGCGAGCCGTTCCTGGCCGCCAACGGCGACGACGGCGACAACCTGGATCGGCTCATCACCCTCACCCGCGGACAGTCGTTCGATGTCACCGGGACCGTGTCGCTGCGCCGCGACCACGCCTACGCCGCGGCGGCCGCAGCCCTCGCCGGCGTGGACATCACCGCCCCGAGCAGCGGGGACATCGCCCAGTCGGCGCTCGCGATGGCCGACGGCGACGACGGCACGTCCTGGCGGGCGCCGTCGACCGGCCCGGCCACGGTGACCCTCGGGTTGTCCGAGCGGCAGCGGATCAGGTCGCTGCGGCTCGTGGTCAACAAGGCCGCCCCGGTCAGCATCCCCACCGAGGTCGAGATCACCGACATGCGCCGCCCCAAGCGCACGGTCACCCGCGAGGTCGACTCGGACGGCGACGTCGCGGTGCCCAGCGGCTGGCGCACCGACCGGCTCCGGATCCGGATCACCGAGACCGACGCCGCCTACGACCAGCCCTCCAGCATGGCCGACGCGAGCGAGCTGCCCGCCGGCATCTCCGAGCTGGAGGTCAATGGCCGTCCGCTCGGCGACGGCACGCTCCGGGCAGGTTGCGCCGACGGTCCTCCGATCCGCGTGGGCGAGCGGGTGCTGCGTACGGCGGTCAACGGGTCGCTCTCCGACCTGCTGCGCGGTGGCGAGGTGCCGCTGAGAGTCTGCGGTACGGCCCCGATCAACCTGGCTGCCGGCGAGAACACCCTGCTCGCCGACCCGGTGGATGCGCTCCGCGTCGACAGCCTCGAGCTCAGCGCTGAGGTGATCGCGGATGCGGAATCCCCGGAGGCGGTCGAGGTCGAGCGCGACGAACGCGACACCGCGGTCTCGGCGACGGTCTCGGCCGAGGCGTACGACCGGGTCCTCGTGCTCCCGCAGAACATCAACACCGGCGCCACCGCGACCCTGGACGGCGAGGTCCTGCGCGCCCAGCGGGTCGACGGCTGGCAGCAGGGCTGGATCGTGCCCGCCGGCGCCGGGGGAGAGGTACGTTTCGGCTTCGCGCCCGAGGACACCTACCGTGCCGGGCTGATCGCCGGTGCGGGCGGCGCGGCGCTGGTCCTGGCGCTCGCGCTAGTGACCTCATGGCGCCGCCGCGGCACCCCGCCGAGCCTGGAGCTGTTCCCCGTGGCCGCGCCGTGGCGGTGGTACGACGGCGTTCTGCTGGTCCTCGTGGCAGGTCTGCTCGCCGGCTGGTGGGGCGCCCTGGCCGCCGTGGTCGCCTGGCTGCTGCCACGCCTGACCGGCCGCCGGCCGGCTCTAGTACGCCTCCTGGCCGCCGGGTCCGGGGCAGCGCTGCTCGCCGGCGCCCTGGCCGTCGAGATCCTCCCGACAGCCTGGGACCTGCCCTGGGACCCGCCCGCCTGGACGGCTCAGGCGCTCTCGCTGGTCGCGATCGTGCTGGTCGCCGCGGCCGCCTCGGTCTCACCGGGCTCTGACGCAGACGCGGGCACGGTCTCGGCGTCAGGCTCCGGCTCGGGCCGCCGCTTCGGCCGGCGCCCGGAGGGACGCCAGCCGCGCAGCCGCATCATCCGGCGCTCGAAGAAGATGTAGGACAGCGCCGCGATCGGAATGGTGACGGCGAGCGTCATCCCCAGGACGGTCCAGAAGCGGTCGTTGAAGGTGCCGAACCCGAGCAGCTCCATGCCCATCAGCAGCACGAACATGTGGATCGAGAAGACGCCGTAGGAGATCTCGCCCAGGGTGCTGGGCACCGGACTGGCCAGCCAGCGGCGTACGGGGCCGTCGAGCTCGGGCCCGAAGACCAGCGGGAAGATGACGCACACGGCGACCGCGCCGTAGAGCACGCACTTGAGCGCCGACTCGGCCGGCGTCGGCGCATCGACCAGCCCGGTCGGGCCGGTGATCGGCGTGCAGGCCGCGACGAAGAGCCCCAGCGCCAGCAGCCACCAGCCGGCCAGGTCGCGCCCGGCAGCGTCCAGCCGCGCCCGCATGCCCGGGTCGACCGAGCAGGCCGCGAGCGCGGTGCCGGCCAGGAACCACGGCAGGTAGGCCGGCAGCCATTCCGCCGCGAACGGCTGGTCGAACCAGGTCCGGGCCCCGGCCGCGAAGGCCACGCCGCCGATCGAGAGCAGCAGGCAGACGACGAGCACGCGGCGTACGTCCAGGCGGTCTCGCGGCGTCAGCAGCCGCACCACCAGCGGCAGCGCGAGGTAGAAGGCGACCTCGGTGCACAGGCTCCACATGTGCGCCAGGCCGTAGGCGTGCGTGTCCTGGGTGTAGATCTGGGTCAGGGTCAGGTTGGCGATCCAGCCGCCGACGCCGACGTCGGAGTTCGCGGGCGCGGCGATCAGGCAGACGGCCACGACGACCCAGTAGAGCGGCAGGATCCGCAGCGCCCGCTTCCACAGGTAGCGTCCGGTGCTCGGCGGCGGAGCCCCGGCGGCGCTGGCCGCGAACCACGGCCTGGCCAGCAGGAACCCGGAGACCACGAAGAAGAGCGCCACGCCGAGGTCGAAGTGGGCGAGCATGGCCCCGGTCCAGCCCTGCGGGTAGCGGCCGGTGTGGAACGCGACGTGGGTCAGCACGACCATCAGCGCCCCGACGGCGCGCAGCGCGTCGAGCGTGAGGAATCGGCGATCCATATCGCCTCGGGCTTCGCTTCGGCCGTCCATCATCAGTCCTCCACAGGCCCTGAGATCGGGTCGCCGAACGGCGCCACGCTGCCGACCTCGATGCCACCCAGGCACGGCTTCGACCCCGGAGTCAGGCTCTGGAGGCCGATGGTGTCGAAGCGTCCCTCGCCCGTGCGCAGATAGAGGCTGCGGAACCCGGGCTCGACCTCGACATCGTAGGAGTGGTCGCCGGCGGTCACGCGCATCCGGCCAGCGTCCTTGGCGGCAGCCACGTAGGCGACCCGGATCCACCACCCGGCGCCGTCGACGCCGCCGTCCAGGCCCACCTCGAGCGGCGTCTGCCGCACGCGCAGCTTGCACTGGTCCAGGCTCGGCGTCGGGTCGACGGCGCCGACCGAGCGTCGCTCGGGCTCGACCAGGGCCGGGCGGATGTGGCCGTCCTTGTCGACGAGGTAGAGATTGTCGGTGCTGGCCCGGGGGAACGCCATCTTGTCCGACAGCGGCCGGAGCACCCGGCTCACCTGGTTGTAGGGGTACGACGCGCCCCAGACCATCCACTCGGGCACCGGTCCGTCGGCCATCGGCAGCGGCTCCTCGACCTCGGCCAGGTCGGCGCGGACGGTGTCGATGTAGCGCCGGGTGTTGTCGTCGTCGTGCCAGCCCTGGACGTAGGAGTAGGACGAGAAAAGCCCCAGGGCGGCTACGACCGCGGTCGCCACGGCGACCCGCCGGGGGACGTCGAGGAAGGGTGACGTACGCGTCGGGGTGAGCGTCTCCACGGCCCCGCGCAGCGGCAGCGTGGCCAGCGCGAGCGCCATCGCGGTCACCGCGATCGTGTCGGTGAGGTAGCGGTAGGCGAGCGCGATGTCAGCGCCGACGCCGCCGGCCCGGATGGCGGTGATCAGGGCGATGTCGATGACGAGGATGCCGCCGACCAGCCACCAGGCCCGCAGCGCGATCGAGCGGGTGCGGGCGAGCTCGAAGGTCAGCAGTGCCAGCACGCCGACGGCGAGCACCGAGACCACCGCGCCTGGCTCGGCCCAGCCGGCGGAGTTGCCCTCGATCCACTTCCAGCGCAGCGGCCCGCCGACCACGCCGGGCGCCCACGACTCCAGCAGGAACCGCTGTGCGACCAGCGCGAACCCGTTGGCGTCAGAGCTGCCCGACGCCTTCGACGAGCCCGCGCCCAGGGTGAGATAGGCGACCACGGAGCCGATCGAGACGACCCCGTAGAGGAGTACGCCGGGCAGGTAGCGGCCCATGATGGTCCGCAGCCGGGTCAGGATGTCACCGGTCGCGAACCAGCCCAGCGCCAGCACGGCGTAGGGCCAGAACAGCAGCATCGCCTTCTCGCCGAAGGCGATGGCGGCCAGCGTGATGAGGATCGTCAGCAGGGCCCAGCGGAACCGCCGCGTACGCAGGTAGTTGAGGTGTGTCCATGACCCCCAGAAGATCGCGGCGAGGAACGGCAGCTGGGTGATCCCGGGACCCCAGGACAGGAACGCCGGCAGGCTGATCGAGCTGAACAGGAACAGCGCCAGCGGCGGCAGGATCCCGCGCCGCTTCCCGAATGCGGAGCAGAGGAAGACCAGCGCGCCCAGGTTCGCGATCGCCTGCAGCACCAGCAGTTCGGCGGCCGGGTAGGCCCAGGCGTACGGGTCGAGGCCGAAGTTGTAGGCCGTCAGCGCGAACGCTCCCGGCATCAGATGTCCGGCGAACCCGTGGAAGAGCAGGTCGGCCGAGAGGCCGTCGGACATCAGCTTCGACATGAAGTTCGCGTCGTCGAAGCGGTACCACGAGCCGCTCAGCGCCCAGGCGCGGAAGGCGAGCTGGGCCACGATCAGGGCGAGCGCGGTCGCCACGACATTGCGGGGAGTCGCGAGCAGGCCGTCGGCAGCGGGCGCGTCGGTTGGCCCGCCGGTGTGCCCGGCAGCAGTGGTTGTGGGATGGGGGGAGGACACGAAGAGGAAGTGTCGCACAGCAGTTTGTGACCCGTTGCACACCTGCCCAGGTATTGCTGCTACGGTTCGCGGATCGAGGGGGGAACTGAGGCCTTGGGAGGGGCAAAAACATGCGAAGAGTGATTGGTTACATCTTCTTGCTGGTCGGCGCGTTTGCGCTGGCCGCTGCCGCGGTAGCGGGCTTCTGGGGCCGGGACGCCGCGGCGACCGTGCCGCTCAACGTCAACACCACGACCGTCCTGGACGGCACCGCCAGCGGCGCGCTGGCCAAGTCGGATACCCCAGTTCCGGTGAAGTACACCCGGACCACCGAGGCGGCGCCGAAGGAGTCGACCGACGACGTCGTCGTCTTCGTCGAGGCCGGCTGCATCATGATCCAGGAGGGCGACACGCCTCCGTGCGCCCGCGCCGAGGACGACGACCGCGTGGTGACCACGACGGAGCGCGCCTACGCCATGGACCGCAAGAGTTCCGAGGTCGTCGAGGACCAGGCCAAGTACGTAGGTGAGGACCGGGCCGTCGACGGCATGACCGGCCTGGCCGGCAAGTTCCCGTTCGACACCGAGCGCCACGACTATGAGTACTGGGACGACACGCTCGGCACGACCGTCATCGCCACCTACGTCGACGACGTCGACGTCAAGGGCGTGAAGACCTACCAGTTCGAGGTCGCTGCCTCCGAGGACGACGCGTCGCTCTCGGCGGGAGAGGACGAGGTGAAGGACACCGAGGACGACATCCGGGGCACCTACGAGGCGACCCAGACGATCTACGTCGAGCCGACCACCGGTTCCTACATCGACCAGAGCGCGACCCAGAAGATGGTCACCAGTGATGGCACCGTGCTGATCGATGCCGACATGAGCTACTCCGACGAGACCGTCTCCACCAACGCCGAGGACGCCAAGGACAACATCGCCCAGCTCAACCTGATCGGCACCTGGATCCCCGTCGGCGGCGTCGTCGCCGGTCTGATCTTCCTGCTGATCGGCCTCTGGCTGACCCTGCGCGGTCGCAAGCCCAACGGTGGCGCCCACGCCTCCGCGGACGACCGCACCCTGGTTGACGCCTGAGGCTCAACACACACCCGCGTCGACGTCTGCGGGCCCGGCGGACAGTCTCCGGGCCCGCAGACGTTTTCCATGGCCGGTTGAGCTGGACCCTGCTGTCTAGCTGCTCGCCAGGTCCGCACCGAAGATCGCGGTACCGGGGGTCAGCAGCCCCCGGGTGCGCGACCAGCCGCCCCAGACCCGCTCGTGGTCCTCGGGCCACTCGGGCTCGACCAGGTCGGTGATCCGGAACCCGGCACGGGCCAGCAACGAGACCCAGTCCCCGAGGGTGCGGTGGTGCTCGACGTACGACACCTCGCCGGTCTCGTCGTCGACCTCGACGTAGGGGGTGCGGTCCCAGTAGGACTGGGCGGCGATCAGGCCCTCGGGGCCGGGGTCGTCGGGGAACATCCACCGCGTCGGGTGGGTGATCGAGAACGCGAAGCGTCCGCCGGGCCGCAGGACGCGGGCCGTCTCCGCGAGCGCGTGGGCGATGTCGCTGACGAACTGCAGCGCTCCGAAGGAGCAGAAGACCACGTCGAAGGAGTCGGTGGCGAAGGGCAGGTCGGTCGCGGTGGCCTGCACGGCGGGGACGACCACGCCGGTCTGCTCGTCGAGGCGCCGGGAGTGCTGGAGCTGGCGGCCCGACAGGTCCAGACCGATCGCGCGACCGCCCTGGGTGTTCACCCAGCGGGAGCACTGACAGGCGCCCGAGCCGAGCTCGAGCACGTCCTTGCCGCTGATGTCGCCGAGGATGCCGAGATCGGCCTCGGTCAGGCCCTCCGGGCCCCAGACGAACCCGGCCTCACCGAGGAACGGTCCGTGCGTGGCCTGGTACTCGTCGGCGTAACGATCCCAATCGGGGCCGTTCGCGCGGCGTGACTCGGCTTCACCGATGGTACGCCGCTCGGCTCTGACCACAGGGCCGGTTGTTCCGATGGTTTCGATCGCGCCGAAGGGATCGATGGGCGCCTCCGGTCGAACGACCGGGCTGATGGCTTGGTCCACCCCTACAGCCTAGGCCCAGCGCGGTGACGTCGACAGTTGGACGGAGCCTGTGACGGGAGCGTAGGCTAAGAAACTGCGTCTGAAGTCTGCCCGGGTCCCAGACCTAGTGGACCTTGGCCTGCTACCTCGACCGCCGGTTCACGCCGGGCGACGAAGCCTGTTTGCGCTGGTGCCGGCGAGGGGTTGCCGACCGGAGACTTGAGACGTGTGTGACCCGACGATATCTGTCCACCCAAGGAAACCACCTCCCTTATGACGAGCACGCTCAACATTCCTCTTCCCGACTACGACGCGCCTCAGGTCGCGATCAACGACATCGGGTCGGAAGAGGACTTCCTCGCCGCGATCGACGAGACCATCAAGTACTTCAACGACGGCGACATCGTGGACGGTGTCATCGTCAAGGTCGACCGGGACGAGGTCCTGCTCGACATCGGTTACAAGACCGAAGGTGTCATCCCGTCGCGCGAGCTCTCGATCAAGCACGACGTCGACCCGTCCGAGGTTGTCGAGGTCGGCGACAAGGTCGAGGCCCTGGTGCTCCAGAAGGAGGACAAGGAAGGCCGCCTGATCCTGTCCAAGAAGCGCGCGCAGTACGAGCGCGCCTGGGGCACGATCGAGCAGGTCAAGGAGGAGGACGGCGTCGTCGAGGGCGCGGTCATCGAGGTCGTCAAGGGTGGTCTCATCCTGGACATCGGCCTGCGTGGCTTCCTCCCGGCCTCCCTCGTCGAGATGCGTCGCGTCCGCGACCTGCAGCCGTACGTGGGTCAGACCCTCGAGGCCAAGATCATCGAGCTCGACAAGAACCGCAACAACGTGGTCCTGTCGCGCCGTGCCTGGCTCGAGCAGACCCAGTCCGAGGTTCGCCACGGCTTCCTGACCCAGCTCCAGAAGGGTCAGATCCGCAAGGGTGTCGTCTCCTCGATCGTCAACTTCGGTGCGTTCGTGGACCTCGGCGGCGTCGACGGTCTCGTCCACGTCTCGGAGCTGTCCTGGAAGCACATCGACCACCCGTCCGAGGTCGTCACCGTCGGCGACGAGGTCACCGTCGAGGTTCTCGACGTGGACATGGACCGCGAGCGTGTCTCCCTGTCGCTGAAGGCGACGCAGGAGGACCCGTGGCAGCACTTCGCCCGCACCCACCAGATCGGCCAGATCGTCCCGGGTAAGGTCACCAAGCTGGTGCCGTTCGGTTCGTTCGTCCGTGTCGAGGAGGGCATCGAGGGCCTGGTGCACATCTCCGAGCTGGCCGAGCGCCACGTGGAGATCCCCGAGCAGGTCGTCCAGGTCAACGACGACGTCATGGTCAAGATCATCGACATCGACCTCGAGCGTCGTCGCATCTCGCTCTCGCTCAAGCAGGCCAACGAGACGGTCACCTCGACCGACGTCGAGGAGTTCGACCCGACGCTCTACGGCATGCCGGCCAGCTACGACGAGCAGGGCAACTACCTCTACCCCGAGGGCTTCGACCCGGAGACGGGCGAGTGGCTCGAGGGCTACGACGAGCAGCGTGAGAAGTGGGAGCAGCAGTACGCTCAGGCCCACGCTCGCTGGGAGGCCCACATCAAGCAGCAGCAGGAGGCCGCCGAGAAGGCTGCCGAGGCCGGCGAGGCCACCTCTTACTCCTCGGGTGGCTCGGTCGACGAGACCGTCTCCGAGGACGAGGGCGGTTCGCTCGCCTCCGACGAGGCGCTGCAGGCTCTCCGCGAGAAGCTGACCGGCGGTCAGTGAAACGCTGAGCTGAAACGCCGAAGACCCGGTCCCCGTCGTGGGGCCGGGTCTTCGGCATCTTCAGGTGCACTCATTCGGGTGCCCGTCTCTCAGTGCCAGCGGACTGCGGGGAGGAAGTCGGGGTCGGAGGCGTGGGACCGCGGGGCGGCCTTGGGGCGGTCGTGGCGTACGGTCGAGATGGTCGCGTAGGCGGCGACGGCGAGCAGGACGATGAGGACGAGGATTGCTGTGTTCATGGCAGTAATTCTTCGCTACCAGGTATTCCTGCCACATTGGCAGAAATGCCTAAGTTGCGCGATTTCCTGCCAACTGGCACCCTTCTAAGGTGCTTAGGAACGTAGCTGCGGTGATCTGGGACGGTGTCGCCCCCTTCGAGTTCGGAGTCGTGTGCGAGGCGTTCGGGCTCGACCGGCGCGACGACGGGGTGCCGCTGCTGGAGTTCGGCGTCTGTTCGCTCGAGCCCGGCTTGGTGCGTACGAACCTGGGCTTCGGGATCGAGGCCACGTACGGTCTCGAGCGGGCCGACGAGGCCGACCTGGTGTGTGTGCCGGCGATGCGCAGGGGCGACGCGGTGCCGCCGCTGGTGGCCGAGACGCTGCTGCGCGCCTATCACCGTGGCGCCCGAATCCTGACCGTCTGCGGCGGGGCCTTCGCACTGGGTGCGGCGGGTCTGCTCGACGGGCGTGAGTGCACCACCCACTGGAAGTACACCGACGAGCTCGCGGAGAGGTTCCCCGAGGCGAAGGTGGTGCCCGAGGTGCTCTACGTCGACACCGGGCAGATCATCACCAGCGCCGGCACCGCCGCCGGACTGGACGCGTGCCTGCACATCTGGCGCCAGGAGTACGGCGCAGCGGTCGCCTCGGCCGTGGCCCGGCGCATGGTCGTGCCGCCCCAGCGCGACGGTGGGCAGGCGCAGTTCATCTCCCACCCCGTGCCCGAGGTCGAGGCCGAGACGCTCGGTCCGCTGCTGGCGTGGATCGTGGAGAACCTCCACGAAGACCTCGACGTGGACTCGCTCGCCCATCGAGTGCTGATGTCGCCGCGTACGTTCGCCCGCAGGTTCCGCGCCGAGACCGGGGCGACGCCCTATGCCTGGATCACCGCCCAGCGGGTGCGCCGGGCCGAGGAACTGCTGGAGCGTACCGACCGGTCCGTGGAGTGGATCGCGGGCGAGGTCGGCTTCGGCAACGCCGCGGCGCTGCGCCACCACTTCACGCGCGTGCGAGGGCTCTCCCCGCAGGCCTACCGGCGCCGGTTCGCCTGCAGCGACAGCCTCGACTCGGCCATGCCCGCCTAGGCGGCGTGAGGCGCCGACAGCGGCCCCATTAGGTTGGGGCCATGCGCGTAGGACTCACCGGCGGGATCGCCTCGGGGAAGAGCACGGTGTCGGAGCTGCTGGCCGGGTTCGGGGCGGTGATCGTGGACTCGGACAAGATCGCCCGGGAGGTCGTCGAGCCGGGCACAGCGGGGCTCGCCCAGGTCGTGGCGGAGTTCGGGCCGTCGGTGCTGACCGAGTCCGGTGCGCTCGACCGGGCCAAGGTGGGGGAGATCGTCTTCGCCGACCAGGGCGCCCGTGAGCGGCTCAACGCGATCGTGCACCCGTTGGTCGGGGCACGCTCCGCGGAGCTCGAGGAGACCGGGCGGACGGCCGGGAAGCTGGTCGTCAACGACATCCCGCTGCTGGTCGAGGTGGGCTATGCGCCCTTCTTCGACGAGGTGATCGTCGTCGACGTACCGGTCGAGACCCAGGTCGAGCGGGCGATCGCGCGTGGGATGACCGAGATCGACGCCCGCGCCCGCATCGCTGCGCAGGCCAGTCGCGAGGATCGACTCGCCGCGGCGACGTACGTCATCGACAACACCGGCACCCTCGATGACCTGCGGAAGCGGGTGCGGGAGATCTACGACGCCCTCGCCGGAACGTGTTAATGAGTGGGGTTGCTGACATACTCGGCCGCGTGACTGGGGGCAAGCACACCGATTCAGAGGATCAGCAGCGTCGGCCGAGGCGTTGGATGCGACCGGTGATCGCGGGTGCCGTGCTGGCCCTGGCGGCCGGCGCGGGCGCGGCGGCGGTGACCGTCGGAATGCCGACGAGGGTCGAGGACGAGCCGAACAGGCCGGCCAATGCCACCACGAAGACCGACCCGAAGAAGGACACCACGCCGCTCGCCTGGGGTCCCACGCGCGGAGAGCTGGCGACCGCCCGCGAGCTGGTGTCGGGCTGGGACGAGAAGCAGCTCGCCGGACAGGTGATCGTCGGCCGCTACCACGGCACCGACCCGGCCAAGGCCGCCAAGATGGTCCGCAAGCTCCACCTCGCCGGGGTCAGCGTGACGGGCGAGAACGTCGTCGACGAGGCCCAGGTGCGCGAGACGACCGCCGCGGTCTCCCGTGCGGTGGCGGCTGATGGCCGTTCTTTCCCCGCGGTGATCGGCGTCGACCAGGAAGGTGGCGTCGTCTCCCACCTGCGCGGCGTGGCCACCGAGTTCCCCGAGTTCGCACGCACGGGGGACGCCATCGAGGCGAAGCCGGGCAAGGGAGTCGCGGTGACCACCGAGGCGGCGCGGACGACGGCGCTCGAGCTCCGCGACCTGGGCTTCACCTGGGCGTTCGCGCCGGTCGCCGACGTGACCGTCGGCGCGGCCGATCCGACGATCGGCTCGCGTTCCCCGAGTGAGGACCCGAGGATCGCCGCGACGGCGGTCTCCGCGGCCGTGCAGGGCTACAACGCCGCCGGTCTGGTCTCCACCACGAAGCACTTCCCGGGCCACGGCGCGGTCACCGGTGACACCCACCTCGGGCTCCAGGAGCTCGACTTCGGGAAGAAGAAGCTCAAGCGCCGCGACCTGGTGCCGTTCGACGCCGCGGTCGATGCCGGCGCACCGGCCGTCATGATCAGCCATGTCGACGTCAAGGCCGTGGCCCCGGGGAAGCCCGCCAGCATGGCGGCCCCCATCTACGACCTGCTCCGCGACGATCTCGGCTTCGACGGCATCGCCGTCACCGACTCGTTGGGCATGGGCGCGGTCACGACCACCACCAAGAAGCCCTCGGTGGCCGCCCTCGAGGCCGGCGCCGACCTCCTGCTGATGCCGGCCAACTCCAAGGCCGCCCACCGCAGCGTCGTCAAGGCGCTGCGCTCCGGCCGCCTCGACCGTGATCTTGTCGAGGACGCCGCCGCGAAGGTCGTCGCCATGCAGATGTGGCAGCAGCGCACCGCCGGTGAGGTCCCGGTTCCCGGTGACGTACGAGAGCAGGCGGAGCGGGCCTCCGCGGCCCTCTCCGAGGCTGCCTCGCAAGGCTGACCCTTCGCTGCGGCTGTTCGTGGCACCATCGACGCATGACGGTGGTGCTGCACGTCGACCTGGACCAGTTCATCGCGGCGGTGGAGGTGCTGCGCCGGCCTCAGCTGGCCGGTCAACCGGTGATCGTGGGTGGGCGCGGGGACCCGACCGAGCGGGCGGTGGTCTCGACGGCCTCCTATGAGGCTCGGGCGCACGGGGTGGGTTCGGGGATGCCGCTGCGGCTCGCGGTGCGGAAGTGTCCCGACGCTGTGCTGCTGCCGGTCGACCACGTGGCCTACGACGAGGCCTCCGCGGGCGTCATGGACACGCTGCGATCGCTGGAGTGGGGCGGCGTACCCGTCCTGGTCGAGGTCCTCGGCTGGGACGAGGCGTTCCTCGGACCCGACCCCGACCACGGCGACCTCGGCGACCCGGTGGCCTTCGCCCAGGACGTACGCGACCTCGTGCTCGCACGCACCCGGCTGCGCAGCGGCGTCGGTGTCGGCGACAACAAGCTGCAGGCGAAGCTCGCCACGGGGTTCGCCAAGCAGCGCGTCGACGGTGCCCTCGCGCGTGAGGCCGGTGCGGGCGGCCACGAGCCCGGCCCGGGCGGGCAGCCGCGGGGGACCGGCGTCTACCGGATCACCCACGAGACCTGGGACGCCGAGATGGGCCACCGTCCGACCGACGCGCTGTGGGGGATCGGGGCGAAGACCGCGAAGCGGCTCGCCGGGCTCGGGATCGAGACGGTAGCCGACCTGGGAGCGGCCTCGGCGGAGCATCTGGCCGCCGAGATCGGCCCCACGACCGGCCCTTGGCTGCGCCGTCTGGGCCGTGGCGCCGACACCAGCCCCGTCGACCCCTCGCCGTGGGTCGCGCGCGGCCACGGCCACGAGGAGACCTTCCAGCAGGACCTCGTCGAGTGGCCCGACATCGTCGCCGCGACCCGCCGCCTGTGCGCCGAGTGCCTCGCGGATGTGCTGAAGGAGGGCCGCCCGGTGACCAGGGTCGAGATCAAGGTGCGGCTCAAGCCGTTCTTCACCGTCACCCGCGGCCACAAGCTCCCCGAGCCCACCCTCGACCCCGACCGCCTCGCCGACGAGGCCGAGGCGCTCCTGGGGCGGGTCGAGAAGGACCGCCCGGTCCGCCTCATCGGCGTACGCCTGGAGATGGCCCCGCCGCCCGGCGGCTACTGACCGCCGAGACGTCGCCCGCGTCGGCCGAAGCGTCACATACGCAGATCGAGTTGGCACCGTAGTGCCAACTCGATCTGTGTAAGTGACGCCTCGGCTGAATAATGGCTACGCCGCGAGGTCGGGGTCTGCGAAGCGGCGCAGCTTCTGCAGGGCCTCGCGCTCGAGCTGGCGTACGCGCTCGGCGGAGATGCCGTGCTTGACGCCGATGTCGGCGAGCTTGTGCTGACGGCCGTCCGTGAGCCCGTAGCGGGAGCGGACGATGTCGGCGGAACGCTCGTCGAGCTGGCCGACCAGCGAGTTGAGCCGCTCGCGCGACTCGACGTCGATGACGTCCATGTCGGGCGACGGTGAGGACTCCTGAGCCATCAGGTCGCCCAGCGAGGTGTCGCCGTCCTCGTCGATCGGCGTGTCGAGCGAGACGTGGTCACGACCCCAGGAGAGCAGGTCGAGGACGCGGTCGATGTCCATCCCGAGCTCGCCGGCGATCTCCTCCGGCTCCGGGTCGCGGCCGAGCTGACGCTCCAGGGTGCGGCGGGCGCCGCCGACCTGGTTGAGCTCCTCGACGACGTGGACCGGGAGCCGGACCACACGCGCCTGCTGGGCGATGCCACGGGTGATCGCCTGGCGCACCCACCACGTCGCGTACGTCGAGAACTTGTAGCCCTTGGTGTAGTCGAACTTCTCAACGGCCCGGATCAGGCCGGTATTTCCTTCCTGGATCAGGTCGAGCATCGGCATCTGCGCGCGGCCGTACTTCCGCGCGATCGACACCACCAGTCGCAGGTTGGCGTTGATGAACTGACGGGTGGCGCGGTGGCCTTCCTCGGCCAGCCACTCCAGCTCGGCTCGGGTGGCTCCACCGGGTGCTTTCTTGCGGCCGACGCGGCCCTCGGCCAGCAGATGCTCGGCCATCAGGCCGGCCTCGATCGCCTTGGACAGCTCAACCTCTTTGGCAGCATCCAGGAGCTCGTTGCGGGCGATCTCGTCGAGATACAGCCCAACGCTGTCACGGCCCTCGATCTCTCGGGTGGCAGTGGCGGTGCGTGTCGCCATGGGAACCTCCTCACGGTGAGGTTTGTGGCCTCACGGTGGTTTCAACGCTTCGCCCCTCCCAGGTGTTCCCTGGTAGAGCGCCTTGTCATCGAATCCGTTTTCGATCTCTTGTCCGGTTCGACGTACGCCGCGGGCGATAAGTTGCATCGTGAGGTGAATCTCAGGGGTTTCTCATGGAGTACCCCGAGATCCCCGCAGATATGCCCTACGAAGAGGTCACCTGGTCGATCATCCAGGCAAGGCTGAACGCCCGGTCCTCCCACGCCTTGTAGCGCCCCGAGACTCCGCCGTGTCCGGCCGCCATCTCCGTCTTCAGCAGTACGTCACCAGGATTCTCTGCCGTCGCGCGCAGCTTCGCGACCCATTTCGCGGGCTCGACGTAGAGGACTCGGGTGTCGTTGATGCTGGTCTCGGCGAGGATCGGCGGGTAGTGCTGCCGGGTGACGTTCGTGTAGGGGTCGTAGGAGGACATGTAGTCGTACGTCTCCCTGTCGGCCTCCGGGTTGCCCCACTCGTCGTACTCGGTGACGGTCAGCGGCAGCGTCGCGTCGAGCATCGTGGTCAGCGCGTCCACGAACGGCACCGCGGCCACGATCGCGCCCACGGCGTCGGGCGCCTGGTTGGCGACCGCGCCCATCAGCAGCCCGCCGGCGCTGCCGCCCTCGGCGATGATCTGGCTGGGAGTCGACCAGCCCGACTCGGCGAGGTGGCGCGCGCAGGCGATGTAGTCGGAGAAGGTGTTCTGCTTCTTCAGCATCTTCCCGTCGTCGTACCAGGCCCGGCCCATCTCGCCGCCGCCGCGGATGTGGGCGATCGCGAAGCCGATCCCGCGGTCCAACAGGCTCAGCCGGGCGATGGAGAAGTAGGGGTCCATGCTGGCCTCGTAGGAGCCATAGGCGTAGAGCAGGACCGGGATCGGCCCGGTCTCGTGGAGCCCCTTCTTCGCCACGATCGAGATCGGCACCCGTACGCCGTCCTCGGCCGTCGCCCAGAGCCGGTGCTCCTCGTAGTCGTCGCGGTCGTAGCCGCCGAGCACCGGGGCCTGCTTGAGCAGGGTCAGCTCGCGGCTGCGTACGTCGTAGTCGTAGACCGAGGCCGGGGTGCGCATCGTGGTGTAGCCGAGCCGCACGACCGGGGAATCGAAGGTGGGGTTGGAGCCGGAGCCGATGGTGTAGAGCTCGTCGTCGAACTTCACCAGGTAGTCGTCGGCGACACCGTTCTCACCGAGCTCCAGGATGCGGAGCTGGGTCAGGCCCTCGCTGCGCTGGTGCACGACCAGGTGGCCCGCGAAGGCGTCGACGTCCTCCAGGCGCACGCCCTGGGTGTGGGGGACGAGCGGCTGCCACTCGGTCCGCGGGGTCGGGGCGATCGGCGCGGTGGCGATCTCGAAGTCGGGACCCGAGGCGTTGTGGGTGACCAGGAAGACGTCCTCGCCGGCGATGGTGGCGTGCTCGATGGAGTATTCGACGCCCTCCTCGCGGGCGGCGAAGACCTGCCAGCCGGCGTCGGGGTCGTCGAGGTCGAGGAAGCGGTATTCGGCGGTGATCTTCGCGGCGGTGCCGATGAACATGAACCGGTCGGACTTGGTGCGTCCCACGCCGACCCAGAACCGGTCGTCGGTCTCGTGGAAGACCAGCTCGTCCTCGTCCTGGCTGGTGCCGAGGCGGTGGCACCAGATCTTGTCGGCACGCCAGGACTCGTCGGCGGTCGTGTAGTAGAGCGCCGAGGAGTCGCGGTCCCAGGTGGCACCACCGTGGACGTTGGTGAGCTCGTCGTCGAGCAGCTCGCCGGTGGTGAGGTCCTTGACGCGTACGGTGTAGCGCTCGTCGCCGGCGACGTCGGTCGCGTAGGCGAGCAGGGTGGTCGACGGACTCACGCTGGAGCCGCCGAGGCTGAAGAAGTCGTGGCCCTCGGCGAGCGCGTCGAGGTCGAGCAGCACCTCCTCGCCGGGGAGTGCGGGCTGATCGTGGGTGACGTCGGCCGGGGTCGGTGGGGTCCAGTCGTCGGGGTCGGCGGCCTTCACCCGGCAGCTCGCACCGTACTGCTTCCCCTCGAAGCTGCGGCCGTAGTACCAGTAGCCGCGCGAGCGCGTCGGGACGCTCAGATCGGTCTCGAGAGTTCGTGCCTTGATCTCCTCGAAGATCTGCGTGCGCAGGTCGGCGAGGTGGTCGGTCTGCTCCTTGGTGTAGGCGTTCTCGGCCTCGATGTAGGCGATGACTTCGGGGTTCTCCTTCTCCCGGAGCCACTCGTAGTCATCGGTCCGGGTCAGGCCGTGGAACTGCTTGGACGAGGGCTTCTTGGGAGCGATCGGCCAGGGCGTCGAGGAGAGGGCGGCAGACATGAACGAGACCCTATCTCCGCCACCCTCGCTGGTTCGACCACGGGACCGGCACGCAAGGTGCATCGCGTAGCGCTATCGCACACCCAGGTCGCCTGGCGCGATACTGCACCCGCTCGCCGCGACGGCGAGATCGAGCTGGGGGAGTGGGCCTCAGGACTCGCTGAACGGCTGCAGGTCGGGGTCGTCGACGGCGTAGGACCTCACCGGGCCGGCAGGAGTCTCGGCGGTCTCGAAGCGTACGGTCACGACGCCGCGCCCCGAGCCCCAGACCCAGCCGCGGCCCATCTCGGCGTGGACGACGTCCATCCCGGCCGCCCAGGTCGGCCGCCGTGCCGGCTCGGGCAGGGGGAGGTCGGGCTCGGCGTCCTCGTCGGTGTCGTCGCCGAAGAGGTCCTCCTGGATCCAGTCGGCGAGCCCGGAGACGCCGACCCCGAGAAGGCGTACGCCCCCGGCCGTCTCGCCTGCGGTGAAGAGCTCGCCGAGCAGGCTCCTGGCCATGCGGGCGATGGTGCCGGCCTGGTCGGTCGGGGCGGGCAGGGTCGTGGACCGGTTGATCGTGGTGAAGTCGTAGAGCCTGACCTTGATCGTGATCGTGCGGCCGGAGAGCCCGTTCTTCTTCAGCCTGGCGGCGACCTCGCCAGCCTGCCGGGTGAGGATCTGCTCCATGAGCGGCCGGTCGGTCAGGTCGGTGTCGTAGGTGCCCTCCACGCTGACCGACTTCGTCTCGCGCTCGGGCTCGACGCGGCGGTCGTCCTGGGCCCTGGCCAGCTTGTAGAGGTTGGTGCCGTGGGACTTGCCCACCAGGCGTACGAGCTCCTCGACGCTGACCTGCTCCAGATCGGCCACCGTGTGGATGCCCGCGCGGCGCAGGCGCTCGGAGGTGGCAGGACCGACGCCGGGGATCACCTTGACGTTCATCGGACGGAGCAGGTCGAGCTCGGTGCCGGGCGCCACCACGACGAGGCCGTCGGGCTTGTCGAGGTCGCTGGCGATCTTCGCGATGAACTTCGAGCTGGCCAGACCGACGCTGGCGCTCAGGCCGCCGGTGACCTGTGCGACCTCCTCGCGGATCCTCGAGGCGGTCGCGGTGACGGTGTCGACCTCGAGGTCGGGGAGGTCGGCGGCGGCGAGGTCGACGAAGGCCTCGTCGAGCGAGAGCGGCTCGACCAGCGGGGACAGTTCGCGCAGGATCCCGAAGACCTGCTCGCTGACCTTCTTATAGGCATGGAAGCGCGGGTAGAGGAAGGCGGCGTGCCCGCACAGCGCGCGGGCCTCGCGGGTCGACATCGCCGAGCGCACGCCGAAGGTCCTGGCCTCGTAGGAGGCGGTGCTGACCACGCCGCGTCCGCCGATGCCGCCCACGACCACTGGCTTGCCGCGCAGGGACGGCTTGTCGCGCTGCTCGACCGAGGCGAAGAACGCGTCCAGGTCGAGGTGCATCACCGACGCGTGCGCTCTCATGGTGGCAACCTATCTGGCAGCGGGGACAGTCTGAGGCGGGCCGTTCACCGTCCACAGGTGCGGTTGGGGAGGCGGTTGTCCACAGGCACGGTTATTGGCGGCGAAACTGTCGGTGGGTCGCGGCGAGTGTGGGCCGCATGACCACGAAACTCTCCATCGCCCGTCCCGAGGACGTCCTGGCGGCAGTCCCCGTCCTGCTCGGCTTCCAGCCCGAGAAGTCGATCGTCATGCTGACCTTCGGCGGTGAGCATCAGGTCCATGGCAGGATCGACCTACCTCCGCCGGACGAGCTCGAGGACTGCCTGGACAGCCTGCTGCTGCCCGCCGTCCGGCACCAGGTGCGCGGCGTCCTGCTCGTTCTCTACGACAGTGGCCCGCGCTTCGGCGTGAAGCTCGCCCGCCGTCTCGCTGAGAGGCTCGCCGAGTGCGAGATCGACCTGATCGGGTGCCTGCGGGTGCAGGACAGCCGATGGTTCGACCCGCTCGGATTCCACGGCGTCTCCGAGGACGGCGTGCCCTTCGATGTCGGGGCGCATCCGTTCCGCGCCCAGGCGGTCTACGACGGACATCTGGTGCGCAGCTCGCGCACCGAGTTGGCCGCCTCGATCGCAGCGGTGCCCGAGGCCGTCGCCGAGACCGAGGCGGCGCTGGAGCAGGCGTCGTCGATGAAGATCTACGAGGTCGGCCGGCTGGTCGACGACGCGGTCGCCGGGACGGTGCTGTCGGCTGCCCAGATCGCCTCCCTGCTGCTCGCGCTGCGCGACCCGCGGCGGCGCGACGCCGCCTGGGGCGGGATGACCCGGGCGGAGGCCAAGGCCCACGTTCGCCTGTGGACCGATGTCGTACGCCGCAGCCCCGACGACCACGTCGCCCACCCGGCCGCCGTGCTGGCCTTCGCCGCTTGGCTGGGCGGTGACGGCGCGCTCGCCTGGTGCGCCCTCGACAGATGCTTCGCGAGCGAGCGTCACCACGGTCTCGGCGTGCTGGTCGCGCAGATGCTCGAGGGTGCCGTTCCTCCGACGGCCTGGGAGGAGGCGCTCACCTGGTCGGACCGTCCGGCCTAGTCGTTGCGGTAGCGCAGTCGCTTCCACCGGCGGCTGAGCCCCGAGCGTGGGTCGACCCACGCGTTGCGGGTCACCACGACGTACGTCAGGGGTGTCCCGATCTCCCGGAACGCAGCCCGGGCGGCGGCGAGCCAGCGGAGGTCGACGTCCTCGATCCCGAGGTTTCCGGCGCGAGTCAGCCACACGATCGGATCCGGCACGCCGAGCCGGCGGCGCATGCTGTGGATGATGTCGGTGCGCAGCCAATGGTCGGTGGGCTCGTCCTCGCGATGCGCATGGGCGACCTCCTTGCCGCCCGGGATGCCGAGATGGACGAGCGCCAGGAACGATCGCCGGTGCTCGGTGGCGGTGTGGTCGAGCACAGCACGTCGCAACCGCTTCTCGAGCACTGGCGAGAGCGGCTCGTGCAGCCCTTCGACGGACGTCTCGGACAGAATGGGCATGGTGGCCATGGGCCTAGCGTGCAACGGACGCAGGAATCCCGCGACCGTCTTTCCACAGGGCCCACACCGCAGGCGCGACGTCGCGTCCTTGGGTTCGCTCGCGCCGGCTCATAGCCCCGCTTCGATGATCCGGGCGGATGCTGCGGCACCATCCGCTCCGGCGTACGCCTGCTGCACCTCCGAGGCGGCGGCGCGGATGCCCGGATCGGCGAGAGTGCGACGTACGGCTGCGACGAACTCGGGCGACCCGACGTGCTTCGGCGATACCGCGATCGCGTTTCCACGCTGCTCGCACATACGCACGTGCCAGGTCTGCTCCGGCTGCAACCCCATTCCGATGAAAGGGATACCGGTGGCGCAAGCCGTCTGGATCGTGCCTTGTCCGCCATGCAGCACAGCCGCGTCGACCAAGCCGCCGAGCCGGTGCGCGGGCAGCAGTCCGGTCACGTGGACATTCGGAGGAAGCGTCTCGCCAGCGTCCAGGTAGTGGGAGATCGGGGCGATCACGTTCACTGGAAGCGTGCCGAGTGCGTGGGCGGCAGCGACGGCGAGCCGACGGTTCGCCGAGGATCCCAGGCCGAGGTAGACCAGCGGCCGCGATGCGGCTGCCAGCTCCTCGACGATCGACGGCATCGGCGCCTCGATGTGGGCGAAGATCGGCCCGACTCGCTCGAAGCCTTCCGGCAGCGTGAAGCCGTCGAGTTCCCACGGCATCTCGGTGATCAAGTTGCGATCAGCTGTGAGGAGCGAGGAGATGGTCCGCATCGGAGGCACGCCGTTCGCGACCGCTACGGTCGTGAACGAACGTGGGGCG
Source organism: Nocardioides sp. NPDC004968 (assembly GCF_040608935.1). Lineage (NCBI taxonomy): Bacteria > Bacillati > Actinomycetota > Actinomycetes > Propionibacteriales > Nocardioidaceae > Nocardioides > Nocardioides sp. NPDC004968. The sequence goes on from NZ_JBEXJF010000005.1 coordinate 43,701, forward strand.
AGCGGCGCCTTGGTGTAGACCCAGCGAAACGCGGTCGTGGCCAATCGATCCGCGAATCGCGCGACGCGCCCCCTTCCCTCCACGAGGAACAGGTGCCGTGCCTGACGCACCTGCGGCTCGGTCAGTGCGAACGGGACCGGATAGTAGAGCGGCACGCCTTCGGCACGGGCCGAGATATAGGACGTCAGGTTCGAGCCAGTCGCGACGGCCGAAGCGCTCTGCTCACGGATGACCTGCCGCTCGATCGAGACGCGGTCGGCGACCACTCGCTCGGTGAAGGGGTTCTTCAACGTCTTGCCCTGGTCGAACGCGATCAGCTGCTCGCGTTCCTTGCGCGTGAACGCAGGAGTCTGCGAGACGTACTCGAAGCCGGAATCGCGGATGAGGCCGACGTAGTCGTCCTCATAGCCCATGAACACGGCACGGTGGCCCGGACTCAACGCTCGAGCGACCTGGATCATCCGCGTGGTCTCGGCGAGGTTGAAGGTCACCGGACAGAACAGCACCGTCGCCATCGAAACGTCCCTCCTGGACCCGGGCGGTCCCACGCCCGTTGTGCCGACTGCACGAAACCGTATCGCCTTCCTGGCGGCTGCTTCGGCTTCGACCGCGTATTGCCTCGCAGGATGAGGCAGGATGTCCCTTATGCCTTCTGTCCACATCACCGGCGACGAGGCCGCCGACAATCTGCTCTCCGAGGATCCGTTCGCGCTGCTGCTGGGTATGGCCCTGGATCAGCAGTATCGGATGGAGGATGCGTTCAAGGGCGGTCACAAGCTGGTGACCCGTCTCGGCCATCTGGATCCCGCCAAGATCGCCGAGATGGACCCCGAGGAGTTCAAGGCGATCGCCTCGACGCCGCCGGCGATCCACCGGTTCCCCGGCTCGATGTCGGCGAAGGTGCAGGGGATCGCGACCATCGTCACCAACGAGTACGGCGGTGACGTCACCCGGCTGTGGACCGAGGCCGCCAGCGGCAAGGACCTGCTCAAGCGGGTCCAGGCGCTCCCGGGCTTCGGGAAGCAGAAGGCGCAGATCTTCGTCTCGCTGCTGGCCAAGCAGCTGGGAGTGCGGCCCGATGGCTGGCAGGAGGCCGTCGGTGACTACGCGCTCGATGGTTACCGTTCTGTGGCTGACGTCGTCGACGTTGCGTCGTTGCAGAAGGTACGTGACTACAAACAGCAGAAGAAAGCCGCAGCCAAAGCAGCCGGATGAGTTGCTGGGGGACATGATGCCCCGGATGGGGAATGTTCACCACCACCGTGGCAGAATGAATCTGCGGCTCTTGACGACCCCGGGCCCTGCCGCGCCCAAACTCAGTTTTTGATAAGTCTCGACCAAGTTCGACGGAGAGGTGTTCGTGTCCTCGAACGCGCGCAAGATACCTGCTGAGGTACTCGCCCACCCTGCCGTGAAGGCGCTGATCGACCAGGCCAAGCCAACCGGACGGGTCAGTCCCGACCAGGTCCGCCAGGCCAGCGAGGATGCCGCGGTCGAGCCCAGGCACCTCAAGGCACTGCTCGGTCACCTGAGCACGCTCGGCATCTCGGTGGACCTCGGCACCGCCGTCACCGGCCGTGCCGCGGCGGCGACTACCTCGACCCGCAAGACGACCACGGCCAAGGCGCCGGCGAAGAAGGCCGCCGCCAAGAAGGCGGCGGCTGCACCCACGAAGCCGGCCACCGAGGTCGCGGCGAAGAAGGCCGATGAGCCTGAGCCGAAGAAGACGACCGAGATCGACGAGGACGGCGAAGAGATCGTCCTCGAGGACGTCGAGGTCGATGTCGACGACATCGAGGTCGACGACTCGGACAACGACACCGACGAGGAGACCCCGGTCGTCCCGCTCGGTCCCGACGGCAAGAAGGTCCTGCCCGACATCCCCGACGAGCAGTTCGAGAAGGATGTCGCGGCTGATCCCACGATCAAGGAAGATGAGAAGGAGGCCTCGAAGCAGAGCTTCGTCGTCTCCACCTCCGACGACACCGACGAGCCCGAGCAGACCGTCATGGTCGCCGGCGCGACCGCCGACCCGGTCAAGGACTACCTCAAGCAGATCGGCAAGGTCCCGCTGCTCAACGCCGAGATGGAGGTCGAGCTCGCCAAGCGGATCGAGGCCGGCCTCTTCGCCGAGGAGAAGCTCGGCAAGGGCGGCAAGATCACCCCGAAGATCCTCGACGAGCTCGAGTGGATCGCCGAGGACGGCAAGCGAGCCAAGAACCACCTCCTCGAGGCCAACCTCCGTCTCGTCGTATCGCTGGCCAAGCGCTACACCGGCCGCGGCATGCTCTTCCTGGACCTGATCCAGGAAGGCAACCTGGGTCTGATCCGTGCGGTCGAGAAGTTCGACTACACCAAGGGCTACAAGTTCTCGACGTACGCCACCTGGTGGATCCGTCAGGCGATCACCCGCGCCATGGCCGACCAGGCCCGCACCATCCGTATCCCGGTGCACATGGTCGAGGTCATCAACAAGCTCGCGCGCGTCCAGCGCCAGATGCTCCAGGACCTGGGCCGCGAGCCCACCCCGGAGGAGCTGGCCAAGGAGCTCGACATGACCCCGGAGAAGGTCATCGAGGTCCAGAAGTACGGCCGCGAGCCGATCTCGCTCCACACCCCGCTGGGTGAGGACGGCGACTCCGAGTTCGGCGATCTGATCGAGGACTCCGAGGCGATCGTCCCGGCCGACGCGGTCTCCTTCACGCTCCTCCAGGAGCAGCTGCACGCGGTGCTCGACACGCTCTCCGAGCGTGAGGCCGGCGTCGTGAGCATGCGCTTCGGCCTGACCGACGGTCAGCCGAAGACTTTAGACGAGATCGGCAAGGTCTACGGGGTCACCCGCGAGCGCATCCGCCAGATCGAGTCCAAGACGATGTCGAAGCTGCGACACCCGTCCCGATCGCAGGTTCTGCGCGACTATCTCGACTGAATCTGGCTAAGATCTCCTCGAACGCCTTCCCGGACTTCTGGGAGGGCGTTCGCCATTTCCGCAGACTCGCCCGCCACAACTGCGGATTCGGCTAGGTTGCACGGGTCGGTTTGTCCGCGTCTCGGGAGGTCTCCTCGTGCCTATGCGTCTCTCACGTCCACACCAGCCGGCCCTGGCCGCGGCCGGAGCGCTGCTCGGTGGCCTGCTCGTCGCGGTGCCGATCACGGCGGTTGCCTCCGCTGCCGAGCCCGACTGGAACGCCTGCCTGGAGGGCACCACCGACCGACAGGCCGTCTTCGAGCGAGCTGCGGAGACCAGCGGGGTGCCGGCCGAGGTGCTGCTCGCGGTTTCCTACATGGAGTCGCGCTGGGATGCCCACGGGGAGGCACCGAGCACATCGGGCGGCTACGGGCCGATGCACCTGACCGACCTGCCGGCCCTGGCGAAGGACACCGAGGCCCACCCCGACCCGCTCGGCAAGGGCGACGGCTCCAACCAGGCCCGCACCACGCGCCAGCGCGAGGAGGCGGTCAGGCTTGGTGAGGTCGAGACGCTGCGTACGGCCAACGACATCACAGGGATCCCGGTCGCCGACCTGCGCGAGGACGCGGTCGCCAACATCTGCGGCGGCGCGGCGGTGCTCGCCGACTACCAGGAGGCTGCGGGCGGTGCCGACAGCCTGGCGGACTGGAGTGCGGCAGTCGGCCGCTACAGCGGGGCCGCGGACGAGGCGACCGCGCTCAAGTTCGCCCGGCAGGTGTTCGCGACGTTGAGCGCGGGGGAGTCGCGTACGACCAACGACGGCCACCAGGTCAGCCTGGCCGCGAAGCCGGTCGCCGCCAGCGAGGAAGCGGTCGGACGGCTCGACCTCGCCGAGTCCGCGACCGGGGACGCGGTCGAGTGTCCGGCGGTGCTCGGCTGCGAGTCGCTGCCGGCGCCCTACGAGCAGACCGGCGACACGATCGGCGACTACGGCAACCACGACCTCGGCAGCCGGCCCGAGGAGGGTTCGGTCGACTACATCGTCATCCACGATACCGAGACCTCCTACGACGGCACCGTGAGGCTGGTCCAGGATCCGACCTACCTCGGCTGGCACTACACGCTGCGCTCGGTCGACGGCCACGTCGCTCACCACATCCCCGGCAAGGACGTCGGCTGGCATGCCGGCAACTGGTACGTCAACAGCCACTCGATCGGGCTGGAGCACGAGGGCTACGCCGCTGACGGAGCGTGGTACACCGAGGCGATGTACCAGACCTCGGCCACCCTGGTCGGCTACCTGGCCCAGAGCTACGGGATCCCGCTGGACCGGGCCCACATCATCGGCCACGACCAGGTCCAGGGCGTCGCGCCGGCCAACGTCGCCGGGATGCACTGGGACCCGGGCCCCTACTGGGACTGGAGCCACTACTTCGACCTGCTGCGGTCGCCGATCAAGGCCGACCGGAAGTCGCGCAGCGAGATCTGGACGGTCAACCCCGACTTCGAGACGAACACCGGCAACGTGATGACCGGCTGCACCGAGGCTGGCGTCCCGTGCCCGAGCGACCGGGGCACCAACTTCGTCAACGTCTACTCCGAGCCCTCCACCGATGCTCCGCTGCTGCCGGACACCGTCGTCGGCGGGTCCGCCAAGGTCTCCAACTGGGGCCCGCGCCTGGCGGCCGGACAGAAGGTCGTCGTCAACGACCGGACCCGCTCGACGTGGTGGGGAGTCTGGTTCGGCGGAAAACAGGGCTGGATCCAGAACCCCCGCGACGTTCTCGTGCCCTCCGACGGCAAGGTCGTCACCCCGAAGCCCGGCACCACCGCGACGGTCTACGGCACGGCCTATCCGACGAAGGCCAGCGACTACCCCGACGGCGTCACGCCGCGGACGATCGCGCCGCTGCAGTACACCATCCCCGCAGGTCAGAAGTACGTCCTGGCCGACGCGACGGTGCCGACCGACTACTACAAGGCGGTCAACTTCAACTGTGCCACCGTCGACGGCGTCCCCGACTGCATCGTGATCACCGGCGGCACGACCTACTACCAGATCTGGTTCAACCACCGGATCGCGTACGTCATGGCCGACGACGTGTTGGTCGCTGACCGCTGATCACATCGATCACTTGCGTCACACCGCTCAGGGAGTTCCTGCACTTCTCGGGCATTGCAACACCTGAGAAGTGCAGGGATACCCGGTTAACCGGGTATCCCGCCCAGCGGCTACGGCGTGACGACGAGCCCCACGACCCAGGTGATGGTGGCGAGGGTGGCGGCGGTGGCGTCGATCAGGATGAACAGGCCCATCGCCTTGAGGGCGGTCCAGGTGGAGGCCCAGGCTTCACCCGCGTCACCGCCGTGGCGACGGAGCTCGGCGAGGAAGACGCCGATGGGGAAGCCGACGAAGAGGCCGACGACGGGGATCACGAAGAAACCGATGATGGCCAGGGTCGCGCCGACGATCTGGGTGGACAACGGCATCCCGGAGTCCTTGAGGTGCTTGCCGGGGATGGCGTACTTGGTGATCAGCCCGATGGCGATGAAGGCGGCGGAGATGCCGAAGATCACCCACCCGGTGGACTCTCCCAGCCAGATGGCCCAGCCGAGGATCGCGGCGGCGACGAGCAGCGCTCCGCCGGGGAGGACAGGGACGATGATGCCGGCGATGCCGAAGGCGATGGCCAGCGCGACGAGAACTTCGACGAGACTCACGGAGCGAACCCTAGCCCCGTGGCAGCCCGCGGACGCCGAAGGCCCGGACCGTCGTGGTCCGGGCCTTCGGGGAGTCGGTGGGTGGGGTCAGTTCTTCTCGGTGAGCTTGTGTGTCTCGTCGGTGATCGAGCTCGCGATCTCCTTGAGCTTCTCACCGTGCTCGCGGGCGTGGTGGGCGCAGAACAGCAGTTCGCCGCCGGAGTGGAGCTCCGCGCGTACGTAGGCCTGCGCTCCGCACCGGTCGCAACGGTCCTCGGACGTGAGCGGCGAGCTGGTGGCAACGGCAGTGGTCACATCGGCCTCATTTCTGAATCATGATTGCGCCGGGATAACGTACGTGAGTCTTGGAAGATTCCCTAGCCTGGACTCTTACCTCGGTCGCAGCTCTAATCCTTGCAGTTGTCGCTCCGGGTTGGGGATCCGGGTCGGACCTACCCCGCGGGACATCGCTGTCCGTGACAGACATTCTTACCTGTCGACCGACCATTTCGTGCATCGAAACCCGCAAGTTCCACGTAACGGACCGATCACGACGTACGTGTGCCGCCCGATGGCGCGTGGGCCGGTTGCCGCGTGCCTGCGTGAGACCCGGGCGTGTCGCACGGTAGATTTCAACCAGGAACACCCCCACGCAGTACCCCGGGAACAACGCAGTTACGCAGGAGCCGATCATCTCTGACAACACCTACAACGCCGCGCACCTCCTCGTCCTCGAGGGCTTGGAGGCGGTGCGCAAGCGTCCCGGTATGTACATCGGCTCGACCGATACCCGCGGCCTCATGCACTGTCTGTGGGAGATCATCGACAACGGCGTCGACGAGGCGCTGGCCGGAGTCGCCGGCCACGTCGAGGTGACGATGCACCCCGACGGCTCGGTGGAGGTCTACGACGACGGCCGCGGCATCCCGACGGACAAGGAGCCCCGCACCGGGCTGCCGGGCGTCGAGGTGGTCGCGACCAAGCTGCACGCGGGCGGCAAGTTCGGTGGCGGCTCCTACAACGCGACCGGCGGTCTGCACGGTGTCGGCCTCTCGGTCGTCAACGCGCTCTCCAGCCGCATGGACATCGACGTGGACCGCTCGCCGGCCCAGCAGGGGATGTCGTTCCGCCGTGGTGTGCCCGGTGTGTTCGACGGTGACGGCCCGACGGCCGCCTTCACGCCGCAGAGCGGCCTGACCCGCAAGGGCAAGCGGGTCGCCAAGGGCAAGACCGGCACCAGGGTCAGGTTCTGGCCCGACCGGCAGATCTTCACCAAGGACGCTCGCTTCGAGCTCGAGGGCCTGCTCGGCCGGGCCCGGCAGACGAGCTTCATCGTCCCCGGGCTCGAGCTGGTCATCCGCGACCAGTCCGGCGAGGACCCGGTCGAGGAGAAGTTCCGCCACGACGGCGGCATCGCCGAGTTCGTCGACTTCCTGGCCAAGGACGAGCCGGTCAGCGGCGTACTGCGCCTGCAGGGGTCGGACACCTTCACCGAGACCGTGCCGATGCTCGACGACGCCGGCCACATGACGCCGCAGGACGTCGAGCGCGAGCTCGGCGTCGACATCGCGGTGCGATGGGGCAGCGGCTACGACAACGAGATCCGCTCCTTCGTCAACGTGATCGCCACCCCGAAGGGCGGCACCCACGTCAGCGGCTTCGAGAACGCGCTGACCAAGACGTTCAACGACGCCATGCGCGCCACCAAGGTGCTCAAGGTCAACGACAAGGACATCGTCAAGGAGGACATCCTCGAGGGTCTGACCGCGGTGGTGACGGTGCGCCTGGCCGAGCCGCAGTTCGAGGGCCAGACCAAGGAGATCCTCGGCACCCCGGCGGCTCGCAGCGTGGTGCGCAAGGTTGTCGCCGCGGAGATGAAGACGTTCCTCACCGAGTCGCGGGGGGCGCAGAAGCAGCAGGCCAAGCTGGTGATGGAGAAGGTGTACGCCGCCTCCAAGACCCGGCTCTCGCTGCGTCAGCAGAAGGAGAACCAGCGGCGCAAGAACGCGCTCGAGTCCTCCGCGCTGCCCTCCAAGCTCGCCGATTGCCGCACCACCGACGACCGGGCCGAGCTGTTCATCGTTGAGGGTGACTCCGCGCTCGGCACCGCCAAGGTGGCCCGCAACTCAGAGTTCCAGGCGCTGCTGCCGATCCGCGGCAAGATCCTCAACGTCCAGAAGGCCTCGGTCGGCGACATGCTGAAGAACACCGAGTGCTCCTCGATCATCCAGGTGGTCGGGACGGGCACCGGCCGAGGCTTCGACCTGGACGCGGCGCGCTACGGCAAGATCATCTTCATGGCCGACGCCGACTCCGACGGCGCCCACATCCGTACGCTGCTGGCGACCCTGTTCTTCAAGTACATGCCCGAGCTGATCGCCGCCGGCAAGGTCTACACCGCGGTCCCGCCGCTGCACCGGATCGAGATCTCCAACCCCAAGAAGGGGATGGAGAAGTACATCTACACCTACTCCGACCCGGAGCTGCAGCGGAAGCTCGCCGAGCTGAAGAAGAAGAACGTCACCTGGAAGGACCCGGTGCAGCGCTACAAGGGTCTGGGTGAGATGGACGCCGACCAGCTGGCCGAGACCACCATGGACCCGCGCCACCGGACGCTTCGCCGGCTGACGCTGGACGACGCCGACGAGGCCGCGGCGGTCTTCGACCTGCTGATGGGCTCCGACGTCGCTCCGCGCAAGGAGTTCATCGTCGCCGGAGGCGGTCAGCTCTCCGAGACCGACCTCGACTTCTAGGGCCGTGACCTCAGCGATGGACCAGAAGGCAGCCCGGACCGCGGCGACCAAGGCGTTCAAGACGGGCGGCATGCCGCTGCGCAAGGGCCATCACCGGCTCGGTGACCCCAAGAGCGACGACATCGTCTGGTACGTCGACCTGCGCGCCCAGGGCGCCGGGCCGAGCGCGCCGCTGCGTTACGAGATCGGCTGCTGGGTCGCCGCCCTCGGCCACCCGGAGCCGGAGGGCGGTCCGGTCGACTGTCCGCTGCTACTCGACCGGCCGGTCGCGGCCACCACACCCGTCGAGATCGGCGAAGAGGTCGACGAGCTGGTGACGCTCGTCGCCGATCTCGACTCGGTTACCGCGCTGCGCGACGCGCTGGCGGAGGGAACGCTGGGGCGGCCGCTGGTGGACCAGTCGCTGCGTACGTTCCTGGACGGTTAGCGCTCCGCCAGCAGGGCGAAGAGATCTCCGACCTCGCCCAGGTGGCCGAGCTTGTCGGGGTTGAGGACGTTGTGCATGCGTACGATCCGGCCGCCGTCGACGTCGAGGGCGATGACGCCCAGCAGGGCGCCGTCGGCACCGCGGGTGAGCATCGCCGGCTGACCGTTGGCGTTGGAGAGCTCCAGACGTACGCCGAAGCGCTCGCCTTGACGCATGAGCCCGAGCAGGAAACGGGCGACGGCGACGGCGCCGAGCATCGGCTTCTGGATGGCGGGAGCCCGGCCGCCACCGTCGGCGACGAACACGACATCGTCGGCGAGCAGCCGCTCCAGACCGGCGATGTCGCTCGCGGACAGGGCGGCGACGAACTGCGAGGCGAGCTGGTCGCGGCGCTCGCGTGAGGGCTCGAACCGCGGCGTCCCGTCGGCGATCCGCTTGCGGGCACGGGTGAAGATCTGGCGGCAGTTGGTCGCGCTCTTGTCGACGACGGGGGCGATGTCCTCGTAGTCATAGCCCAGCACCTCACGCAGCACGAACACCGCGCGCTCGACCGGGGTGAGCGACTCCAGCAGGACCAGGAACGCGGTGCTGACGGTCTCGTCGAGCTCGAGGCGGTGGCTCGGGTCCTCGTCGGAGACCAGGATCGGCTCGGGCAGCCACGGGCCGACGTACTGCTCACGGCGGTGGCGGGCCGAACGCAGGGTGTCGATGGCGATGCGGGTGGTGACCGTGGTGGCGTACGCATCGAGGTTGTCGATCTCTCCCTCGGTCTGCTGAGTGCTGCGGTGCATCCGCAGGAACGCCTCCTGCACGATGTCCTCCGCCTCGGCGACGCTGCCGAGCATCCGGTAGGCGATCGAGAACATCAGCGGGCGGAGCCCGTCATGAGCGCTTGCGAGGTCCACGAGTGCAGGACCTTACGCCAGCTGTCACAGGAGCGCAGGTTGTTTCGTCGGTGGGGTCAACAACGACGAAAGGACAGAACGATGCGTATCTTCATCGCAGGCGGAACCGGTGCTGTCGGAGTCCGGATGGTGCCGCTCCTGGTGGCCGCCGGACACGAGGTCTACGGCTCGACCCGGCACGAGGCGGGCTGCGAGGCCCTGGCCGCCATGGGCGCGACCGGGATCGTGATGGACCCGCTGGACGCGCAGAGCGTCCACGACGCCGTCGCCAAGGCCGAGCCCGAGGTCGTCGTGCACCAGCTCACCGCGCTGGGCGGCCTCAGCGGCAACCTGAAGAAGTGGGACCAGGACTTCGCGATGACCAACCGGCTGCGTACCGAGGGCACCGACCACCTGCTGGCGGCGGCCCGGGCGGCCGGGGTGCGGCGGTTCATCGCACAGAGCTTCGGCGGCGGCTGGACCCACGAGCGCACCGGCGGCTGGGTCAAGGACGAGACCGACCCGCTCATCGACGACCCCGGCAAAGAGGCGCGAGGAACCCTGGCGGCGATCCGTCACCTGGAGTCCGCTGTGGTCATCTCGACAAGCTCGATACACCGCTCGACAGGCTCGACCTCCGGTGGAACCGACCTCGAAGGCGTCGTGCTCCGCTACGGCAACTTCTACGGCCCCGGCAACGCCACCTCCCGTGAGGGCGCTCTCGGCGAGATGCTGCGCAAGGGCAAGATGCCGGTGGTCGGCGGCGGGACCGGGGTGTGGTCGTTCGTCCACATCGACGACGTCGCCTCCGCGACCGTCGCGGCCCTCGACCGCGGTGCGCCGGGCATCTACAACATCGTCGACGACGAGCCGGCTCCGGTGAACCAGTGGATCCCGCTCCTGGCTGAGGAGGTGGGCGGCAGGAACCCGATGCGACTGCCGGCCTGGCTCGCCCGGCCGCTGATCGGCGAGTTCGGGGTCGCGCTGATGACCTCGGTGCGCGGCTCCTCGAACGCCAAGGCGAAGCGGGAGCTCGGCTGGACGCCGTCGTACGCCACCTGGCGCGAGGGCTTCCGGACCGGGATCGGCTGATCGTGGTTATGGTGGCGCGGTGAAGATGATCGCGTTGCAGGACGAGTGGTGGCCGACGATGACCTGCTTCGGGTGCGGGCCGGCCAACGCCCAGGGGCTTCAGCTGAAGAGCTATCCGCAGCTGGACGGGAGCGTGACCGCGACCTTCCAACCGTGGCCGCAGCACGACAACGGCGGCGGGTTCCTCAACGGCGGGATCATCGCGACCGTGCTGGACTGCCACAGCGCCGCCGCGGTGCACCAGGAGGCGTTCCTCAACGGCTGGATGCCTGCCGAGGGGGAGTCGCTGGCGTACGTCACGGCCGGGATCGACGTACGCTACCGGCGGCCGGCTCCGCTCAGGGAGCCGGTCACGCTGGTCGCCGCCACCAAGGACGCCAGCGAGGACCAGATCACCTCGCTGGTGCGGCTGGAGTGGGACGGGAAAGTCCGCGCCGAGGGCGAGGCGCTGTGGAAGCGCTGGCGCCCCCGCGACTGAGAAATGAGGAACGGCCCCCACCAGGTGGGGACCGTTCCGTTTCTCAGTCGAGCAGCTCGGTCACCGTGCCGGCGGCGACGGTGTGACCGCCTTCGCGGACTGCGAAGCCGAGTCCGACGTTCATCGCGATCGGCTTCTCCAGCTCCACTCCGAGCTCGATCGTGTCGCCGGGCATGACCAGGGCGATCTCACCCAGGTCGATCCCGCCGGGCACGTCCGTGGTCCGGAAGTAGAACTGCGGCCGGTAGTCCGCGGCGAACGGCGTGTGCCGGCCACCCTCGGAGGTGGACAGCGCGTGCAGGTTCGCCCGGAACTTCCGGTGCGGCCGTACGCTGCCCGGCAGCGCCACCACCTGGCCGCGACGGACCTCGTCGCGCTTGACGCCACGCAGCAGCACCGCCGCGTTGTCGCCCGCGTCCGCGGACTCCAGCGACTTGCCGAACGTCTCGAGGCCGATCGCCGTGCTGGTGATCGTCGCGCCGAGGCCCACGACCTCGACCGCGTCGCCGACCTTCAGCGACCCGCGCTCGACAGCACCGGTGACCACCGTCCCGCGACCGGTGATCGTGACGACGTTCTCGATCGGCATCAGGAACGGCTCCCCGAGCTCGCGCTCGGGCACCGGCACGTAGCCGTCGATCGCGTCCAGCAGCTCACCGATGGCGGCGGTCCACTCCGGGTCGCCGTCCAGCGCCTTCAGTCCGGAGACCCGGACGACAGGTACGTCGTCGCCGGGGAACCCGTACTCCGAGAGGAGGTCACGGACCTCCAGCTCGACCAGGTCGAGCAGCTCGGGGTCGTCGACGGTGTCGGCCTTGTTGAGCGCGACCACCAGGTACGGCACGCCCACCCTGCGCGCGAGCAGCACGTGCTCCCGCGTCTGCGGCATGGCGCCGTCCTGTGCGGAGACGACCAGGATCGCGGCGTCCACCTGGGCGGCGCCGGTGATCATGTTCTTCACGTAGTCGGCGTGCCCGGGCATGTCGACGTGCGCGTAGTGCCGGGTGGCGGTCTCGTACTCGACGTGCGAGATGTTGATCGTGATCCCGCGCTGCAGCTCCTCCGGAGCACGGTCGATGCCGTCGAAGGCGATGAAGCGGTTCACGCTCGGGTCGCGCTCCGCGAGCACCTTGGTGATCGCGGCGGTCAGGGTGGTCTTGCCGTGGTCGACGTGACCCATCGTCCCGATGTTGAGGTGCGGCTTGGTCCGCACGAACTGGCCCTTGGCCATGAGAGTTCCTTTGTCAGTCAGAAGATTTCGGGGTGAGCCAGGACCCTCCGGCAAGCCGTCACAGCGCTGTCACCGCGGTGAGGGGGCCGGTGCGGGCCACCCTCCTCCGCGGGTCCTGCGGGTCAGGAGGAGGGTCAGCTTCGAGCGCCGGTGCAATCGACTGACGGTGCCCACGTGGGAGCGCCCGTCAGGCTTTTGCCTGACAGGTGGTGCTCGGAAACCACGCGGAACATGCGCATCACGTTAGATCTCAACACCGGACGCGACAACCGAATTCCTCGCGCGTCAGAGAATCGGCCGAGTCGCCTCTCAGGCGGGACCGGTGCGCGTCACCAGACCGCGTTCCATCGCCACCACGACTGCATGGGTGCGGTCGCTGACGTCGAGCTTGGCGAAGACGCGGAGCAGGTGGGTCTTGACTGTCGCCTCGCCGATGACCAGGCGTCTGCCGATCTCGGCGTTGGAGAGGCCGTCGGCCACGGCCTCCAGCACCTGCTGTTCCCGTGGGGTCAAGGTCGGCTGAGCGGGCCGACGCATCCGGGCGACCAGTCGTTCGGCGACCCGCGGGGCCAGGACGGTCTCACCCCGCGCCGCAGCGTGGATCGCGGCCACGAGCTGTTCGCGGGTGGCGTCCTTGAGCAGGTAGCCGATGGCGCCGGCCTCGACCGCTCGCTCGATGTCGGTGTCGGTGTCGTAGGTGGTGAGGATGAGGGCCTTGGTACGCCGGTGGTGACCCGCGATCCGCTCGGTGGCGGCGACGCCGTCGAGGACGGGCATCCGGAGGTCGAGGAGGATGACATCTGGGTCGAGACGGTCGACGAGGTCGACGGCCTCGGCACCGTTGCCCGCGGCGCCGACGACGCTGATGGTGGGCTCGGTCGCCAGTAGAGCGGCGATCCCGTCGCGCATCACCGTGTGGTCGTCGGCCAGTACGATCCGGAGCGGCTCAGCGTTCATCCGGCACCTTCCTCGGCGTGACGGGCCGCGGTCGGGGGAAGCAGCGCGAGCACCCGGGTCCCGTCGCCCGGAGAGCTGGTGATGGTCAGATCGCCGCCGAGCTCGCTCAGCCGGCGGCGCATGCCGTCGAGGCCGAAACCTCGGGAGTCGGCGACCGTGAAGCCGCGCCCATCGTCGGTGATCTCCAGCTCGATCCCGTGCGGGTGCTCGCTGAGGACGAGGCCGACGGTGCTCGCGGCGGCGTGCTTGCGTACGTTGGCCAGGGACTCCTGCGTGGCGCGCAGCAGCCCGATGCGGGTCTGCTGGTCGCAGTCGATGTCGGTCAGCTCGTCGTGCGTCGTGATGCCGGTGTCCTCCCTGAACCGGTCCAGGGTCCGGCGCAGGGTCTCGGCGATCGACCCGGAGACGACCCCGGCGGCTGGTGAGGCACCGACCAGCGCCCTTGCCTCGGCGAGATTCTCACGGGCGGTCAGCTCGATGGACCGCAGCTGCCGGGCGCTCGTGTGATCGTCGTGCTCGCCGAGACCGGACCGCGCCGCCTCGGCCAGCACGACGATGGAGGCGAAGCCTTGAGCGAGGGTGTCATGGATCTCGCGGGCCAGCCGCTCACGCTCCTCGACAGCGCCCTCGCGACGGTGGGCGCTCGCCAGTTGCTCCCGGGTGGCCCGGAGCTCGGCGTCGAGCCGGGCGGCGCGCTCCTCGCTCCGGCGGACGACCCTGAGCACGGCGAGGCCGAGGAGCACACTGGCCAGGTAGCCCAGGACCGTGACGACGACGTTCCCCGTCAGCACCTCCCCGGTGCGCAGCACCGCGCCGGCGACCGCCGAGACGGCGGCGGCCCCGCTCAGCTCGATCGCCCGACGGGGTCCTCCGGCGAAGATCCAGAAGTGCGGGACGGACACGATGAACAGTGCCGCGTTGCCGCCCCGTAGAAAGGCCCCGACGCCCACGCCGACGACGAGCACTCCCAGGAACCAGGTGCGGCTCGCCGGGAACCGCAGGGCGATGCCGTAGGAGAGTGCGAGCACGCAGACGAGGGCCGACGACCAGTAGGGCCACAGCTCCGGGTCACCGAGTCCGGCGACGATGTTCGGTGCGAGCCCGAACACCAGCCAGACCCCGGCGGTCCACTGAAGGATCCAGCGCTGGTCGTCGGCCCTCAGCATGCCGGTCAGCCTACGGTCTCGGGGAGGCGTACGCCCGTGGTTATCGCACGCCTGCGCGAGGGCCACCAGACCCGGTCGCCGAGCAGCATCATGATCGAGGGCAGCACCAGCATCCGGATGAGGATGGCGTCGATGAGCACACCGACCGCCAGGCTGAACCCGATCTGCTTCATCTCGAGCAGGTGCAGCGGGATGAAGCTTGCGAACACCGTCACCATCACCACCGCTGCGCTGGTCACCACTCCGGCGGAGCGACCGATGCCGTCGATGACGGCCGCTCGGGTCGGCACACCGCCGAGCACAGCCTCACGGATCCGGCTGAGCACGAAGACCTGGTAGTCCATCGAGAGGCCGAACAGGATCACGAACAGGAACAGCGGCACCCGGGAGCCGATCGAGCCCATCGACGTGAAGCCGAGGAGCCCCTCGGCCCAGCTGCCCTGGAAGACGAGCGTCAGCACGCCGAGGGCGGCAGCGGCCGAGAGCAGGTTGAGCACCAGCCCGACCAGGCCCAGCACGACCGACCTGAACGCCCACACCGTGATCACGAAGGTGACCAGCAGCAGCGCCCCGAGGACCAGCGGCAGCTTGCCCTGCTGGTGCTCGGGATAGTCTGCATAGCGGGCGATCTCGCCGGTGACCGCCACCTCGGCGCCGGGCAGTCCGGCGACCGTCTCAGGGACGTAGACCGTCCGCAGCCGCTCCAGCGAGGACCGGGCCTCGGCGGAGCTGGGCAGATGCGGAACTCCGAGGTCGAGCACGCTGACCCGGCCGTCGGCTGACGTACGCAGCCGGGCGGCCCCGGCGAAGAGCGGATCTGCCTCGGCGCGTGCGCCGAGGGTCTGCAGCGCGGCGGCGACCTCGTCACCCTGGCTCGCATCTGCGCGTACGACCACCTGGTTCGTCGACCTGAGCTCGGGGAAGGCCTCGTGGAGCTGGTCGTAGGCCCGCATGGCCGGCAGGTCGCGGGAGTAGGTGTCGCGGCCGACCTCGGTCAGCTTGATGCCCAGCAGAGGAGCGGCCATCGCGAGCATCGCGACCACCGCCAGGACGAGCGTCAGGGCGGGACGGCTGCGCGTGGGGCGCAGCATCGCTGCCGAGAACCGGCCGATCTCGGGGCGCGTCGGCTTGGTGCCGCGGCGGCGTAGCGCCCACCGGTCGGCGTACGTGCCGATCTTCGCCAGCAGGGCGGGCAGGACCGTCATCGAGCTGACGACGGCGGCCACGGTGACGACGATCGCGCCGGTCGCCAGGGAGGAGAAGATGACGTCGTCGGCGAGGTAGAGCGCTGCGCTGGAGGCGGCGACCGCCACGCCCGAGACCACGACAGCCCGTCCCGAAGTGCTCGCCGCGAGCTCGACTGCGGCTTCCGCGGACAGCCGCCCACCCGAGCGGGCTCGTTCCTCGCGCTCACGCTTGAGGTAGAAGAGCGTGTAGTCGACCCCGACGGCCAGGCCGATGAGCAGGATGACGTTGGTGCCGACGCCGGCGTCCGGGACCAGGTGGGAGGCGAGCATCGAGAGGCCGACGGCTGCGGCGATCGAGGAGAGCGCCAGCACCATCGGCACGAGCGCCATCGCCAGGGACCGGAAGACCAGCAGCAGCACGAGGAACGTCACGGGCAGCGCGATCATCTCCGTGCGGGCCAGATCGTCGCTTCGCTGACCCTGGACGTCCAGGCTGATCGACGGGCGGCCCGTCTCCACCACGCGCAGATCGGGGTGGGCCCGCTGCACCGCGGTGGTCTGGGCGAGCAGGGGAGCGACATGCTCTTTGCCCTCGAGCTCGGGGCCCTCCATGGTGACGTCGACCCGGATCGCCGTACCGTCCTTGGAGAGGACCGGAGGGGCGATGGAGGCGACCTCGGGAAGGCCCGCCATCCGGGTCGTGACCTCGTCGGCGACCGCCTCCGCGTGATCGGCGTCCAGGGTGCTGCCGTCCCTCTGGGTGATGAGGACCTGCTCGAGCGGCCGCTCCTGCAGACCGCCCGCCGCCGCCATCGCCTCCGCTCGGCCGGCCTCACCGACCCGGTAGTCGGCGGAGGTGGCCGCCTGGCCGCCTCCCATCATGATGCCGGCGCCGAGGCACACGATCACGAAGACGAGCCAGCCGGCGATCGCGCGCCAGGGGTGATGGGCGCTCCAGCGCGCCATCCGTACAGGGATATCTGTCATGCATCAATGCTGTTGGCACGGGCCATGCTGCCGACAGCAGCGACCGGTTGAACCTGGGGTCCACCGATCGGTGGACCCCAGGTCCTCAGCGGGCGTCGAGGCGCACGACGACCGACTTCGACGTCGGGGTGCGGCTGCCGTCGGCGTAGGAGTCGAGCGGGATGAGGACGTTCGTCTCCGGGAAGTACGCCGCGGCGGAGCCTCGCGGGGTGGCGTACGCGACGACGCGGAAGCCCTCGGCGCGGCGCTCGCCGTCGGTCCAGACCGAGACGATGTCGACGGTGTCGCCGTCGGCGATGCCGAGCTCGAGGAGGTCTTCGGGGTTGACGAAGACGACGTGGCGCCCGCCCTTGATGCCGCGGTAGCGGTCGTTGTAGCCGTAGACCGTGGTGTTGAACTGGTCGTGGGAGCGCAGGGTCTGCAGCAGCAGGTGGCCCGGGGGAGCCGATACCGCGGTCAGCGGGTTGGCGGTGACCCGGGCCCGGCCGGTCGCGGTGTTGAAGGTGCGCGAGTCGCGCGGGCCGTTGGGCAGGGAGAAGCCCCCGGGCGTCTTCAGTCGGGTCTCGAAGTCCTCGAACCCGGGGATCACCGCGGAGATGTGCCAGCGGATCCGGGAGTAGTCCGAGCCCATCGTGGCCCAGTCGACGCCCTGATCCGAGCCGAACAGCGCCTCGCCGATCGCGCAGACGATGCCGACCTCGCTGCGCAGCTCCTTCGAACCGGGTAGCAGCCGGCCGTGGGAGGCGTGGACCATGCCCATCGAGTCCTCGACGGTGACGTACTGCTCGCGGCCGCCGGTCTCGTCGCGCTCGGTGCGGCCCAGGCAGGGGAGGATCAGGCCCTCGCGGCCGTGGTGGAGGTGGCTGCGGTTGAGCTTGGTCGAGATCTGGACGGTGAGGCCGACGTTGGCCAGCGCGGCCGTGGTGACGGCGGTGTCGGGGGTCGCGGCGGCGAAGTTGCCGCCCAGGGCGAGGAAGACGTCGACGGCGCCGTCGCGCATCGCCTCGATCGCCGCGACCACGTCGAATCCGTCCTCACGCGGCGGCGTGATCCCGAACTCGGCACCGACCGCGTCGAGGAACCACGCCGGCGGCTTCTCCCAGATGCCCATCGTGCGGTCGCCCTGGACGTTGGAGTGGCCACGGACCGGGCAGGCGCCCGCGCCGGGCTTGCCGATGTTGCCACGCAGCAGCAGGAACGAGGCGATCTCGCGGATCGTGGCGACCGAGTTCTTGTGCTGGGTCAGTCCCATCGCCCAGCACACGATGACGCGCTCGCGGGACTCGACCAGGTCGGTCAGGGACTCGATCTCCTCGCGGGAGATGCCGCTGAGCCGGGTGATCTCGTCCCACTCCATCGCCGCCCACGCCTGCGCCGCGACCTCGAAGCCGTCGGTGTGCTCCTCGATGAAGGGGTGTGCGATGGCGTCGCGCTCGACGAGCAGCTTGTTGATACCGGCGAACAGCGCCAGGTCGCCGTTGACCTGCACGGGCACGTGGACGTCGGCGAGCTGGGTGCCGACGCCGGTGACGCCGCGTACGGTCTGGGGATTGCGGAACCGCCCCATCCCGGCCTCGCGCAGCGGGTTGATCGACACCACCTTGGCGCCGTTCTCCTTGGCGGACTCGAGCGCGGTCAGCATCCGCGGGTGGTTGGTGCCGGGGTTCTGGCCGACCACGAAGATCAGGTCGGAGTGTTCGGCGAGGTCGTCGTACGTGACCGTGCCCTTGCCGATGCCGATGACCTCGCCGAGCGCGGTGCCGCTGGACTCGTGGCACATGTTGGAGCAGTCGGGCAGGTTGTTGGTGCCGAGCTGGCGGGCGAGCAGCTGGTAGACGAACGCGGCCTCGTTGGACGCCCGGCCGGAGGTGTAGAAGACCGAACGGTCGGGGTCGGTCGCGCGCATCCGATCGGCGATCAGCGAGATCGCGTCGGACCAGGTGATGGGGGAGTAGTGGGTTTCGCCGGGGGCGATGTACATCGGCTCGGTCAGCCGGCCCTGCGACTCCAGCCAGTGGTCGTCGCGCTCGTTGAGGGAGGCGACCGAGTTGGCCGCGAAGAAGTCGCGGTCGACCCGCTTGCGGGTCGCCTCCCACGCCACCGCCTTGGCGCCGTTCTCGCAGAACTCCGCCGCCTTGCGGTGGTCAGGGTCCGGCCAGGCGCACGAGGGGCAGTCGAAGCCGCCGACCTGGTTGACCTTGAGCAGCGTCTGCAGGCTGCGTCTGGGGCCCATCTCGCGCAGCGCGTACTCCATCGAGTGGGCCACCCCGGGAAGCCCCACCGCAGCCGTCTCCGGCTTGTGGACGCGGAGGGTGGGTTCGGGCAGGTCTGTGGAGTGCTCGGTGCTCACCCGAGGCACCCTACTCCGAGGCGATGGCCTTGAGGACGTCTTCCCTCCCCGCGCGGATGGCCGGAAGGAGTGCGGCCAGGACGCCGACGACCACCGCGATCGCCATGAAGACGGCCAGCTGGTCAAGCGGCACCCACAGGCTGGTGAGGTCTTCGCGCAGCGCGTCGCGCAGCAGCACCCCGAAGAGCACCCCGAGGGCGAGCCCGAGGACCGCGCCGAGGACCGCGATCGTCACCGACTCCAGGGTGATCATCCGGCGCAGCTGGCTGCGGGAGAGGCCGATGGCGCGCAGCAGCCCGATCTCGCGGGTGCGCTCGATGACGCTGAGGCCGAGGGTGTTGACGATGCCGATCACGGCGATCACGATCGCCAGCGCGAGCAGGCCGTAGATCATGTAGAGCAGCTGGTTGACCTGCCCCTTGATCGACTCGGCGAACTCCTCCTTGTCCTGCACCGCGACCACCGGCTGGTCCTCGACGAGCTTGTCGAGACGGTCGTGGACGACGGCCGGGTCGGCTCCGCGGGCGAGCATGATGCTCAGCGAGGCGTCCTCGCGCGGCACCTTGGCCGCGACGAGGTCCTCGATGCGCACCGTGATGTCGCCGGTGACCTGGGTCTGGGCGATGATCCCGCTGATCTGCGGGCGCTGCTGGCGGCCGCTGACGAAGGTGAGGTCGATGCGGTCGCCGAGCTGCCAGCTGTGCTCCTTCGCGGCCTCGTCGGTGACCAGCACCTGGCCGGGCTTGACGTCCTCGCTGCCCTCGAGCACATCGAGGTCATAGACCTGTGGCAGGTGCTCGTCGACGCCGAAGAGGAACGCGACCTCGTTCTTCTTGGGGTTCTGCAGGTCCACCTTGCCGACGACGGCCTGGGCGATCTGCGAACGGGAGACGGTCGCGACGCCCTCCACCTTCTCCATCTCGTCGCCGATCGAGGTCGGGAACGGGGTGAAGGTCGGGCTCTGCACGACCAGATCGGGCTTGAACTGCTCCTCGACCACGTCGGAGATCGAGGCGTTCATCGAGGCGGCGAGCACACCGATCAGCGAGACCAGCGCCAGGCCGATCATCAGCGCCGACGCCGTGGCGCCGGTGCGCCGTGGATCGCGCATCGCGTTCTGGCCGGCCAGCTTGCCGGTCATCCCGAAGAGCGCCCCCGAGACCGTACGCAGCGCCGCCAGCACCGGGCGGCCGAGGAACGCGCTGATCCAGGCGACCGAGAGGATCGAGATCCCGGCCCCGACGCCCACCCACAGCGCCGGGTTGGTCGGCACGTCGAAGCCGCCCGGAAGAGTGATCTCCGGGACCCCGATCCGTGGGACGGCGGCGATCGCGAGCCCGGCGGCGAGCAGGACGAGCCCCACCGACGTACGCAGGATGGTGGATCTGGCCGGAGGCTGGGTGTCCTCGCGCATCGCCGCCACCGGCGGGACCTTTCCGGCCCGGCGGGAGGGGAGCAGGGCCGCGGCGAGCGTGACGCAGACGCCCACGGCGTAGGAGATCCAGATGGTGCGCGGGGTGAGGACAAGGACGTCGGAGGCGATCTCCAGACCCGCCTGACGGAAGGCGGCGGCCAGGCCATGGGCGAGCCCCCAGCCGGCGATGACGCCGATGGTGGCCGCGATCAGCGACATCACCAGCGCCTCGAAGAGCACCGAGGTGGTGACCTGGCGGCGGGAAGCCCCCAGGGCTCGCAGCAGCGCCAGCTGGCGGGAGCGCTGCGCGATCAGGATCGAGAAGGTGTTGACGATGATGAAGGCGCCGACGATGACCGCGATCACCGCGAAGACGATCAGGAAGACCGAGATCACGTCGAGGAACTCGCCGATCGCATCCTCGGACTCCTCGACCATCTTGTCGCCGGTGACGGCCTCGAACCCCTTCGGGACCACCGTCTCCGCGGCCTCGACGAGCTCCTTCTGGGAAACCCCGGGGGCGGCGGTCAACGAGATCCCGGAGTAGACGTCCTTGCCGTCGGTGAACAGGCTCTGGGCGCCTGCGGTGCTGAAGATCAGCAGCTGCGCGCCGGCGGTGCCACCGCCGTTGAAGGAGGCGGTGCCGGTGAGGGTGACCTTCCGGCGGGTCTCGCCCTGGGGTGCGATCAGGGTGACGGAGTCTCCCACCCGGTAGCCGGCCTTCTCCGCGGTCGCCTCGTCGAGGACGAGCTCCTTGTCCCCGGTCGGCCAGCTCCCTCGGATGAGCTCGAGGGACGGCTCGCCGAGCAGGTTGGGGGTTCCGGTGTGGTTGAACGCCAGCGTCGGCGCACCCGAGCTGCTGACCAGCTTGTCGTCGGTGTCGAGCACATAGAGGCCGGCGCCCTGGACGACGCCGTCGGCGCGGGCGACCTCCGGCAGCGTACGCAGCTTCTCGATGGCCGCCGGTCCCAGCGTGGCCGCGCCGCCACTGCCGGGGCGGCTGGCCTCGGCCGAGCTGGCACTGTTGGTCGGGCGTACCTGGCCGTCGGGCGTGGAGCCGTTGATGATCCCGGAGAAGGTGCGGTCGAGCCCGTGCGAGAAGGTGAGTACGCCGGCCAGGAACGCCACGCCCAGGACGATCGCGAGCGTCGACATGAGCAGGCGCACCTTGTGCGCGGCGAGGTTGCGCAGCGTCAGCCGGAGCACGCCGCCACCTCCCCGCTTCGCGGGGTCACTCCCTCGCTCGGCACGAACGGACGAGCAAGCTCCGCGCTGCGCGCGGTTACTCCCTCGCTCGGCGCGAACGGACGAGCAAGCTCGCCGCTCGACCTCGCTCCGGTCGTCTCGCCGCTCGACCTCGCTCCGGTCGTCGCCGTTGCGCAAGCGCCAGAGTACGGACGTGGCGGCGTGCCGATTGTTTGGTTCACTCGCTGACGCTCGTTCACCCTCAGGCTCCTTCGCCGATCGGAGCCAGGCCCATCGCCCGAGCCTGCAGGTCGGCCATGTGGGCCAGGATCTCCTCGCGGCTCGGCTTGGCCAGCTCGTCGACGACGCGGCCGTCGGCCAGGAAGATCACCCGGTCGCAGTAGGAGGCGGCGACCGGGTCGTGGGAGACCATGACGATGGTCTGGCCCAGGTCGTCGACGCTGTGGCGCAGGAAGTCGAGCACCTGGGCGGCCGACGTGGAGTCGAGGTTGCCGGTCGGCTCGTCGGCGAAGACGATGTCGGGCTTGGAGACCAGCGCCCGGGCGCACGCGACGCGCTGCTGCTGTCCGCCGGAGAGCTCGCTCGGCTTGTGGGAGAGCCGCGGCCGCAGGTCGACCGTGTCGATGACCTGGTCGAACCAGCCCGGATCCGGCTTCTTCCGGGCCAGCGAGAGCGGCAGCAGGATGTTCTCCTGCGCGGTCAGCGTCGGCACCAGGTTGAACGCCTGGAAGACGAACCCGATCTTGTCGCGCCGGAGCGAGGTGAGGCGGCGGTCGCGCATCCTGCCGAGCTTGCGACCGCCGACGATGACCTCGCCCGTCGTGGGCTTGTCGAGCGCGGCCAGGCAGTGCATCAGCGTCGACTTGCCCGAGCCCGATGGGCCCATGATCGCGGTGAACTGCCCCGCATAGAGGTCCAGGCTCACGCCGTCGAGCGCGCGGACCTCCGCGGCGCCCTTGCCGTAGGTCTTGTGCAGGTCGATCGCCTGGGCGGCGATCTCACGCTGTGCCGGGTCTGTGAGGCTCACGCCTCAACTCTTGCCTACAGGTGGTTGGGGCGCATGCCATTTCAGAGGTAGATCGCAACCCGCCTCGCAGGTGAGCGGGCTCAGATCTTCTGGTTGAGCAGACCCGTGTCGACGTCGTAGATGAAGCCGCCGACCTTGATGTCCTCGGGGACGAACGGGTGCGAGCGGACCTTGGCGACGTCCTCGGCGAGCGCGCGGACCTGGTCGTCGACGACGTGCAGGTGGAGCCAGGAGGCGTCCTGGCCGGCGGAGTCCGCGAGCTTGGCGCGCAGTTCGGCCTCGGTGTTGGAGGCGACCGCACAGCGGGTGTGGGGCACGATCAGGATGCGCTTGACGTTGAGGAGGTGCACGCCGAGCACCAGCGCCTCCATCGCCTGTGGGGTCACCCGGCCACCCGGGTTGCGGAAGATCTTGGCGTCCCCGAGGCTCAGGCCCAGCATGGCCAGCGGCTCGATTCGGGAGTCCATGCAGGTCACGATCGCTACTCCGGCGTGGGCGACGCCGTCGAAGCCGCCGGTGTCGAACGTGTTGGCGTAGGTCTGGTTCGCGGCAAGCAGGTCATCGAAATCGGCCATGACGCCAAGGTAGCCGATATCCGCGGGCCGTCCTCACGCTGTTTCAGATAGCGTGCGCGATGTGATCGATGCCCTACTCGAGCCCAGTGACCTGCCCCACCGCCTGCCCCGTTTCGCGGACATCTCGATCGAGGACTACGGCCCGGCGATCGAGCAGGGGATGGCCGATCAGCTGGCCGCGCTCGCGGCGATCACGTCCTCCGCCGACGAGCCGACGTTCGAGAACACCCTGGTCGCCCTGGAGCGGTCCGGTGAGCGGCTGGACCGGGTCCTGCGGGTCTTCTTCTCGCTGCTCTCCGCGGACTCCGACGACGATCTTGACGAGCTCCACGCTGCGTACGCTCCGCGGCTGGCGGCCCACCACGACGCGCTGCTCCTCGACGACGCGCTCTTCGCCCGGGTGAACGCGGTCTACGAGAAACGGGCCGAGCTGGAGGGCGAGGATCGCTATCTGGTCGAGCGCTACCACCGCGACTTCGTGCTCGCCGGTGCTGCTCTGGGGCCTGCCGAGAAGGCCCGGCTGCGGGAGCTCAACCAGGAGATCTCCGGCCTGGAGGCGGCGTTCGGGCAGGCGGCGCAGGCCGACTCCAACGACCTCGCCGTGGTCGTCGACACCGTCGAGGAGCTCGCCGGGCTGACCCCGGGGGAGATCTCCGCGGCTGCGGCGGCCGCCGAGGGCAGGGGGCTGGCGGGCAAGTTCCTGATCACGCTGACCCTGTTCACCGCCCACCCCTACCTGTCGGTGCTCGAGAACCGGGAGCTTCGGCAGCGGCTGTTCGAGGCGCAGCTCGCCCGAGGCTCGCGCGGCAACGCCAACGACACCCGCGGCATCGCGCTCGACGCGCTGCGGCTGCGGGCCGAGAAGGCGCAGCTGCTCGGGTTCGACAGCTACGCCGGTCTGGTGACCGCCGACAACACGGCCGGCACCCCGAAGGCCGTCCGCGACATGCTGGAGCGGCTGGCCGCGCCGGCGGCTCGCAACGCCCGGGCCGAGCAGTCTGCGCTCGAGGCATCGGCAGGCGGTCCGATCGAGGCCTGGGACTGGCCCTACTACGCGGAGAAGGTCCGGGCCTCGGAGTACGACGTCGACCTGGCCGTCCTGCGGCCGTGGTTCGAGGCCAACCGGGTGCTGCGCGACGGCGTCTTCTTCGCCGCCGGCCGGCTCTACGGGCTGACCTTCGAGGAGCGCCCCGACCTGCAGGGCTACCACCCTGAGGTACGCGTCTTCGAGGTCTCCCGCGACGGCGAGCCGATCGGGCTCTTCCTGCTCGACCTCTACACCCGGGACTCGAAGAAGGGCGGTGCGTGGATGAACTCCTACGTCACCGCCAACACGCTGCTGGGTGAGCCGTCGGCGGTCGTGACCAACAACCTCAACGTGCCCAGGCCGGCGCCGGGGGAGCCGACGCTGCTCACCTTCGACCAGGTCAACACGCTCTTCCACGAGTTCGGGCACGCGCTCCACGGGCTGCTGGCGCGGGCGACCTACCCGCGGTTCGCGGCGACGTCGGTCTTCCGGGACTTCGTCGAGTACCCGTCCCAGGTCAACGAGATGTGGATGCTCTGGCCCGAGGTGCTCGCCAACTACGCCGTGCATCACGAGACCGGTGAGCCGATCCCGGCCGACGTGCTCGGCAAGCTCGAGGCGTCGGCCACGTTCAACGAGGGGTTCGCGACCTCCGAATACCTGGCCGCCACGCTCATCGACCTCGCCTGGCACGAGCTCGGTCCGGCCGAGGTGCCGACCTCGCCGGAGGCCGTGGAGGAGTTCGAGGCGGCCGCGCTCTCGGCGGTCGGCCTGGACAACCCGGCGGTGCGGCCGCGCTACTACACGGCGTACTTCAAGCACATCTTCGGCGGCTACGCCTCGGCCTACTACTCCTACATCTGGTCCGAGGTCCTCGATGCCGACACGGTCGCGTGGTTCAAGGAGAACGGCGGGCTGACGCGGGAGAACGGCGAGGCGTACGTCCGTTATGTGATCGGCATCGGCGGCACCCGGGACCCGCTGGAGTCCTATGCGGAGTGGCGCGGCCGGCCGGCCCCGATCGCTCCGCTGCTGGAGCGTCGCGGCCTCGCCTGAGGCGCTTGGATCACCGCCGAGCGGCGCCGTTTATCAACTATATGGTTGACAAGCGGCGCCGTTTCGCGCTTTCCTAGTAATCAACCAATCGGTTGACTAGTGGAGGTGGGTGGGGACGATGACGGTGATCATGCAGGCAGTGGTGTCGGTCGACGGGTTCATCGGCTACCAGGACGACATGCCCGGGCACCTGTTCGACTGGTACAACAACGGCGACATCGAGGTGCTCGGCGGTGCCGGACGCATCTCGAAGGCGTCGTGGGACTACGTACGCGACTTCTGGGAGACCTCGACGACGATGGTGATCGGACGCCATCTCTTCGACATCACCAACGGCTGGGACGGCAAGCCGCCGTCGGGCGAGCACGTGGTGGTCGTGAGTCATCGACCCAAGCCCGAAGGGTGGCACCCCGAAGCCAGCTACCACTTCGAGACCTCGGTCGACGCGGGCATCGCCAAGGCGAAGGAGCTGGCCGGCGGCACCCCGATCGGCCTGTGCGCCGGCGATGTGGCCGGTCAGGCGCTCGCTGCCGGGCTGGTGGACGAGATCCAGCTCGATGTCGCACCATTGCTCATCGGCAAGGGAAAGCCGTTCTTCGGGACGTACGCATCCTCGGTGCTGCTCAGCGATCCCGAGGTGGTCCAGGGCGACCGGGTGACGCATCTGCGATACCGCGTCGAGGGTCCGGCCGACCCTGGCCACTCGGCCTGGAATGCCTGAGTATCAGCGGTCCCGCGGATCCGCAGGTCCTGCCCAGCTGGACTGCGGGTCGCTGGCGGGAAAGGTCTCTTCCTCGGTCTCGTCCTGGCGGTCGCGCTCGTCGCCCTCCTCCTCGACCCGCTCCGGGGTGGGGAAGGGGATTGGGGACTCGGTGCTCTCGTCGGCGCCGGTCTCGGGGTCCTTGGTTTCCTTCTCGACCATGTTCTCTGCTCCCATCTGAAGGCTTCGATGCTGTCGTCGATGCGTTCAGCATCCACTGTGCCACGTCACGATCGGAGCGCGTCCATGACTCGGTCGACGATGGAGTGGAACGGCATCGTGGCCACCTGTTTGGGCACCGATCCGGCGGAGCCGGGGTGAGGGTGGGTCGGCGCGATGAGCTCGGTCGCGGTCAGCCGCTTGCCCATCATGTGCCGGGACGTCTCATCGATCGTCGTGAGCAGCAGCGGGAACTCGACACGCTCCTCCTCCTCGGCGTGCTGCTCGACCGCGATCTGGAAGATCGGGAAGGTCTCGTCGAACTCGGGGCTGTCGACGCCGACCTCCTCGAGCCGAGCCAGCATCTCGGTGGCCTCCTTCTCGTCGGCACTGAGCGCCTTGGCGAGTGTCTCGCCGCCATGGGTCGAGGTGACCGTGTGGACGACGATCTGCTCGGCGGTCTCGTGCACCGTGAGCAGGACCCGGAGGTCGTCGAACGCCTGGCGCTTGGCCGGGCCCTCGGAATTCCCCACCGTCGCACAGAGCTGCCGGATGCCGGCGTGCTGCTGCAGCAGGATCCTGACCACGTCGCCGTCGGGTAGCTCGGAGGCCTTCTTGAGGTCTTCGGTCACGTGGGACATGGGCTGCTCCTGTCTTGGATCTGTGGACATAAGCCCAGGTACCCACGGCGTGTTCTGCCCATACACCTGTCCAATTGACCACCGATCTGAGAAAGTTCAAGAGTGATGAGGTCGGGGGTGTTGCGGGTCGCGGTGGTCAGCCCACAGGAGGTTGTCGTGCGCGGGCTCGTCAGCATGCTCGCGGACTTTCCCGACCGGCTGGTCGTGACCGCTCTTCCGGCGATACGCAGCCGGGCGCCGGGCGTCGACGTGATCCTCTACGACACCTTCGGTCTGTACCTGAGCGACGGCGCCGATCTGCAGCATCTGCTGCACGAGACCGACGCCAAGGTGCTGATCTTCAGCCGCGACATGCGCCCCGATCTGAGGGTCCAGGCCTACGCGCTGGGAGCCCATGCCTGGGTGTCGATGAGCGTGCACGCCGGTGAGCTCGTACGCAGCATCGAGCTCACCGCCGCCGGCGAGCCGGTCGGCCAGAACGAGGACCGGGTGGGCACGCTCGCCGGGCTCAGCACTCGTGAGGTCGAGGTGCTCGCACTGATCACCCAGGGGCTGTCCAACAAGGAGATCGCCGAGAAGCTCGTGGTGAGCGTGAACACGCTCAAGAGTCACATCCGTCAGGCCTACCGAAAGATCGACGTCACCACCCGCAGCCAGGCGGTGAGCTGGGCGATCACCCACGGGTTCGCGCCGCCCGACGAGAATTCTCTGGAGTCGGGCGCATCGGTGGCGGCCCGGATGGTTACCGATAGCGTATCGACAGAGCAGTCTGGGTGACTTCCGCCTGCCGCGGTATGGGGGTGGACACCACGATTGCACTGTCGGTGCCGCGGTCTCGGCAACGGACCCGGGACCGCGGTTCTAACCCTCAGGGGTGAGTGTGCTGTGGGGGTTTAGCTCACCCCTGAGGGCCATTTCCTCCCCTGAGCGTGGAGATCTGGCTGGTCTGCGCGACAGACTCGGACCATGGACAGGACCCAGGAAGCATCGCCGTTGCCTCCGCTTCAGCAGGAGGATCTGGTCGTAAGCCACCTCCCGGTGGCCCGTTCACTCGCTGCCCGTTACTCGGGCCGCGGCGTCGAGGCCGACGACCTACGCCAGGCCGCGCACATGGGGCTGGTGAAGGCTGCTCGCCGCTACGACCCCGCCGAGGGTGAGTTCCTGGCCTACGCCGTGCCGATGGCCAAGGGCGAGATCCGTCACTGCTTCCGCGAGCTGGCCCGCTGCGTACGTCCGCACGGTGCAGACGATGAGCTGCTCGAGCAGATGGGGGAGCCCGACCCCGGCTTCGACCGCGCCGAGGCGCGAGTCGTGGTCGCGGAGGCGATCGGCGATCTCCGCGAGACCGACCTGATGATCCTGCGGCTGCGCTTCATCGACGGTCTTTCTCAGGCCGAGATCGGTGAGCGGATCGGTGCCACCCAGGCGCAGGTCTCCCGCGCTCTTGCCCGGATCATCCGCCGGATGCGGATCGCCGTCGCCGCGTAACCGATGCATCGGGTGGGTACCGGTAGATATGACTACCCAAGCCGTCATCTTCACCGTGATCGGGGTGATCGTGATCCTGGCCGGCATCGCCGCCTGGCTCTACGACGCCCGCCGGAACAAGCGCGTCGCCGATGACGAGGAGCGCTTCGATCAGCCGAGAAGGAGGAAGAGCTGAGATGCCGCAACGTGCCTGGAGCAAGAAGCGAGAACGACAGTACGACCACATCAAGGAAGGTCTGCTCGAGCGCGGTGAGAACGAGGACACCGCCGAGGAGATCGCGGCTCGTACGGTGAACAAGGAGCGTGCCCGCGGGGGAGAGTCCCGCGAACGCAGCCGTACCTCGACTAAGGACATCTCCTCAGGCCGCCGCGGTGGCTTGCGCAGTCATCGCGGCCCGGGCGGGCGTACCAAGGCTCAGCTGTACGAAGAGGCCAAGGACAAGAACGTCAAGGGGCGTTCGAAGATGAACAAGGCCGAGCTCGAGAAGGCGGTTGGGCGCTAGCGGAGACATTTCCCCACTGCGGTGAAAGTGCCCCACCCTCCGGAGGGTGGGGCACTTTTCGCGCAGGTGGGGACAGTTCGGATGAGTGGGGAGCTGGTCAGCCCGGGGGCTAGGGATGCGGCCGAGAGACGTAGGCCGTCGAGGTCCGGTCGATGACGTCGTCACCGGTCTCCGGCGGCTGGGTGGTAGGAGCTCGGTGGTCACCGGGCCGCCCGAGCGGGAAGGTCTCGGACATGATGCCGATCCGCTCGCGGGCCAGGCTCAAGGTCATGTCGGCGCCGTCGCGTAGCTTCTCGTACGTCGCGGCAGGATAGCGGCCGACGACGTAGCCGATTACGCCACCCAGCGCGAAGGTGAAGAGGTTTCGTTTCGTCCTCACTTCTTCTCACCTGCCTTGAACTTTCGCAGCAGTGCGTCGGTTCCCTTCTTGCGGATGACGGTGGTGGCGACCGCCATCACGATCGGGACCACGAACGCGGCGACAGCCGTGACCCGCTTGCCCCGGGACGACTCCTGCCACTTGGTCTTGGGCGTCGTGCCGTTCCACAGCGAGCGCTGAGCGTTCTTGGCGCGCTCGCCGGTGATCGTTGAGTACGTCATGCCAGATCTCCTTGTGTCGCGGTCGGCTTTCGTGTCCCGTACCCGTGGTGGGTGCAGGTCATGCGGCGATCCCTACTCCTTCGAGCTGCTCACGGAGCTCGTCGATGATCCGCGTCAGGATCCGGGAGACCTGGGTCTGGGTGACGCCGATGGCCTCGCCGATCTCTGCCTGGCTGCGGTCCTCGATGAAGCGCAGCCTCACCACGAGCTGGTCACGCGGGCACAGCACGCGGATCGCCTGCTCCAGGGCCAGCCGGGTCTCGCAGTCGGCGAGTCCGCCGTCGATGCCGGGCAGCATGTCGCCGAGAGTCGCCTCGGCCGAGGACTGGGCCGAGCCGGGGCGCAGCGGGGCGTCCAGCGAGGAGGGGGTGAAGCAACCGCGGGCATCGAGCGCCTCGCGTACCCTCTGCTCCGGCACGTGGGCGATCTCGGCCAGCTCGGAGGTGGGCAGGTTGCCCCGCTCCGATCCGATCCGCAGCAGCGTGCTCTGCAGCTCCTGGATGGGGCGCGGCGGCCGCACCGTCCAGCCGTGGTCACGGAACCAGCGTTTCACCTCACCGCGGATCGTGGGTACGGCATAGGTGAGGAAGTCGTCGGCACGATCGGGGTGGAAGCTCTTAGCGGCCCTTACGAGGGCGGTGTACGCCACCTGCTCCAGGTCCGCACGCGGGATGCCTCGGCCGGTGTAGCGGTGGGCGATCGAGCGGGCGACCGCGGCGTTGAGCAGGATCACCTCCTCGAGGATCAGGTCCTTCTCGTTACCTACGGCGGTGTGTGCCTTCGCCAACAGCTCTGAAGTCAGTCGTTGTCGCTCGGCCCGGGGTAGGTCTGTCTCGAAAGTTGTCGTCGTCATGTGTAGGTAGTGCCCGACTCGACCGCCTCCCAACGGCTTCGCCGCAAGGTTCACCCCCGCGGGTGTGGGTCGTCGACGCCGCAACCACCCCTGGGGGTGGTAAGTGCGCCGACCGGGCTGTGACGGGTGGCTGCGGGTACCGACAGGGAATGAGAATCCTGATCTGGCGCGTGCACGGCCCTTGGACGACGGCGTTCGTGCACGGCCGCCACGAATACCTCCTTCCGACGACGCCCGACCGTGGCCCCGACGGTCTCGGCCGCGCCGGGACATCGGACTGGCCGTCGGCCGCCCGTGAGGTGAGCAGCGAGGCCCTCGCGGACGAGGAGGTCGACATCGTCGTCCTGCAGCGTCCGCACGAGCTCGAACTGGCCGAGAAGTGGCTCGGCGGGCGGCGTCCCGGCCGCGATCTGCCCGCCGTCTACCTGGAGCACAACACCCCCGCCGGCGGGGTCCTCGACACCCGCCACCCGGTGGCGGGCGGCAGCATCCCGATCGTTCATGTCACCGGCTTCAACGACCTCGTCTGGGACTGCGCCGGCACCCCGACCACCGTGATCGAGCCCGGCATCCTCGACCCTGGTCGCCGCTACACCGGCGACATCGAGCGCGCCGGGGTGGTCGTCAACGATCCCGTACGCCGAGGCCGCTCGGTCGGCGCCGACCTCATCCCGGCGCTGGCCGAGGGCGTCGGCGCCGACGTCTTCGGCATGCGCGTCGAGCGCCTGCCGGCGTACCACGGGCTGCGGACGTACGAGGACCTGTCGCAGCAGGACCTGCACGACCACCTCCCGCGGCGACGCGTCTACGTCCAGCTCCATCGCTGGACCTCGCTGGGACTCTCCCTGATCGAGGCGATGCATCTGGGCATGCCGGTCGTCGCCCTGGCCACGGCCGAGACCCCGCTCGCGGTGCCGCACGAGGCTGGCTATGTCACCACCCGCCGCGACGAGATCGTCCCGGCCGTACGCCACTTGATGAAGGATCCCGACGTGGCCGAGGAGGCCGGGCTCATCGGGCGTCGGCACGCGAGGAAGCGCTACGGCCTGGACCGGTTCCTCGACGAATGGGATGACGTGCTCCATACGGTCGTCGCGGGGGCCGCACCGTGACCTCGGACGAACTCAGCGCAACTCGGGAGGTTTGAACAGGTGCCGGATGGGTACCGAGAGCAGGAACAACTACACACACCGAGGTGAGATCCGAATGGCACTAATTCTCTGGTTGATCGCGGCAGTCCTGGTGATCGGCGGCATCCTGTCGCTGGTCCGCGGCCAAATCCTATGGGGAATCGTCCTCATCGTGGTCGGCTTGGCGGTCGGTCCCGGTGGGGTGAGCATCTTCACCTAGACACCATGCGGCCCGGTGCCCCTCGAGGGTCCCGGGTCGCGTGGCGTCCGGGGTGAAGTCGAACGAGAGGACCGACCATGGGTAAGTGCGTCACGTGCGGAAACGACTACGACGGGACTTTCGAGGTGACGACGGCCTCGGGTGAGCACTTCGTCTTCGACTCGATCGAGTGCGCGGCGCCGCAGATCGCGCCCGTGTGCGTCAACTGCGGCACCCGCATCCTCGGGCACGGCGTGCAGAACGAGGAGCACATGTTCTGCAGCGCCCACTGTGCCCACTCGGTCGGCGTGACGGGTGTGAGGGACAGGGTCACCAGCGGCTCCTGAGCGCGTGCGCCCTGTCCGATCGCTCAGCGGCGCTCGGCGAATCGCAGAGCGCTGTGGTGCTCGTGGGCCAGCCGGCGCAGACAGAGCAGGAACTCCCCGAGGACGACCTGCCCCAGGACCATCTGCTCCATCATCGCCTCGCGGTCCTGGGTGTCGTCGATCTGATCGAGCTCGTAGGCGGCGATCGCGTCGATGAGGGGGAGGTAGGTCGCCGCGCCTTCGGGGTCGGTGGGCAGGCCGCTGTCGAGGATGACCTCGATGATCCCGGCGAGGTGGTCGCGCTCGGGGGCATCGGCCCTGACCTCGGTCCATCCCGCTTGGGCGACGATCTGGTCGGCGAGCTCGCGGGTGTGGTCGCCTCGGGCCGCGGGGACGCTCGTCTCGACACGGAGCGCGTCGCAGGCTTTGCCGAACATGTCGTGCACCGATGCGGTGCGGTCCTGGGTCGCGTCGACCAGCGCCTTGAGCGCCCCGACGGGGATGGCGCCGACATCGCGGAGCACGCGGAGCAGGCGCAGGCGGCGTACGTGCTGGTCGTCGTAGTCGGCCAGGCGCTCGGAGAGCTTCCTGCCGGGGGAGAGGAGGCCCTCGCGGACGTAGTACTTGATGGTCGCGACGCTCACGCCGGTCGAGTCGGCTAGCTCGGAGATCCGCATCGTTCCTCCGGGAACTGGTTGACAGCGCTGCTGGATAGGAGCACTATCTTAGACTAGATACTATCGCTATCCAGTCAGGGGGACGGGAATGTCGAAGATCGCCCGGGGCTATCGGGAGGCTCCTGAGAACGTGCCGGACGGCGTCACGCCCGGCCACAGCGTCGCCGATGTCGGCACCGACGAGGTCGTGGTGTTCCTGATCGGGATGCGCATCCACCGCTGGCACAAGGTGCGCAGCTGGTTCCCGGCGTTCGTCGGGATGCCGCGGATGCTCGCCGAGCTCGCCAAGAAGCCCGACCTCGGGCTTCTCTCGGCCCGCAGCTTCTGGTCGGGGAGGGCGTTGCTGACGGTGCAGTACTGGCGCAGCGTCGAGGACCTCGGCCGCTTCGCCAAGGACCCGTCGCTCACGCACGCTCCCGCCTGGGCCGCCTTCAACCGGCGCGCGGCCTCGACCGGCGACATCGGGATCTGGCACGAGACCTATCGGGTCCCCGCAGACCAGGTCGAGACGCTGTACGGCAACATGCCGGCCTTCGGCCTCGGTGCGGCTCTCGGGGTCGTCGAGCGTGCCTCCGGACGGCGGAACGCGACCCACGAGCGGATGGGCTCCACCCGCCCGGAGTACGTCGAGACCTCTACAGTGCCGTGACGGTCTGGTTGGGGGAGAGCGCGCGTGTAGGCGCGCCCCGCAGCAGCACCACGGAGAGGACGGCGGCGATCCCGGCGCAGACCGCGGCACCGGCGAAGACGGTGTGCTCCTGGGCGATGGCGGCGCCGATGAGCAGGTCCTGGTAGTCCTCGCACATGCCGCCGCCGGTGCACACCGACGACAGCGACGGTAGGTCGGCCTGGGCGGCGTAGTAGCTGCGCAGGCCGATCGTGGTCAGCGCGGAGATGCCGACCAGCATGCCGACCATGCGGGCCACCACGGTGAAGGACGTGGTCAGGCCGTGCATCGACTGCTCGGTCGTGGCCAGGATCGCCGCGTTGACCGGCGCCAGGGCGAGGCCGAAGCCGAGGCCGCCGGCGACGAGCACGACGGTCGCCGACAGCGAGCGCAGCGCGTCGGCGTCCCAGCGTGCCATGAGCACGAACGCCACCGCGGCCAGCAGCATCCCGCCACCCGCGATCACGCCCGCCGGCAGTCGCCTGGTCAGGAAGCCACCCAGCACGGCACCCACCGGCAGCGCGACCAGGAACTCGAGCAGCACCAGGGCCGCCTTCAGCTGGCTGTCGCCGTAGATCGTGGTGCGGGCGAAGAGCGGCACATCGATCAACGCCGCCACCAGCGCGGCGCCGACGAAGAACGAGATCAGCACCGAGCCCCACGCCGGCGTCCGGGCGAACGCGCCCCGGGGCACGATCGGGTCCTGCGCCCGGCGCAGGTGGAAGACGAAGCCGAGCAGCGCCAGCCCACCGGCGACCAGGTACCAGGTGCCCTGCTCGGAGAAGACCGCCACCTCGGGGTCGGCGGTCGCGAAGGCGAGGATCACCCCGGCCAGGGCGAACGAGAGCAGCAGCGCCCCGAGGACGTCGACCTCGGCGGCGACCCGGCCGAGCACGCGGCGTACGTTCGGCCGCAGGCCGCACTTCACCAGGAACCCGAGGGTCGCGATGATCGTGACCAGGCCCAACGGGGTCAGCCAGCGCGTCGACCCGGCCGCGGGCACGTAGAGCGCGCCCCAGGTCAGGTCCTGGACCAGGGCGGTCGGCTCGATCGCCAGCAGCACGAACGCCACGCCGGCGACCAGCAACAGCAGCAGCGCGATCAGGTCCGGCCGTGGGCGACCCCGGGCGACAGTGCCAGGATCCGAGCGGCCCATCTGCCTGATGGCGATCGCCAAGATGGCGCCGACGACGAGGTTGAGCACGAAGATCGCGCGCCAGTCCGCGACGGCGAGCACGGCCGCTCCGATGAGTGGCCCGAGCACCGAGCCGAGCTCCTGGACCGCCGAGACCAGCCCGAGCGGAACCCCACGGCGCTCAGCGGGGTAGAGCGCCGCGACGAGCGCGAGGGTCGCCGGCACGAGTGCACCACCGCCCAGCCCCTGGAAGAACCGGCCGACCACCATCGCGGCCAGGTCCCACGACAGCGCCGTCAGGAACGAGCCGAACGCGAAGACGATCAGCCCGCCGACGAGCACCGGAAGGTGCCCGAGGAGATCGGCGAGCCGCCCGATCAGCGGGAGCACCGCCACATAGCCCAGCAGGAACCCGGAGATCAGCGGCGCGGCCCGCTGCAGCTCCTCGATCGAGAGCCCGACGCCCGCCATCATGTCCGGCAGCGCGAGCACCACGACGTAGGTGTCCGCGGCGGCGAACGCCACCGCGATCGCGGCGAGCCAGAGGACTGCCCTCACGGCTTGGCGATCTCCTTCTCGACGCCGTACTCGGTCACGTCGATCGTGTAGGAGTACGCCGCCTCGCCCTCACCGCTGAAGTTGCCCTTGATGGTGGCCTCGGTGAGCTCGTCGGAGTCGTTGATGATGTAGGTGACGTCGAAGTCGCCGGTCGCGCCGGCGAGGATCTTCTGGACCGCGGTGTCCGGGAGCGTGCCGGTGTAGGTCGAGAGGATCTCGTCGTTGTCGGCGCCGCCGCGTACGGACTTGCCGATCTTCACGTCCTCGGTCGCGGCCAGCAGCGAGGAGATGCCGGTCTCCGGCGCGATCAGCGCGGCCGGGTCGGGCACCCCGTAGTCGGCCGGGTCGAGCTCCTGGAACGTGGTCGTGAACGGCAGCTTCGCGTAGACGACGTCATCGACCGAGACCACCTCGACCTGCGCCTCAGCGCCCATCACCGGCACCGTCAAGGTGCCCTCGAAGGCGGGCTCACGGGTCAGCGTCCCGGTCGCCGCCTTCAACGTCGTGATGCCCTCGGGCAGGTCGTCGGAGGCGATCGAGAAGTTGATCCCGCTCGTCTCGTCGAGGTGCTTCTGCGCCGCCGCGAGCACCTGTTTCGGCGTACGTCCCTTGGCGGGGTCCTCGTCGCCGCAGGAGGTGAGCACCAACGTGGCGGCGAGGAGGGCGACGAGACCGAACACGAGGCGCGGCAGGGTCCGTCCCAGAATCGAGCTGAGCATGCGGGTCAGAATGCCACGTCCCGCAACCCTGTGGGTGGTGAGGTGGCCTTGGCCATCCCGGTTCAGCCGTTCCAGCGCGCGCGGCCGACCGGGATCACCATCAGGTCCTCGCCCGCGACGAGGTCTCCCGAGAAGCCCCGCTGGGCCTTACGCCAGCGTGCGGACGGGTTGTTGCCGGGGACCAGATGGGAGAGGGCGAGGGTGCCGACACCGGCCGGTTCGGCGACGTCACGGCCGACCTGCTCGATGGTTGTGTGCGACTCGAGCAGGTGCTTGCGGAGCGCCTCTGCGGTCTCGGGAGGTAGGGCCGCGGTGAGCCGCTCGACGAACTCGGGGTCGATCACCTCGTGGACCAGGACGTCCGCGCCACGCGCCAGATCGATGAGGTTCTGGCTCACGCAGGTGTCGCCGGAGACCACGACCGACCCGTCCGGGGTGTCGAAGCGATAGCCGTACGCCGGCACGGTGGGATGGTGATCGACGAGCGTCGCCGTCACGGTGACCTCGCCGTCCTTCCAGACCTGGATCGGCGCCTCGAGCCGCGGCGGGACGCCTTCCGGGTCGATCGTCCACAGTGCCGAGTGGTCGATGTCGTGGACCTCGAAGAGCGTGTCCGGGTCGGGGAAGTTGCTGTCTCGGAGCCGGTCGTTGAAGTCCTGGGCGAACGCGTTGCGCAGATGACCGGTCATCGAGGAGATGCCGGGCATCGGCTCGTCCGGGTTGACCAGGGCGGGTGCCGGCCGGGTGGGCGGGAAGACCCTGCTCAGGGTGTCCCGGGGAGCCGGGCCGAACACCTGGACCGGCCCACCGGAGCGCCCGACGATGTTCATCGACCCGATCGCGTACGTCGTGGGCCAGTCGACCGTGTGGTCGCTGTGCAGGTGGGTGAAGAAGATGCCGCGCATCCAGGAGAGGGCGGAACCCAGGCCGGTGTCCGGGGCGAGGCCGCTCTGCTGCAGCCGGCCGAAGGCGCCCACCCCGAGGTCGACGACGTACACCTTGTCCTCGAAGGCGATCGCGGTCGAGACCCCGTGCCGGCCGCCGTCGAGGACGGCCGGGCCGCCTGATGTGCCGAGCAGCACGACACGGGTCCGTGCCTTCGAGCCGTGCCCGGTCCGGGCCGCGGGCGCGGCGGCCGCCGCCGGGGTGCTCATGGCTGTCGCGGTCACCGCGCCGACGGCTCCGAGGCCGACCATCGACAGCAGCCGGCGCCGGTCGGTCGAGGGGATCGAGGCGACGGCCTCGTTGAGGACATGACACATGTGGATCGGCTCCTGATCAGGCGGTGACGGCCACGTCGCGGGTGAGGACGCGGCGGGTGAGGAGGGCGAGGAGGAGGGCAATGGCGCCGACGAGGATGACGGCGGCGCCGAGGCCGCCTAGGGCACCGGTGAAGGCGACGACCAGGAGCGGGCAGACGAACTCGCCGAGGAACAGGGCAGCGGTCCACAGGCCGGTGCCGCGACCGCGCTGCTCGAAGCTGAGACCGGACACCGCCCAGACGAGCAGGGTGGGCAGCATCAGGCCGGTGCCGGCCGAGGCGATGACCGCGCCGAGCACGATGACTGGCACGACCGAGGTGGCACCGAGGACGACCAGACCGATCCCGGCCAGCCCGAAGGCGATCGGCAGCAGCGTCGCGGTGCCGCGGCCGGAGACCCGGCCGAAGGCGTACGCACCACCGGCCGTGGCGAGGGAGGCGAGCGCGGCGAACGCGCCGATGGCAGGGACGGCGGTGATCCCGGCCGCGTCGAGCACGTAGGGGAGCTCCACGATCGGGGTGTAGAAGACGATCCCGCCGACGACCGTGACCGCGCACGGCAGCGCGAGGGCGCGGGTGGGCAGCGGCGGGAGCGGGGTGCGCTCCTCGGTGGGGGCGGACTCGCCGGCAGGCTGCCAGATGAGTGCGGCGGCGAGGACGAGGAAGATCAGGCTGGAGGCGTAGAGCCAGAACGGGTTGCGCCAGTCCTGGGCGCCCAGCGCCCCGCCGAGCGCGAAGAACAACGTGGCCGACAGCGATGCGAACACGGTCTGCATGCCGAGCCAGCGGTCGCGCTCGGTGCCGGAGAAGTAGTCGGAGATCAACGTGGTGCAGCAGGTCATGATCGCCGCCTCGGCGACGCCGACCCCAGCACGGCTGAGCACGATCGCGCCCAGGCCATCGAGCCACAGCGGCGCGGTGCCGAAGACGGCGTAGACCGCCAGGCCGGTCAGCAGCAGTCGCTTGCGCCCGAACCTGTCTACGATGCGGCCCGCGAACGGCGCCAGCAGCGCGATCATCAGCGCCGGGACGGTGAGGGAGAGCGGGAC
The DNA here is from genome assembly GCF_040608935.1 of Nocardioides sp. NPDC004968. Classification (NCBI taxonomy): domain Bacteria; kingdom Bacillati; phylum Actinomycetota; class Actinomycetes; order Propionibacteriales; family Nocardioidaceae; genus Nocardioides; species Nocardioides sp. NPDC004968. Next base: position 81,854 of record NZ_JBEXJF010000005.1, read on the forward strand.
CAGCGCGGTCGCGGCGCCGCTGTCGCCGAAGTGGTCCTGCATCCGGGGCAGGACGGGAGCGAGCAGCACCGCGCCGAGGATCGGCAGGCAGCTCATGAACATCAGCAGGAAGCCCTGCGTGCGTCCGGCTTGCCGGACGGGCGTGAGGGTGTCGGACATGGGGTCTCCATGGATCGGGCCGAGATCGTGTGACAGCAGTCACAGCATCGTGGGAGATCCAGGAGGTATTGCGGAAGCCAAACCTGCTTCTGCCGGGTATCAGCCCCGTCGATAGCCCGACGTCAGTCCGACTCCTCCAGTCGCGCGGCGGCACGCGTCATCATCCGGCGCAGCCAGCCGTGCGCCGGGTCCGCGCGATGGGCGGGGTGCCACCAGAACGCCTCCTTCAGCGGGACCACGTCCCAGGGGCAGTCGAGGGTGCGTACGCCGGCGGCGCCCGCCAGCCGGGTGGCGAGCTGGCGCTGCAGGAGGGCGACGCGCGGGGTCCCGGCGACCAGGAACGGGACCGGGAGGAAGCTCTCGGTCACCACATGGACGTCGGGCTCGACCCCGATCATGCTGAGCTGGCGTACGGCCGGGGTGAAGGCGGTCGGGGCGTGGTGGGTGACGACCCAGGGCATCTCGGCGAGCTGCTCCATGGTGATCGTCTCGCCGACGGCGTCGTTGTCGGCGGACACGACCAGCACCCAGCTGTCGGTGTGGAGCTCGACCGCGGGCTGGTCCTGGAGGAAACCGTGGGGCAGGACCATCCCGTCGACGTGCCGCAGCGACTCCGGCGCCTGGTCGACGTCGCCGTGGGTCTGCAGCTGGAACCGGAGGCGTACGCCGGGGGCCTCCCGGGCCAGCTCGGTGGCGAGGTGGTCGCCGAGGACGGTCGTGGAGTAGTCGGAGGCGACCACGGTGAACTCCCGGGTCGAGGTCGCCGGGTCGAACCCCGGCTCGGCTTCGAATACGCGGCGTACGCCGGCGAGTGCTGTCGTGGTGGTCCCGCGCAGCTGGGTGGCCAGGGGAGTGAGGTCGTAGCGGTTGCCGGTGCGGACGAGGAGCTCGTCGCCGAAGTGACGCCTCAGGCGCCGCAGCGCCGCCGAGACCGCCGGCTGGCTCAGGCCGAGCCGCGCGGCCGCGCGGGTCACGTTGCGCTCCTCGAGCAGCGCGTCCAGGGAGAGCAGCAGGTTGAGATCGAGGTTGCGGAGCGGATCGGTCGCCATGGTCCGACTATAAACGCGGTGTATAGGCGGGATAGGAAATCTGCTCTTCCCGAATAGTTGCGTGCGGTTCAGAGTGGTGCTCGTCACTCCACCATCTCGCACATCAGGGAGATCTCATGCCCGCCATCAGCTCGGTTCTCGTCATCGGTGCCGGAACCGCCGGGACGGCGACCGCCATCCTGCTCGCCGAGCGGGGCGTCTCGGTCGACCTCGTCGAGGCCAAGCCGGACGTCTCCGCCCTCGGCTCCGGGATCACCCTGCAAGGCAACGCGCTGCGGGTGCTGCGCGACCTCGGCGTGTGGGAGCAGGTCCGCGCCGAGGGCTACGGGTACGACACCCTCGGGCTGCGCGCGCCCGACCCGGCCGGCACGCTCCTGGTCGAGCTCGAGGACCACCGCACCGGCGGGCCGGACCTGCCCGCGACGATGGGGATGTACCGGCCCACGCTGGCCCGGATCCTGCTCGAGCGGGCCAGGGCCGCCGGCGCCAAGGTGCGCTTCGGGGCCACCGCGACCGAGCTCTCCCAGGACGAGACCGGCGTCGACGTCGCGTTCGCGGACGGGTCGCACGGACGCTACGACGTCGTCGTCGGCGCCGACGGCGTGCGGTCATGGACGCGGCGGGCGGTCGGCATCGACGTCGAGCCCGAGCCGGTCGGCATGGGCATCTGGCGCGCGTTCACCGACCGGCCCGCCTCGGTTGCCCGTACCGACCTCGTCTACGGCGGGCCGTCCTACATCGCCGGCTACTGCCCGACCTCGGAGGAGAGCCTCTACGCCTACATCGTCGAGCCCGCCCAGGACCGGAGCGGTCTGTCGGCCGAGGAGGGCCTGGCGGTGATGCGCGAGCTCGCGGCGGCCTACCACGGGCCCTGGGACGAGATCCGCGGTTCGCTGACCGATCCGACGCGGGTCAACCACACCCACTTCGAGAGCCACGTCGTCGACGGCCCCTGGAACCGCGGCCGGGTCGTGATCATCGGCGACGCCGCCCACAGCTGTCCGCCGACCCTCGCCCAGGGCGCCGCTCAGGCGCTCGAGGACGCCGCCGTGCTCGCCGAGCTGCTCACCGGCCACGACGACCTGGCCACCGTCTGGCCCGCGTTCACCGAGCGCCGGCTGCCCCGTGCGCGGGCGGTCGTCGAGGCCTCGCTCCAGCTCTGTACCTGGCTGAAGGCGCGCGAGCGCGGTGACGTACCCGGGCTGATGGCCCGCGTCGCCGCCCTCGTCACCCAGCCCGCCTGACCACCCCATCTCACGAGGAGAACACCGTGACCGACCCAGTGACCGAGACGATCATTGAGACCCCGCCCGCCGAGCGGCTGATCACCCACCTGCGCCACGTCGACCTGGCCGTGCCGGACTACGAGCGGCAGCTGGAGTTCTACACGAACACCTGGAAGCTCAAGGCTGAGACGACCGACAGCGGCCTGGCGTTCCTGGCCGCGGAGGGCTCCCCGGAGCACTACTCCGTCCGCCTGCGCCGCGCCGACGACAAGCGCCTGGACCTGATCGCCTTCGGTGCGGCCAGCCCGGCCGACGTGGACGCGATGGCCGAGCGGCTCGGCCGTGCCGGGGTGAAGCTCGTCAGCGAGCCGGACCCGGTCCTGACGCCGGGCGGTGGCTACGGCTTCCGCTTCTTCGACAACGACGGACGTACGGTCGAGGTCTCCTGCGACGTCGCCGTGCGGCAGCACCGCAAGATCGAGGAGGGCGAGTCGGTCCCGGTCAAGCTCTCCCACGTCGTCATCAACTCGCCCAACCCCGAGCAGACCGTGGCGTTCTACCAGCGCCACCTCGGCTTCGCGCTCTCCGACACCCTGATGCACCCGCGGCTGGGGTCGATGATGTGGTTCCTGCGTACGAACCGGTTCCACCACAGCCTCGCGATCGCCCGTGGGCCGCACGTCGCGCTGCACCACGCGTCCTTCGAGATGCGCGGCCTGGACGAGTACATGCGCGGGACCGGGCGGCTGCTGCGGGCGGGCGTGGAGAAGATCTGGGGCCCCGGGCGGCACCTGGCCGGCAACAACACCTTCAGCTACTTCCTGGACCCGCACGGTAACACCGTCGAGTACACCACCGAGCTCGAGGAGCTCGTCGAGGACAACTGGCACCCGCATCTGTACGACTTCAGCGACCCGGACGTCTCCGACCAGTGGGGCACGGCGAACCCGATGGACGAGCTGGTCGCCGGCAAGTCCTTCAACGACCCGGACAAGGGCGTCTTCGTCGCCCCGCCGGTCTGAGCTGCGTTCGAATGAGGAGAGCCCGATGAAGCTGGCAACCTTCCGCGATCCTGACCTCGACGTGCCGCGCGTCGGCCTGGTCACCGAGGACGGACTGCACCCGTTCGCCGTGCGGCACACGATGCGTACGCTCATCGCCGGCGGGCGTGAGGTGCTCGACCGTGCCGCCGACCATGCCCGGGCAGCGGACGCCATCGACCTCGCCGAGGTCGAGTTGCTGGCGCCGCTGGAGCCGGCCTCGGTGCGCGACTTCGTCGCCTTCGAAGAGCACGTCGAGGGCGTACGCCGCTCGGTCGACGGCGTCAGCGGGGTCCCCGACGCCTGGTACGACGCCCCGGCCTTCTACTTCACCAACCCGCACGCGATCCTCGGACCGGGCGCGGAGGTCCCGTTCCCGGCGGCCTGCGCGGCCCGCGACTTCGAGCTGGAGGTCGCCGCCGTCGTCGGGGCCGAGGGCCGGTCGGTCCCGCCCGAGGAGGCCGGGGCGTACGTCTTCGGCTACACGATCTTCAACGACTGGTCCGCCCGCGACCTGCAGGGCCGCGAGATGCAGGTCGGTCTCGGTCCGGCGAAGGGCAAGGACTTCGCGACGACGCTGGGGCCGTGGATCGTGACGGCCGACGAGCTGGAGCCGTACCGCGACGAGGACGGCTTCCTCGACCTGCTGTGCACGGTGTCGGTCAACGGCACAGAGGTCGGCCGCGACCGGCTCTCGAACGTCGGCTGGACCTTCGAGACGATGATCGCGTACGCCTCCCGCGACTCCCGCGTGGTCGCCGGCGACGTCCTCGGCTCGGGCACCGTCGGCAACGGCGGGTGCCTGGCCGAGCTGTGGGGCCGTCATGGCTCGCAGGAGCCGAAGCCGCTGCAACCCGGTGACGTGGTCACCCTCGAGGTCGAGGGGATCGGCACCCTCACCAACACCGTCGGCGTCGCGCCGCCCGCCCCCGAGCTGCCGCCGGTGCGGCGCCGCGACAGTGCCGCACGGGCGGCTGCTCGTGAGGCGCCCCGATGAGCTCGCTGGCCGGACGTACGGTCGTGGTCACCGGGGCCGCCTCGGGAATCGGGGCGGCGGTGGCCGCCGCCGTGACCGCGGAAGGTGGGACGGCGGTGGGCGTCGACCGCGAGGCGGCACCTGGCGTCCGGAGCCTCGACGTCCGCGACGAGGACGCCTGGGCCGACCTCGCGGGCGAGCTCGCAGGGCAGGTCCATGGGCTGGTGAGCTGCGCCGGCGTCACCCGCCGTGCCAGGGTCGGGGCTGCGAGCGTCGCCGACATGCGGGACGCCCATGACGTCAACGTGCTCGGGCCGCTGCTCGGGATCCAGGCGCTGGCGCCGCTGATGCCGGCCGGCGGGTCGATCGTCACCATCGGGTCGCTTGCCGCGCTGCAGGGGCACTACCCGGTGGCCTACACCACCAGCAAGTGGGCCGTCCGCGGGCTCACGCACACCGCGGCGCTCGAGCTGGGGGAGCGCGGGGTCCGGGTCAACGCCGTACATCCCGGCTTCATCGAGACCGCCATGACCGCCTCGGCTCCGGCTTCGTTCCGCGAGGCCTCGGTCGCCGCTGCCCCGCTAGGGCGCCCCGGCATGCCTGAGGAGGTCGCGTCGGTCGTGGTCTTCCTGCTCGGGGACGGCGCGGCGTACGTCACCGGTGCCGAGATCCCCGTCGACGGCGGGGTCTCCTCGCACGCCGGCGCCAAGACCGTCTCCGACGCCCTGCGCTGAGACACCCATTAGAAGAGGACAAGAGATGTTCGAGTACTTTCCCGGCAACTACGTCTGGAACCTGGGCGTGGTCGCCACGCTCAACTCCGGCGGCCTGATCGACGAGGTCGACCGTGCCTGCCGGCCGCTGAAGGAGCTGGCGGCACAGGGCTCCGACGTGGGCACCGCCGAGTTCATGGCCGCTTGGCGCGGTGTCGCCGACCAGCTCGAGGAGCAGGCGTCCGAGGCCGAGAAGGCCGGCCACCGGCGTACTGCCGGGCAGAAGCTCTTCCGCGCCTCCGTCTACGTCTCCCAGGCCGAGCGGATGCAGAGCGCGAAGGACCCGGGCCGCAACGCCGAGTACCAGCGCAGCGTCGACCTGCTGGTCCGCTCCTTCGAGCTCCTCGACCAGCCGACGGTGAAGGTCGCCATTCCGTACGTCGAGAACGGCCGCGAGACCAGCCTGCCCGCCTACTTCCACCCGGCGGTCGGTGCGGGCGAGGCGGCGCCGGTCATGATCGTGTGGAACGGGCTCGACTCGACCAAGGAGATGATGGTCGGCGCCGGTGTCCACACCGAGCTCGCCGCTCGCGGTATCTCGACGCTGATGGTCGACTGCGGTGGCTCCGGTGAGGCGCTGCGTCTGGACGGTCTCACCGCGCGCGTCGACACCGAGGCCTGGGCCGCGGCCTGCGTCGACTGGCTCGAGACGCGCTCGGATGTACGTGCCGACCGGATCGGGCTCGTGGGCTGGTCGCTGGGCGGCTACTACGCGCCTCGCGCCGCGGCGTACGAGAAGCGGCTGGCGCTGTGCGTGGCCTGGGGTGCCAACCACGACTGGGGCGCGGTGCAGAAGCGCCGGCTGCAGCGTGAGGGCGAGAACCCGGTGCCGCACTACTGGGACCACGTGCTGTGGGTGTGGGGGCAGCCCGACGTCGACACGTTCATCGACTTCGCCGAGGACGTGAACCTCGACGGCGTGGTCGAGGAGATCACCGTGCCGTTCCTCATCGCGCACGGTGAGAACGACCGCCAGATCCCGCTCTCGTACGCGCATCGCTCCTACGACCAGGCGGTCAACAGCCCCAAGCGCGAGCTGCGGATCTTCACGCCGGAGGAGGGAGCCACCGAGCACATCGGCCTGGACCACTTCCCGCACGTCATCGGCTTCATCGCTGACTGGGTCGCCGACACCTTCGCCGAGCTGGATGCGTCGTGACCTCCCTTGATCGGAGCGATCCCGAAGGCGAGGTCGCGAAGACGGTCGCCCGCGTCTCCAACTGGGGGCGCTGGGGCGAGGACGACGTACGCGGGACGATGAACTTCCTCACCGACGCCAAGCGGGTCTCGGCTGCGGGGCTGGTGCAGACCGGGCGGTCCTACTCGCTCTCGCTGCCCTTCGACATGGACGGGCCGCAGAACGGCTGGCGGCGGCGTACGAATCCGGTGCACACCATGCTCGACACCGGCACCGACGCGGTCGCCGGCATCCAGGGGTTCCCGCACGGGATCGGCGGCGCGGACGACGTCATCGCGATGCCGCTGCAGTGCTCGACCCAGTGGGACGGGCTCGGCCACATCTTCGACCACGGACGGGCCTGGAACGGCCGCCCGGCGGAGTCGGTGGTGACCTCGCTGGGCGACGGTGTCACCGGGATCGAGACGATCGCCGACGTGGTCTGCGGTCGCGGGGTGCTGCTTGACGTCGGCCGCGCGGTCGGCACCGACGGCGAGCTCCCCGACGGGTTCGCCATCACCGAGGAGCACCTGGAGCAAACGATCGCGGCCCAGGGTGCCAGCGGGGCCGTGGGCCGCGGCGACATCGTCGTCGTACGCACCGGGCAGCTCTCCCGCGCCCGCCGGGGCGTCGCCGCCGGTGAGGGCTGGGGCGGCTATGCCGGGGGAGCGGCCCCCGGCCTCTCGTTCACCACCGCCGACTGGCTGCACCGGACCGAGATCGCCGCGATCGCCACCGACACCTGGGGCTTCGAGGTGCGCCCGAACGAGTTCGACGACGCCTTCCAGCCCCTGCACCAGGTCGCGATCCCACACCTCGGCCTCTTCCTGGGCGAGATGTGGGACCTGGACGGCCTCGCCTCCGCCTGCGCGGAGGACGGGCGCTACGACTTCCTGCTCACCGCAGCGCCGCTGCGCGTCACCGGTGCCGTCGGCGCCCCGGTGAACCCCATCGCGCTGCGCTGACCAGCGGGGCGGTTGGCGGTGGCTACCTGTTGGCGACCGGTCCGGAGATGGCGTCGATGGGCTGCTCGAGGGGGATCCCGGAGCCGTCGCGGCGCGGGTCGATCTCGGGCAGCTCGATGGGCGCCCCGGAGGCCGCGGCGGCCATCGCAGGAGCGGCGCCGACCCAGGCGAAGACGATCGAGTCCTCGCCCTTGAGGTAGCGGTGCGCGCGTACGCCGCCGGTGGCCCGGCCCTTGGCCGGGTACTCGCTGAACGGCGTGGTCTTCACCGAGCCGGTCTCGGTCCCTGGCAGAGCGCTCGAGGAGCCGGCGACGGTGACGACCGCGGCACCCTCGGGAGCGTCGGCGGAGACGACTCCGAAGAAGACGACGCGGGAGCCGTGCGCCATCCGAACGCCGGCCATCCCGCCGGCGCTGCGGCCCTGAGGACGGACGACGTCCGCCGGGAAGTGAAGGAGCTGGGCGTCGGAGGTGACGAAGACCAGCGACTCGGTGCCGGTGCGCAGCTGCGCCGCGCCGACCACCTCGTCGCCGTCGGCGAGCTTGATGACCTCCCACTCGTCCTTGTTGAGCAGCACCTCGGGGTTGACCCGCTTGACGACACCGAGCTTGGTGCCGAGCGCGATGCCGGGACCGTCGGTGGCCAGCGTCGTAAGCGCCAGAGCGCGCTCGTCGGACTCCAGCGAGAGCAGCGCGGACAGTGGCAGGCCGCCGGACAGGTTCGGGTCGCCGTGTGTCGGCGGCAGCGCCGGCAGGTCGAGCACCCCGAGACGTACGAGACGGCCGCGGGAGGTGAGCACGCCGATCTGGCCGCGCGCGGTCGCCGGGACCACCGAGACGATCACGTCGTGGTTGGCGCGGCCGGAGCCGGTCGAGAAGGGCTCAGCGTCCGAGGAGCGGGCCAGGAGACCGGTCGAGGAGAGCAGCGCGAAGCACGGGTCGTCGGCGACCTCGAGGCTCATCGCCTCGAGCGCCGGCGTGCCGGCGGAGGCGAGCAGCACGGTGCGCCGCGGCGTGCCGAAGGTCTTGGAGACCTCGCCGAGCTCGTCGGAGACGACCTTCCGCAGCATCTCGTCGTCGCCGAGGATCGAGTCGAGGTACTCGATCGTCGCGCGCAGGTCGTCGCGCTCCTTCTCCAGCTCGATCTTGGAGAACTTCGTCAGCCGGCGCAGCGCCATGTCGAGGATGTACTCCGCCTGCGGCTGGCTCAGGTCGAAGACCGACATCAGCCGCTCCTTGGCCTCGCCGGCGTTGTCGGAGGCGCGGATCAGCTGGATGACCTCGTCGATGTCGAGGATCGCGATCAGCAGCCCGTCGACCAGGTGGAGCCGGTCGGCGGCCCGGTCACGACGGAACTGCGAACGGCGGCGTACGACGTCGTAGCGGTGTCCCAGGAAGACCTCGAGCAGCTCCTTGAGGCCGAGCGTGCGCGGCTGCCCGTCGACGAGCGCGACGTTGTTGATGCCGAAGGAGTCCTCCAGCGGCGTCATCTTGTAGAGCTGCTCGAGGACGGCCTCGGGCACGAACCCGTTCTTGACCTCGATCACCAGCCGGGTGCCGTGCTCGCGGTCGGTGAGGTCCTTGAGGTCGGCGATGCCCTGGATCTTCTTGGACTGCACCAGGACCTTGACGCGCTCGATGATCTTCTCGGTGCCGATGTTGAACGGCAGCTCGGTGATCACGATGCCCTTGCGGCGCCCGAACGGCTCGATCCGCGTGGTGGCGCGGATCTTGAAGGAGCCGCGGCCGGTCTCGTACGCATCCCGGATCCCGTCCAGGCCGACGATGGTGCCGCCGGTGGGGAGATCGGGGCCGGGGATGAACTTCATCAGCGTGTCGAGCTCGGCGCCGGGGTGCTTGATCAGGTGGCGCGCGGCGGCGATGACCTCGATCAGGTTGTGCGGGGCCATGTTGGTGGCCATGCCGACCGCGATGCCGGTGGCACCGTTGACCAGCAGGTTGGGGATCGCGGCGGGGAGCACGCTCGGCTCCATCTCCCGCGAGTCGTAGTTGGGCCGGAAGTCGACCGTGTCTTCCTTGATGTCGTCGGTCATCGCCTGCGCCGCCGGGCCCATCCGGGCCTCGGTGTAACGCATCGCGGCAGCCGGGTCGTCACCGCCGGGAGAGCCGAAGTTGCCGTGCCCGTCGATCATCGGCAGCCGCATCGCCCACGGCTGCGCCATCCGGACGAGGGCGTCGTAGATCGCGCCGTCGCCGTGCGGGTGCAGCTTGCCCATCACCTCACCGACGATGCGGGCACACTTCACGTGGCCGCGGTCTGGACGTACGCCCATGTCGTTCATCGTGTAGAGGATCCGGCGCTGCACGGGCTTGAGACCGTCGCGGGCGTCGGGCAGTGCCCGGGAGTAGATGACGGAGTAGGAGTACTCCAGGAATGAGGACCGCATCTCGTCCCCGATGTCGGTGTCGAGGATGTGCTCCTCGAAATCGTCGGGTACGTCCTGCTTGGTCTTGCCGCGTGCCATAAGGGGCATTGTCTCGAATCCCTGTGCGAACGCCACACCGGGCTCGCCGATTGGGCTCAAGTCGTAGCCGAGCCGCCCTTCCGTACGCCGCGCATCCGCGTACATTGGCAGTAGAGATCAATCCGTCCGGAGTCACCGGTTCAACGCACACGGAGGTGCTTGAAGATGGCTGTCACCCAGATCGAGCTCGACACCGAGCTGCTCGAGGAGATCCAGCGGATCTCCGGCGCGACCACGCCCCAGGAGGCGGTGGAGTTCGCCGTACGCGAACTCGTCATCCGCAATCATGAGGGCGACGCTCCCAAGCACGCCCAGAAGCTGGCGCGGAACTGGGACTATGACGGCTGGCGGGTGCTCAACGAGCGCGACCGCGCCAACGTCGTACGTCACTGACACCTGGGGTGTAGACGTACGTCTACACCCCAGCCCATGATGGGTGCATGAACACGATCGGAACCCGCGATCTCAAGCAGAACCCCAACTCCGTGATCCAGCGTGTCCTGGAGACCGGGGAGGAGTTCGAGATCACTGCGCACGGCCACGCGACTGGGGTGCGCTTGGTTCCGACGCACGCGGGTCCGGCCCGCTGGGTCCGCGGCGACGTGCTCAACGCCGACGAGCCCGGCCTCACGCCGGCGGAGGCTGATGCGTGGCACGCTGATGTCGACGACACTTTCGACGACGAGGTCACCGATCCCTGGGACCGCCGGTGATCATCCTCGACACCAACGTCCTCATCGACTACGACCGCTACCTCTTCGACGCTGGTGAGGCCTACGCAGCCAGCATTCTTTCGCGCGCCGAGCTGGAGTTCGGCGTCCAGGCCGCCACGAGCCCCGAGCAGATCGCGAAACGCACCCAGCGCCTCAACCAGCTCGACGCACGCTTCGACTGGTTGCCCATGGACAAGGAATCGACGCGGTCCTATGGCCTGGTCGCGGCCGGAGCCAAGGCCACGGGCGCCAAGGTCAGAGGCAAGGACGCCCTGATCGCCGCGCAGGCACACCGCCACGGCGCCGGCGTCATGACGCTGAGCGCCGATGACTTCAAGCCATTCGCACATCTGGTCACTGTCCTCGCGCCGACGCCACGTCTGGGCATCGTGGACTGAGCGGCGACTGGTGCGTACCGCTAGATTTCTCTCGTGACCGCGCAGCAGACCCCGCCGTACCCCTCCCACTGGGAGGCGGACGTGCTGCTGCGCGACGGGCGGACGGCCCACATCCGGCCGATCCGGTCGGCGGACAAGGACCTGCTGGTCGACTTCTACGACCACCGGGTCAGCGACGAGTCGAAGTACTACCGATTCTTCTCGCCGATGCCGCACCTGTCCGCACGCGACGTCGCGCGCTTCACCGAGGTCGACCACAAGGACCGGGTCGCGTTCATCCTGACCCTGCGGGGCCGGATGATCGCCGTCGGGCGCTACGACGTGGTCAAGCCCGGCGAGGCCGAGGTCGCCTTCCTCGTCGAGGACGACTACCAGGGCCGGGGGATCGCACAGATCCTGCTCGAGCACCTCGCCCAGGCCGGGCGTGAGCGTGGGGTCACCAAGTTCACCGCCGACGTGCTCCCCGACAACGCGCGGATGATCCAGACCTTCCGCGACGCCGGCTACAAGGTGGCCAGCGTCTACGAGGACGGGGTCATCTCGCTGCAGTTCGGGATCGACGTCACCGACACCGCGGTCGGCCGCCTCGCCCTGCGCGAGCACGAGGCCGAGTCCGCCTCCATCCACCGCTTCTTCAACCCGCGCTCGGTCGCGGTCATCGGGGCCAGCCGGCGACAGGAGACCGTCGGCCAGGCGCTCGTGCGCAACCTGGTGATCGGCGACTTCACCGGCCGGGTCTACATGGTCAACCCCAGCTCCACCGCCGTCAGCGGCATGCCGGCGTACAAGAGCGTCCAGGACATCCCCGACGACGTCGACGTGGCCATCGTCGCGGTCCCCGCCGACGCCGTCCAGGACGTCGTGCTCGACTGTGCCGCCAAGGGCGTCCACGGGCTCGTGGTCATCTCCAGCGGCTTCGCCGAGACCGGCGAGGAGGGCCGCCAGCGGCAGCGGCGGCTGGTGAACCTGTCCCGCTCCTACGGGCTGCGGCTGATCGGGCCCAACGCGCTCGGCGTCATCAACACCGACCCGCAGGTCAAGATCAACGCCAGCCTCGCCCCGACGATGCCGCCGCGCGGCCGCGCGGGCTTCTTCTGCCAGTCCGGTGCGCTCGGCTCCGCGATCCTGGAGAAGGTCAACAACCGGGGCCTGGGCCTGTCGACCTTCGTCAGCGCCGGAAACCGCGCCGACGTCTCCGGCAACGACCTCCTGCAGTACTGGGAGGAGGACGTCTCGACCGAGGTCGTGATGATGTACCTCGAGTCGATCGGTAACCCGCGCAAGTTCTCCCGCATCGCCCGCCGCGTCTCGCTGCGCAAGCCGATCGTCGCGGTCCGCTCCGGCCGCACCACCCAGGGTGTGCCGATGGGTCACGCGGTCCGCAAGATCAGCGCCCCGCCGGCGGCCGTCGACGCGATGTTCCGCCAGGCCGGGATCATCCAGGTCGACACCCTCGACGAGATGTTCGACGTCGCCCAGCTCCTCGCCCACCAACCGCTCCCGCGCGGGCGGCGGGTCGCCATCGTCGGCAACTCCGACGCCCTGGGCCTGCTGGCCGCCGACGCCGCCGTCTCGGCGGGACTGCAGGTCAACAAGCAGGTCCCGCTCCCCACCGAGCCAAGCGCCGAGGACTTCGAGGACGCGCTCGACGCGGCCATCGACGACCCCGAGGTCGACGCGGTGATCTCGGTCTACATCCCGCCGCTCAACGTCTCCGGCGAGGAGATCGCCAACGTGCTCGCCGCGGTGGGGGAGCAGTCCGACAAGCCGCTGGTCACCAGCTTCCTGGGTGCCGAGGGTGTCCCCGAGCTGCTCCGCGTCCCCGACGTCGCCGGCTCGACCGCCGGCCGAGGCTCGGTGCCGTCCTACTCCTCGGTGGAGTCGGCCGTACGCGCCCTGGCCAAGGTCGTGGAGTACGCCGTGTGGCTGCGCTCCGCCGACGGCGAGACCCCGTGGCTCAGCACCGACGAGTGCGACCCGCGCACGGCGCGCAAGATCGTCACCGACGTGCTCGCCGCGCGCCCGGCCGGAGGCGACCTGAGCCGCGAGGACCTGGGCATGGTCCTGGCCGCCTACGGGATCAAGCTGTGGAACACCCACAGCGTCAGCACCCTCGAGGAGGCGATCGCCGCCGGCGAGGACCTCGGCTGGGGTGTCGTCCTCAAGGCGACCGTCGAGAGCGTCCGGGAGCGGCCCGACCAGGCCCACGTCGTACGCAACATCGACGACGTCGACGAGATGACCGAGGCCTGGGAGCTGATCACCAGCCGGATCCCGCCCGAGACCGGCGGGTTCACGGTGCAGCGCACCGCACCGCCGGGTGTCCCGGTCGCGATCCGCTCGATGGAGGACCCGCTGTTCGGCCCCGTGGTCTCCTTCGGCATCGCCGGCCCGATCACCGAGCTGGTGGCCGACAAGGCCTACCGGATCCCGCCTCTGTCCGAGCGCGATGCCGCCTCGATGGTGCGCGAGATCAAGGCCGCGCCGATGCTCTTCGGCTACCGCGGCGGCGACATGGTCGACGTCGACGAGATCGAGCGGCTCGTGCTCAGGGTCGCCCAGCTGCAGAACGACCTGCCCCAGATCTCCTCCCTCGACCTCTCGCTGGTCCTGGTCGGGCTCGAGGGATCCGCCGTCCTCACCGCCGGCGCCAGGGTCGACCTGGTCGCCGATCCGCGCTCAGACTGGTTCGTACGCCGCCTCAACCCTGCGGTGGGCGACACACTGCCCGGCTAGGCCACCGTGGAACCCCGTGGAAGGATGGGTGTCATGAGCACCCGCACCGATGATCTCGACCGCGCCGACGACCTGCGCGCCGAGATCGACCGCACCGGCTACTACCCCGAGGTGGTGGCCGACTGCGTGGCCTCCGCCGTGGCGGGGGAGAAGGTGTCCTCCTTCTTCCTGCACCACGAGCCGACGTTCGACCGTGACGAGGTGCGCCGCCACCTCTCCGTGCTGGTGCTGACCCCGACGCGGCTGATCCTGGCCCACACCGACGAGCACGCCGGCGACGACCTGCTGCCCGAGCCCTACACCTCGACCTCGACCGAGGCCGTACGCATCGACTCGGTCAACTCCGTGGTCGTGACCCGGATGATCACCAACCCGACCAAGGGATCGAGCAAGCCGGCCGAGGTGGTCATGACCATCGGCTGGGGCGGCGTCAACCGCGTCGACCTGGAGCCTGCGGGCTGCTCCGACCCCAACTGCGACGCCGACCACGGCTACACCGGGGTGCTCACCCCCGACGACTTCTCGCTGCGCGTCTCGGCTGCCGCCGACGGTCACGACTCGGTCGACCGCCTGCTCTCCTTCGCGGAATCGCTCTCGGCTCGCACCCACAACCGGTGAGGAGCTGATGACCGGGTTCGTCGCCCCCGCGTACGGGCAGCGCTCACTGGGTGATGTCCTGCCGGCGGTCGCCGCCGCGATGGGCATCCCGTTGGGCACCTCCGAGGCGCGGTCCGGTCTCGAGCTGCCCCCGGCCGCTGCGTACGTCGTCTTCCTGGTCGACGGGATGGGCACCAACCTGCTGCGCCGTTATGCGCACGCCGCGCCGTTCCTGGCCTCGCTGAGCGAGGACCAGGAGACCGGCACGGCCGGGGTGCCATCGACGACGGCGACCAGCCTCACCTCGTTCGGCACCGGGCTGACGCCCGGCGGACACGGGCTGGTCGGCTACACCTCCCGCATCCCCGGCACCGAGCACCTGCTCAACGCGCTGCAGTGGCGCAAGGACGTCGACCCGGTCGAGTGGCAGCCCAACCAGACCGTCTTCCAGCGGCTGGGCGAGGCCGGCGTGCCGGTCACGGTGATCAACAAGCGCGTCTTCGGCGGCTCGGGGCTGACCATCGCCGCCCACCGGGGCGCGGAGTTCGTCGGCGCCGACCGGGTGGGAGAGCGGATCGCCTCGGCGGTCGCGCTCTCGCGGGTGCCGGGGTCCCTGACCTACCTCTACGACGGCGACCTCGACTGGACCGGCCACAAGTACGGCGTCGCCTCCTCGCCCTGGTTGCAGCAGCTCTCGATGATCGACGCCGAGGCCGAGCAGCTGCGGGACGCCCTGGACCCGTCCGTACGCCTGCTGGTGCTCGCCGACCACGGCATGGTCGACTCGCCCGCCACCTCCCGCACCGACATCGACGACGCGTCCGAGCTCCGCCACGGGGTCGCCCTGGTCGGTGGCGAGGCCCGTTTCCGGCATCTCTACTGCTCGCGCGGCGCGGTCGACGACGTGGTCGCGACCTGGTCGGAGACGCTGGGGGACAAGGCCGACGTGATGACCCGGGAGACCGCGATCCGGCGTGGCTGGTTCGGGCCGGTCACCCCCTCGGTGCTGCCGCGGCTCGGTGACGTCATCGTCGCCTCCCACGGCGAGCACGCGGTCGTCTCGACCAGCCTGTTCCAGTACGAGACGACCCTGGTCGGGTTGCACGGCTCGCTGACCCCGGACGAGATGCTCATCCCGCTGCTGGTCTCCTGACGCGCTCGTCCCGGGCGCTGCTCTGCGCCAATCTCGCCGGGCGGGAATGCCTCGCAGTTCTAATGGTTACAACCTACGTATCCATTAGAAGGACACTCGTCGTGTCCGGCGGAAGGGTTTGTCATGGGTGAGCACAGAGTCGACGAGGGCCGGCGATGACCGGGCACTACGGGCAGGTCGCGTTCACGCCGCTGGTGACCGAGCACCAAGCGATCCGCGGAAGTGCCGCCGCGTACGCGCGGATGGCGGAGGCGGGTGACGCTCCGGACCGGATCGGCAGGGGCGAGGCTGCGTTCATCATCTCGCGGGACAGCTTCTTCCTGGCGACCGTCAGCGAGACCGGATGGCCCTACGTCCAGCACCGCGGCGGACCGCCCGGGTTCCTGAAGGTCGTTGACGAGACGACGCTGGGGTTCGCCGACTTCCGGGGCAACCGGCAGTACATCACCCGCGGCAACCTCGATCACGACGAGCGGGTCTCGCTGTTCCTGATCGACTACCAACTGCAGGCCCGGATGAAGATCTTCGGTCGTGCGCGGGTCGTCGAGCTCGAGGACGACCCCGAGCTGGTCGGCTCGCTCGCTCCGGTCGGGAGCTCGGCACGCGTGGAGCGCGGGATCCTGATCGACGTCGAGGCGTTCGACTGGAACTGCAAGCAGCACATCCCGCAGCTGGTGCCCCTGGAGGCCGCCCGGCACACCGTCGCCGAGCTGACCCAGCGGATCAGCGAGCTCGAGACCGAGCTGGCCGCCGCGCGTGGCGTAACGTCTGAACCTTAGACTGACCATTAGAACCGACCGACAGAGATCGATGATGGAGGAGGCGGCCGTGGAGCTGCAGGTGCCGGTGCTGTACCCGACCCAGCCCCGGGCCGTACGTCTCATGAACACGATCTGGGCCGACCGGACGGGCATGCACGACTCGCTGGAGAGCTTGGCGCACCTGGAGGCCTGGGCCGAGGAGGCGGGCCTCGGCCGCCACCCAGATATGAACGAGCACGACCTCGGCCGGGCCCGAGCGCTGCGCGACGCCCTGCGCCGGCTGGCCGCCGACCTGACCGCCGACGGCCGGCCGGCCGCCGTCTCCGAGGCGCTCAGCACTGAGGCGGCGCTCGCGGTGCTCAACGAGTTCGTGTCCCACTGCGCGCCGACGCTCCGCCACGGTGCGCAGGGCGGCTACGAGCGCGAGTGGCTCGCCAACGGCACCGGTCCGCAGCGGGAGCTGAGCCTGGTGGCGCTGGAGGGATCCGAGGTGCTGGCCCAGCACGCGCCCCACGAGCTGAAGGCGTGCGGCGGCCCCGGCTGCGTCCTTTACTTCGTCCGCGACCACCCACGACGCGAGTGGTGCTCCGCGGGCTGCGGCAACCGGGCACGGGTCGCGCGCCACTATCGGCGGAACACGTCCAGCTCTGAGGGTCCTGCCACGAGCCGCAGCGCAGCCCACTAGGCTTCCGCAAGTGGCTGAGCTGACCTTCTGGACCGGGACGATGGACGCGGGGAAGTCGACTCTCGCGCTGCAGACCAACCACAACCACGCGACTCGCGGCAGGGTGGGGCTGATCTTCACCGCCCACGACCGCTCCGGCGAGGCGGTGGTCACCTCGCGGCTCGGTCTGACCCACGACGCGATCGAGGTCACCGACGACTTCGACTTCTGGCGCCACGCCGTGGACTCGCTGACCCACGGCGCCCGGATCGACTACCTCATCTGTGACGAGGCCCAGTTCTACACGCCCGTGCAGATCGAGGCGCTGGCCAAGATCACCGACGAGCTGCAGATCGACGTCTTCTGCTTCGGCATCCTCACCGACTTCCGCACCCGGCTCTTCCCGGGTGCCGCTCGTCTGGTCGAGCTCGCCGACCGGACCGAGGTGCTGCAGGTCGAGGCACTGTGCTGGTGCGGCAAGCGGGCCACCCACAACGCCCGGGTCGAGGACGGCGTCATGGTCACCGAGGGTGACCAGGTCGTCGTCGGCGACACCGACGAGGCCCCCAGCGCGGTCTCCTACGAGGTCCTCTGCCGCCAGCACCACCGCCGCCGCCTGACCGCGGCCCGGGCCCAGTCGGTCTCCCTGGTGCCCGAGCCGCTGCCGTTCGGCTGACCCCGCCACGCTGGTCGAGCCGCGAGGCCGCCTGCGGCCGAGCGTGTCGAGACCAACACGGTCCCGTCGGCGCTCGATCGGACCGTGTTGGTCTCGACACGCCTCCGCCTAGCGGCTCCGGCGGCTCGACCAGCGGTCAGCGGTTGAGCGTCGGCAGCGGCACGTCGGCGTACCTCGTTCCGACGGGGGTGTTCTGGGTGTCGAGCTGGACGCCGGGGCGGCCGTTCTCGACGACGTAGGTCGCGCGGGTGGAGATCGGCGCGCCCGGGCGCTGGACGTACGGCACGACCCGGAAGTCGCTGGAGAGCTCCTCGGGCGTGACCGTGACGCGTACGTAGCCGCGCTGGCTGTTGAAGAACTTCAGGTGGTCGTTGGCCCGCAGCAGCGTCTCGCCGCCGGTGGTCATGTCGGCGCCGTCGCCGCCGCTGGCGATGGAGGTGCCGACGAACTCGCTGCCGACGACGGCCGACTCGGGGTCGTCGTAGTCGGCCAGCAGGTCGCTGGCGTAGTTGTGGTGGCGGTCGCCGGTGATGACGACGAGGTTCTCGATGCCGCTGGTGCGAGCGCCCTCGAGGAGCCGGTTACGGTTGGCGATGTAGCCGTCCCACGGGTCCATGTAGAGGGTCTTCTTCTCGGTCTCGTCTAGGTCGGTCTCCGCCATCGGCGCCTGGTTGGCGAGCACCTGCCAGCGGGCGCTCGAGCGGCGCCAGCTGCGCTGGAGCCACTTCTCCTGCTCGAAACCCATCATCGAACGCGACGGATCGTAGATGTCCGGCGTCAGTTCCGGGCTCGCGGGGTCGCTGCCGTCGGCGTACGCCTGGTCGTCGCGGTACTGGCGGGTGTCGAGCACGTTGAAGTCGACCAGGTCGCCGTAGCGCAGGCTCCGGTAGATCTGCATGTCCGGACCCTCCGGCAGCGAGCTGGCGCGGAACGGCAGGTGCTCGTAGTAGGCCTGGAAGGCAGCCGTACGCCGCGGCATCCACAGCTCGCCCTGGGACTGGCTCCGCTCCTCGGGGGTCTCGTCGGCCCAGTTGTTCTCGACCTCGTGGTCGTCGGGTGCCACGACGAACGCGTGGGACTGGTGGGCTGCCATCAGGTCCGGGTCGGACTTGTAGAGGCCGTACTGCAGGCGATAGCGCGCCAGGTCGAGCGTCTCGCCGCCGACGGCGGGGGAGACCGGGGTGTTGCGCCAGTTGTTCTCGGGAGTCACGCCGGACTCGTACAGGTAGTCGCCCAGGTGGAAGACGACGTCGACGTCCTCGTCGGCCAGGTGCCGGTAGGCGGTGTAGAAGCCGTGGCTGTAGAGCGCGCAGGAGGCGAAGGCGAAGCTCATCCGCGGGAGCGAGGAGCCGTACGCCGGGGCGGTCCGGGTGTGCCCGGTCTGGCTGACCTCGCCGGCGGCCAGGAAGCGGTACCAGTAGTCGCGGCCGGGACGCAGGCCCCAGACCTCGGGGTGGACCGAGTGGCCGAAGTTCGGGGTGGCGGTGACGGTGCCGGACTTCACAACCTTGCGGAAGAGGGGGTCCTCGGCGACCTGCCAGCGGACCTTGACCGGCTCCTGCGGCATACCGCCCAGACCATCGGCGGCGAGCGGTTCGGGGGCGAGGCGGGTCCAGAGGACGATGGAGTTGGGGAGCGGGTCGCCGGAAGCGACGCCCATGGTGAACGGGTAGCCGGAGAGCGACGTGGCGCCCTTGACGGATACCGCGTCGGCGGGGATCGAACCGGTGCCGAGCAGCATGGCTGCGGATGCGGCGAAGCCGGTCGTGGCGGTGCTGGAGAGGAGGGAGCGTCGGCTCAGCGAGTCGGGCAGGAGCATCGGGGGGCCTCCGAGAAGGGTGGAAGTGCTTGCCTCCACTCACTTCATCGGGGGCGCGTGAACTGCGCCCGACCCGCTGCCGACTCTGTCGGGTCGGGTCGCCGACGTAACACGGACCGGCCGATGGCCGGTCCGTGAACGGGTTCACACCAGTCGGTTCACTCCGACTTGCCGCCGCCGAACATGATCTCGTCCCAGCTCGGGACCGAGGCGCGCTTGCGGCGCGCGGACGACTTCTTGGCAGGTTTCTGCTGGGCCTCGTCGGACTGCTCGGGATCGGCCGGAGCCTCGGCGGCCGCGGGCTCGACGACCGTCGGCTCGAGCTCGGGCTCGGCGGGGACCGGCTCCTGCTTGCCGGTTGGCGTCTCGTCGCCGAGGAATGCCTCGAGCGGGGTGTCGACATCGACCTGAGCCGTCTTGGCCGGCTTGGCCTCCTTGACCGGCTGGGGAGCCGGGGGAGGGGTGACCGGGGCCGGTGCCTGGGCGGGCGGGGCCGGCGCTGCCGGAGCCTGCGCTGCAGGGGCCGACGGGGTCGAGCTCTGTGCGCGGCGACGCCGCGCGGCGAGCATGTCGTCGGTGATCGGCTCCGGCTCGGGCGCCGCGGCCTCGAGCTTCTCGCCGGTCAGCCAGCGGGCGTCGTCGTTGTCGAGCTCGACGAAGTTGCCGGGGGCGTCGTAGGTCAGCTCGGCGATGCCGGAGCGCTCGGGGGTCTCATACTCACCGGTGAGCTTCCAACGCCCGTCGGGTCGCCGGTAGGAGTCCCAGTTGACCGACTCGGGGTCGACGTACATCGTCTGGAAGTGGGCGCCGACCGCCTCGCCCAAGGTGCGGGCGGTGCTGGCGGCCTCACCGGGCCGACGGCGCACGGAAGCCTGCTGGGCGCGCTGTGCCATGTGCTCGCGCTCGGCGAGGACGGGACCGGCGAAGGCCAAGATCTTCTCGACCGTGGTGCCGGCGACAGCGGCGACCTCCTCGGCACTCTCGCCCGAACGAATACGGGTCTGAATGTCACGGGGCCGCAGGCTGCTGCTCGGGGTCTTGTTCACGGTTTGCTCCGATCGGCGGGTCGACACAGCCTCGAGTGCTGCACGGAGACGGTCGTCGATGTCGGCGGTGTATTCACGGTCCTCGTCATCGACGAGAAGCATGCGTAAACCATCGTCACTGACCGAGATGAGCCGCAGAAGGACGGGACCAGCCTCATCCGGTGCCTGCTCTTCGAGCTGGCCCGGAGTCAGGGGCAATCCTTCGGCTGACATCCTCTTCTCAATTCTAGATACGGTTGTGACGACCCTACGCCACAGACCTGCATCGTATTGGGTGGTCGTGCGGCGTGGCCGTGGCATTTGGGGTTTTTGGGACGAACGAGGCGACCATTCGGTGGTGGAACAGACGCTGACCCTCCTCGTGCTCGACCTGGTCGGGTGCTTCGTCTTCGCGCTCTCCGGCGGCCTGATGGCGGTCCGCAAGGAGCTCGACATCTTCGGCGTGGTCGTCCTCGCCTGCGTCACCGGGCTCGGCGGAGGCATCCTGCGTGACATGTCCATAGGTGCGACCCCGGTCGCCGCGCTCTCCGACTGGCGCTACCTCGTGGTGCCGATGGCGGCCGGTCTGCTCACCTTCTACTTCCATCCCGCGCTGGGCCGGCTCGGGCCGATGATCAACGTCTTCGACGCCCTGGGCCTGGGGCTGTTCGTCATCGCGGGGGCGGTCAAGGCACTCGACTTCGGGCTCTCCCCGCTGGCGGCCGCGATCATGGGGCTGGCGACCGGCGTGGGCGGTGGTGTGCTCCGGGACGTGCTCGCCGGTCAGGTGCCGATCATCCTGCGCCGCAGCGTCTTCTACGCCATCCCCGCCTTCGCCGGCGCCGCGATCGTGGCCTTCGGCCTGTTCCTCGCGCTGCCCCAGCCGCTGGTGATGACCGCCGCCTTCATCGCCTGCGCCGGCTGGCGGCTGCTGGCGATGTGGCGCCACTGGGAGGCTCCGCTGCCGCGAGGCTCCGCGTCGGTCTGAACCTCAGTGGTCCGAGCAGCAGGGGATCTGGTGACGCATCTCGAACGGCACCAGACCGGTGGCGGAGCGCTGGACCAGGAGTACGCAGCGCCCCTCGCGCCACACCGGCCGCGCGAACCCGGTGAGATCAAGGGTGTCGCCGGGTTCCAGCGATATCCCGGCCAGGCCCTCGACGGCGTCGACGACGCTGTCCGTCTCGACGGCGGCCACCGTCGTCACGGTCTCGATCGCGGTACGTCCCGGGTAGCGGGCCAGCCGCCCGGCGGTGCGCGCGGCGGCTTCGTCGATCGCGGGGGAGTCGAGGGTGACGTACGCCTCGGGAAGCTGGTCCGCGAGGAGCGCGGTCAGCTCCTCGACCGTCGGGCCATCGGGCCAGTCGAGGACCGCGACGAAGCGGCCGGTCGGCCCGCGGACGACATGGGTGCTGATGACGTACGGGCTATCGGGCTCGCCGAGCACCTCGTCCAGGCGATGGACGAGGTGCTCGGCGGCGGCGAGGTCCCGGGCGTCGGCATCGACGGCCAGGGGTCGGGTGGTCATCGAGTCGGGACGACCCAGACCGGGTTGGTGTAGAACCACAGGTCGACCCACGGGTCGGCGTCGCCGACGACGTCGATGGCGGGACCGGCCGGGTCGATGCTGGCGCCGAGGTAGCCGGGCTGGGACCGGTTGGCGTCGGTGCCGCGGACACGCACGTAGAACGCCTCCTCGACACGACCGAGGTCGTAGCGCAGCTGGAAGGTGCCGGTGCGGCCCGAGGTGTCGGTCTGCTCGATCACCTTCGTGTCGGGCGCCTTCCAGGTGTCGCGGTCGGAGACGTACGTCGGGTCGACCGCGCCCCGGATCACGTCGACCCGGTTGAGGCTGGGGAGGAACTGCGACCAGTTCGGGACGTCCTGGGCGGCGATGGTGACGACCAGCGAGATCCGGCTGCCCCTCTTCGCCTTCAGGGTGCCGCCGAGGCTCTCCGAGCCACCGTCGGAGGAGACGACGCGTACGTCGACCGACTTCACCAGCGCGCCATGGTCGACCCAGACGCGGCCGTTGCGCAGGCCCTTCATGACCGCGCCGTAGCTGCGCTCGGAGGCGCCGACGTGGGTGCGGCTGTAGTAGCCCGGCCAGAAGTCACCGGCGGTGGTGTTGAGGGAGCCGGCGTAGACCGGGTCGCCGTATCGGCCGTTGGCGTTGAAGTAGGCCGAGTCCGACCCGTCGGGGCGGCGCGAGGTGGTGCCCCAGTTGACGTGGGAGTCGGAGTTGGCGCTGATCGACCACGGCTTGCCCTCGGCGAGCAGCGAGTCCCACAGGCCGCCGACGGTCGAGGTGAACCAGTCGAAGCCGCCCCAGGAGCGGTAGGACTCGGCGGGGTAGCCGGGGAAGGAGTTCGGGCCGGCGGAGTTGCCGTAGTAGCCGCGGGCGCTGCCGGGGCCGTAGCCGGCGGGCAGGCCCGCCGCCTGGTGGCCGGGCGCGCCCTCCCAGCCGATCGCGATCCGCGGGTCGGCGTCGCGCCAGGCACGCACCTCGTGGGGGCTGTCGATGCCGTTGCGGGCGGGGTGGTTGGCCAGGAAGAGCGCGTCCGCGACGCGGCGCTTGTCGACCTGCTTGCCGAGCCACTGGATGCCGGCGACGGCGAGCGCCTCGTTCTCCGGGGAGTTGCCGCTGGCGCCCTTGACGGAGCCGTCGTAGTCGTTCTCGAACTGCTTGAGCACCGCGACCTCGTTGCGCCCCGGCGCGACGAAGACGGTCCCGTGCTCGGCAGCCGGGATGTTCCACTCCAGACCCTGGAAGATCAGGGTGTCCTTGAGCACCTTGCGCGCGGCCACGATGTCGGGGTTGACCAGGTCGACGCCCAGCTTGGCGTGGGTGGCGCCGCCGTGGTCGGTGATGACCAGCCAGTCCAGGCCGTACGCGGCGCCGTGCTGTGCCTGGTCGATGACCCGGTACATCGCGTCCGAGCTGTGCTGGGTGTGGATGTGGTGGTCGCCGGCGAGCCAGTGCCGGATCGTGGCCCGGTTGCCGCCCTTCGCGGTGGCGGTCGTGGCGGTCTCGGCCATCGCCGGGGTCACGCCGGTCATGCCAGCCATCCCGGCGGTCACGGCGCCGGCGATGCCGGCGGCGCGGAGCAGGTTGCGCCGGGTGACCTCGGCGGGACGCAGGTCGCTGTCGGACGCGTCCGAGGAGGCGGCGAGGGTGATCTCGTCGACCTCGTGGGAGTGAGTGTGGTCGTGGCCGTGCGCGTGGGCGTGGTGGTGCCCGTCCGGCCCGTGCGAGTGGGGGTGGTGCTCGTGTGACACGTTGAATCCTCCGCTTGGATGGGGCGTCTTCCGCGTGCCCGAGCAGCGGCGCTCAGAGCAAAGCGGCGCCGGATGGCCGCCGTACGTCCGCCGGTTGCCCTCCCGGTGAAATTTTGCCGAGGCGTCACCCCCGTCGGCCGAGGCGTCGCCCCGGTCGGCCGAGTGGTCGCTTGCGCGGGCCGAGGCGTCACGCGCCTTGCAAGTAAGGCTAGCCTTACTCGTGTGATGACCACCGACCGCCGCAACGAAGACGCCGAGACCCTCGCAGACCTCCTCGGAGGCGCGCGCGGCGCGATCGACGCCACCGTCCCGCCGGTAGCGTTCGCGGCCGGCTGGCTGGTCAGCGGGGAGCTGTGGATCGCGACCGTGGTGGCACTCGCGGTGGCCGCGATCGTGGCCCTCTGGCAGTGGCGCAAGGGCCGCAAGCCGCGCGCCGTGCTGCTGGGCGTGGCGGGCGTCGCGGTCGCGGCGATGATCGCGCTGCGTACGGGCCGGGCGGAGGACTTCTTCGTGGTCCAGCTCGCCGCCAATGCGGCTAGCGCCCTGGTGTGGGTGGTCAGCATCGCGTTCCGCTGGCCGCTGCTCGGCGTGGTTGTCGGTCTGGTGCTGCGCCAGCGCGGCGCCTGGCGGCGCGACCCCGTCCTGCTGCGGGGCTATGCGCTGGCGAGCTGGGTCTGGGTCTGTCAGTACGTCATCCGGGTCGCCATCTTCGGCCCGCTGTGGTGGTCGGGCGACGTGGTCGCCTTGGCGATCGCCCGGGTCGCGCTCAGCTGGCCCCTGGTCGCGCTGTGCCTGCTGGTGAGCTGGGTCGTCCTGCGGCGCTCGCTGCCCGAGGATCATCCCGGGCTGCGCCATCCTCAGGTGAGAACTGCCTGAAGCAGGTCGTAGAGCCGCCGGGTGGCGCGCTGCTGGTCACCCTCGCGGACCACGAGCGCCAGCCCGGCCCTCACTTCCGCGTCGACGATCGGCGTCGCGACCAGATCGGTCCCGGCCGCCATCGACTCGGCCAGCACGCAGACGCCCAGTCCGCGGGCGGTCAGCCCGAGCAGCGTCTCCGGGTTGGACCCGGACAGGTCGACCTTCGACTCCACACCCGCCCGCGCGCACGACTGCTCCAGAGCCGTGCGTACGCCCGTGCCCGGCGGGATGCAGAGCACCGTCTCCTCGTGGAGGTCGGCGAGCCTCGGCCGGGCGCCGGCGAGGCGGTGGCCGGGCGGCGTGATCACCGCGAGCCGCTCGTCGCTGACGGACTCGGTGGCCAGGCCGTCGATGACGGGTCCCGCATGGGAGATCAGGCCGAGGTCGAGCTCGCCGGCCAGCGTACGTCGCTGGAGGCGGTCGGAGGTGTCCTCGACGAGCTCGACGCTGACCCCGGGATGCTCCCGGTGGAAGGTGGCGACGGCGTCCAGGAAGCCAGGGATCGTGCAGCCGGAGATCATCCCGAGGCGTACCTGGCCGTGGATCAGGTCGCTCAGCTCGTCGGCGCTCTGCCGCACACCCTCGATCGCCCGGATCGCCTCGCGGGCGCGGGGGAGGAGCGTCTCGCCGGCGTGGGTGAGACGTACGTTGCGGGGACCCCGGACGAGCAGGTCATGGCCGAGCTCGCGCTCGAGCTTGGCCAGCTGGGCGCTGATGCCCGACTGGCTGACGTGGAGGCGCTGGGCCGCGGCCGTGAACGAGCCGTGGTCGACGACGGCGACGAAGTAGCGGAGCTGTCCGATTTCCATCACCGTTGATGCTAGCAAGCAGCAGAACTATCTGTTTGAGTGTTCGCGGGTGTCGGGTCAGGCTGGGAGGTGAAACCCGAACCGATCTGAGGAGAACCGATGACCGCATCCGCTGCCGAGCTCGCCGAGGCGTACTTCACCGCCTGGCAGGAGCGCGACTTCACCCGTCTGCGTGCGCTGCTGGCCGACGACGTGAGCTTCGCCGGCCCGCTCGCCACGATCGAGGGCGCCGCCGAGTGCGTCGCCGGACTCGAGGGCATGGCCCAGGTGCTCGACAAGATCGAGGTGAAGGAGCGGCTCGCCGACGGGCCGAGCGTGATCACCTGGTTCGACCTGCACACCACCGTCGCCGAGCCCGCCCCCACCGCCAACTGGATGCGCGTCGAGGATGGGCTGATCACGGAGATCCGGGTCGCCTTCGACCCGCGCGGGATCCTCGCCGCTCGCGGCTAGAGGGGCTAGGCGACCTGCTCGTCGCGCGGCTGCGTCCGGGCAGTCTCGCGGATGACCTCGGCCACCAGGTCGGGGTCATCGTTCATAGGTACGTGGCCGCAACCCGCAAGCCACCGGTGGGTCGCGTGCGGAAGCTGCCGCGCGGCCACCTTCGCCTGGTAGGGGAGCAGGGTGAGGTCGCGCGACGCCCAGGCGATCGTGGTGGGGACATCGGTCTGCGTCGCTCCGGGGTAGCGGTAGGCACCGCTGAAGAACGTCTTGATCCCCGCGCGCGAGGCGACCATGTTGGCCGTGTCGGCGGCCGCGACGGCAGGGTCGAGCCGCTCCGGGTGGGCGAAGAAGCAGCCCATCGTGACCGTACGCGCCACCCTCGACTGCAGCAGCGACCCCGCCACCGGCGCCAGCGGCCGCGCGACCGCCTGGATCCCGGCGAACAGGCCCCTGACGTAGAGGTAGTCGAGGCCGTTCATCCAGAACCCGGCGGGGGAGAGCGCCGTCACCGACCGCGCGTGCCCGGCATCGGCCATCTCCAGCGCGAGCAGCCCGCCGAGGCTGTTGCCGGCGACGTGCGGCCGCTCGATCCCGAGTTCTTCCCGGAGCTCGTTCAGCTCATGCGCCACCGCCTCCCGCACCGTACGCCCCGCCAGATCGAACGCCGGCGACTCACCGTGCCCCGGCAGATCGATCGTGATCACCTCGAACTCCTCGGCCAGCCGCTCCACCACCCCGCCCCACGCCTGCCTGCGGTGCGCGATGCCATGGATCAGGAGCAGCGGCTCCCCGCTGCCGGTCCGTTCGTACGCGAGCATCTTCGCTCCTTCGGTTGCATCCACGTGTCCTGCCGATGGCCGGGAGCCTACGTCCGGCATGGCCCGAATGTGGGTCCGGTGAGCGGATGCGCTAATGTTTCACCCGCAACGCGTGATTGGCGCAGTGGTAGCGCACCTCGTTCACACCGAGGGGGTCACTGGTTCGAACCCAGTATCACGCACCACCTCGAAAAGGCCGTCTGACCTGCTGAGAAGCAGATCCGGCGGCCTTTCTGATTCGGTCACGCGCCCGGAGCATCGGGAGTTGCCGTGCGGTCGATCTCGGCTTCGACCGCGCTCGTCGATGCCGCTGGCGCGTCCTCGCGCGCCCTCTTCAGCGTTTCCCTGGCCCCGTGGGCGGCCGAGCGCATTCACGTGCTCTCGCCGACCCGCGGCATGACGGCGATCGAGTGGGGTCTAGTGGCACTCGCTTGGCGATGGTATATTGGTAAGGCCATTAGTCATTCGAATAGAGGAGTTGAAGTGCCCAAGGTTGTCTACGTCGACGAATCCGGTGTCGAGCGCGCTGTGGATGCCGCGCTCGGGGACAACGTCATGGCCTCGGCTGTCCGTAACGGGGTCCCCGGGATCGTCGGGGAGTGCGGCGGCAACAACTCGTGCGCGACCTGTCATGTCTGGGTGCGCGAGGAGTTCCTTGATGCGGTCGGCGCTCCCGGCGACCTCGAGGACGACCTCCTCGACCTCGGTGTCGAGGATCGACGGCCTGGAAGCCGCCTGGGTTGCCAGATCGAGATGACGGCCGAGCTGGATGGGCTCGTGGTCGATGTTCCTCCCTCGCAGTACTAGGCCTTGCCTAATGGATTAATGGTCTGATAATTATCTTGATGTGGCAACGGCCACAAGCGAAAGGACGATGTAGTGCTCAGGAAAGAGATCAACGATCTGCTGACGCAGACCGGCCCGGGGACGAAGATGGGCGACCTGTTCCGTCGCTATTGGCAGCCTGTGCTCCTCGCCGAGGAGCTGCCCGACAACGACTGCCCGCCGGTCCGGGTCAAGATTCTCTCCGAGCGGCTGATCGCCATCCGCGACAGTGACGGCAACTACGGCCTGATGGACGAGTTCTGCGCCCACCGCGGTGTGAGCCTGTGGTTCGGCCGCAACGAGGAGGGTGGCCTGCGTTGCCCCTACCACGGTTGGAAGTACGACTACACGGGCCAGGCGATCGAGGTTCCGAGCGAACCGGCCACCAGCAACTTCTGTGAGAACGTCAAGCTCAAGGGCTACCCGCTGGTCAAGCTCGGTGACGTGCTGTGGACCTACATGGGTGACCCGGCCGACCAGCCGCCGCTTCCCGAGTGGGAGGCCTACACGGTTTCCGAGAAGCAGAACTTCACGTCCAAGCGTCTGCAGGAGTGCAACTGGCTGCAGGCACTCGAGGGCGGCATCGACTCCAGCCACGTCACCTTCCTGCACTCGGGCAACCTCAATACCGACCCGCTGTTCAAGGGATCCAAGGGCAACGAGTACAACGCCGGTGACCTCAAGCCGTACTTCGAGGTCGTCGACTACGAGGGCGGCCTGCTCATCGGTGCCCGCCGCAACGCGGAGGAGGGCCACTACTACTGGCGCGTGACGCCGTGGGTGCTGCCCAACTTCACCATGGTCCCGCCGCGCGCCGACCATCCGATGCACGGCCACTTCTGGGTGCCGATCGACGACGACAACTGCTGGGCATGGAGCTTCGACTACCACCCCACCCGCGAGCTCACTGACACCGAGGTCGAGGCGATGCGCGCAGGCAAGGGTGTCCACAGCGCCAACGACGATGCCTACCGCCCGCTTGCCAACAAGGACAACGACTATCTGATGGACCGCGAGGCCCAGCGCCGCGGTGAGACGTACTCCGGGATCCACGGCATCGCGCTGCAGGACTCCTCCTTGCAGGAGTCGATGGGGCCGGTTGTCGACCGGACCAAGGAACGACTCGTCGCAACGGACGCCGGCATCATCAAGGCCCGTCAGAAGCTCCGCAAGGCCGCTCTGGCTCTGGCCGAGGGGGTCGAGCCCATCGGCAACCGCCCAGAGGACCAGAAGGTGCGTTCGGTTGCCATCGTGTTGCCCAAGGATCAGCCCTTCGTCGAAGGTATCGGCGAGGCGATGGTCGCCAAGCCGGGCGTTCCGCAGACCACGGTCTGAGTAGGAGCTGTGTCTGTGTCAACGCCTGTGCCGATCAGCAGCTCCGCTCGTGCGACGACGACGGAGGAAGCCCGATACCGCATCGACTACCCGCTCGCGGCGGCACGCAACACCCGTGTGGTCGCCCTGGACGAGGCCGCAGAGATGATCGTCCGCGCGGCCTCGGAAGAGGACTGGGGGCAGGCTCGTTTCTATGTCGCGTACGACCCCGGACACGATCTGATCACCATGGCTGGTGAGACGGTCCCGCTCGCCGGCGAGCTCGAGCAGAGCAACACCGTCGTGATGGTCTCCACCGCGGGTGAGAACTCGGAGGCGGCCGCCACCATCGGTGCGGCTTGCAAGGTTCGCGGCATCATGACGGCCGGCCTGGTCATCACGCCGGGCAGGCTGAGCAGCGAAGCCCTGCTCACGCTACGGCCGTACGCCCGGATCCTGCTGGTGCCCGCCGACGAGGACGACCTGGTCGAGCTGCTGAGGGCGACGCGCGCATGAGCATCGAGAAGGTCACGCTGCAGCGACTGCAGGAGATGAAGCGAGCAGGCGAGAAGAGTGTCTGCGTCGTCGCCTGGGACTACCAGATGGCCCGGATCGCCGACAGGGCAGGCGTCGACATCATCTCGGTCGGCGATACCGTCGGCGCCAACCTCTGGGGTCACGACAACCCGCTCGAGGTCACGCTCGAGGAGATGATCGTCGTGGCGAAGGCCGTGCGCCGAGGTGTCACGCGCGCTCTGGTGAGCGTCGACTTCCCCTACGGTCCTCTCCAGGAAGGCACCGGCGCTGCGGTGAGGGCAGCGATCAGACTGGTCAAGAAGACCGGCGTCGATCTGGTCAAGCTCGACGGTGCGGCCGACTACCCGGAGGCGGTCGAGGCGATCGTGCGTGCCGGGATCCCGGTCTTCGCCCAGTTCGGCATCACCCCGCAGACCGCTCTTCGCTATGGCGTCGCCTATACCGGCGCCGCAACAGGCGCGATCCCCGAGGAGATGCAGGCCGAGATGGTCGTCGATGCCAAGCGGCTCGTCCGTGCCGGCGCCTCGCTGCTCAACTTCACCAACTCCGGCCCCGTGGTCGGGCCGGCCGTGGTGGCCGCTGTCGACGTACCGGTGCTCGGTGGCTTCGGCGGTGGACCCTGGCTGGACGGCCGGATCCGGATGGCGACCGCTGCCATCGGCTACCACGAGAAGTGGCTCGACTCCGAGCCGGACACCTACGCCAACGTGGCCAGGACGGCGTACGACGCACTGACCGAGTACGCCTCCGACGTCCGTGCCGCCCGCCAGATCCGTGGCGGCGTCCCGGTACCACCGTCCACCTGAGAACCAGGAGAGCAGCGCATGCCGTACGTCGACATCGACGGCATCAGGACCCGCTACGAGACCGTCGGTGACGGCCCGCCGATCCTGATGTTCAGCCCGGGCGGGTTCGACTCGAGCCTCGACAACTGGACCCACTTCGGCCGCTACCGCGACCTCGGGTTCGTGGACGCGTTCAAGGACCGCTACACCTGTGTGGTCTTCGACCGTCGGGAGTCGGGGCAGTCGAGCGGCCGCGTGGAACGGCTCGACTGGCCGGTCTACGTGACCCAGGCGCTCGGCCTCCTCGATCACCTGGGGATCGAGCGGGCGCACACGATGGGCGGTTGTGTGGGCTGCTCCACCGCTGCCGCGCTCGCGGTCGCGGCTCCCGACCGGGTGCGGAGCATGGTGCTCTTCTCCCCGGCCGGTGGGCCGCGTTACCGCCAGGCGCAGCACCGCCGTTTCGTCCAGCACCTCGCCTACGTCGCCGAGCACGGCCTGCCCGCGGTCGTCGACTTGGCGCGCTCGACGACCGCGGGCTTCAGCAAGGACCCGCGCGTGGGGCCGTGGGCGGCGCCGCTGCGCACCGACGAGGCGTTCGCGAAGGAGTACGCCACGATCGATCCGGTGCGCTACGACCTGATCGTGACCGCCACCGTTCGCGGGCTCTTCGACCGGGACACCGTGCCCGGGGTCGAGGCCGAGGACCTGATGACCCTCGAGGTACCGGCCCTGATCGTGCCGGGACAGGACGTCTCACACGCTCCCTCGGCGGCGCGCTACCTCGAGGAGTGCCTGCCGGTGCACGACTACTGGGACGTCCCGGTCGTCGAGCAGACTCCGGAGACCGCGCCGGCGCGCATCTTGGCCTTCTTGGACCGGCATTGACCCTCGTCGTGCTGCGCCACGGCGAGAGCGAGTGGAACGCCGCGGACCGGTTTGCTGGCTGGGTCGATGTCGGGCTCACCGCGACCGGGCGCGACGAGGCGCGTACGGCCGGCCGACTGCTCCTCGCCGATGGTCTGGTCCCGGACATGGTGCACACCTCCCGGCTGGCTCGCGCGGTCGACACCGCCGACCTCGTGCTGGAGAGCTGCGGTGGTCCGGACGTGGGTGCCCTGCGGACCGAGTTGCTCAACGAGCGGCACTACGGGGCGCTCCAGGGGATGCGCCGCGCCGACGCGGTCGCGCGCTACGGCGCCGGGCCGGTCGCTCGCTGGCGACGCAGCATCGATGGCCGGCCGCCGCGCGATGCCGAGGGTCGGGCCGAGAGCCTCGCCGACGTATTCGCCCGGCTGGAGCCGTACGTGGTCAGCATCCTGTTGCCGCAGGTCGCCGCGGGCTGCACCGTGCTCGTCGTCTCGCACGGCAACACCATCCGGATGCTGCGGCGGCTGGTCGAGGGGCTGACCGACGAGCAGGCCTGCGCCTTGGAGGTGCCCACCGGCCGGGCCGTCGTGATCGCTCAACGCCCGGTCTCGTGCGCCTCGATCTGAGCCAGCCGCTCGGCATGCACGCCGCGCTTGAAGGGCGTGCGCAGCCAGATCTCGACCAGCTCGAGCGCGGCAGTGTCGTCGAGTGCCTTGGCTGGGACGATCATGACGTTGGCGTCGTTGTTGCCGCGGGAGATCTCGGTGGCCCAGCGGGACCAGGCGATGCCCGCGCGGATGCCGGGACGCCGGTTGCAGGCGATCGACTCGCCGGAGCCGCTGCCGCCGATGATGATCCCGCCGTCGGCGCGTCCCGTGAGGATGTCGTCGCACACGGCGGCACACAGCGGCGGGTAGTGCACCTCGCCGGCCGCGGCGTCGGCGCCGTGGTCGGTCAGTTGGTGCCCGGCCGCCGACAGGCGCTCGACGACGAGAGCCTTGAGCGCGACGCCGTTGTGGTCGGCGGCGACCGCCAGTCGTCGCGGGGTCATCCCTCAAGCCCGAGGGTCTCGGCGGCGAACACGTCCTCGAGCGCGAGCGGCCTGGTCAGGATCCCCTGCGCGATCGCGTTCTCCATGAGCTTCTCCAGGACGGCGCGGTTGGCCTCGACCCCGTAGGGCAGCGGGTCGACCTGGCCGGTGACCTCGGTGAACCTCAGGAAGCTGCGGTCCTGCTTCGTCTCCGCGAGCCCGTCCTGGAGTCGCGCGACGTATCTGCGTTTGGCCTCGGCGAAGGCGTCGAAGATCGCCGTCGCCAGGCCGGGGTTCGCCTCGAGCAGCTCGTCACGGACCACGACGAGATGGTTGACCGGCACGAAACCGGTCTCCTTCAGCGAGTCCCAGGCGGCGCTCTCCGGTAGGAGGGAGACGACGGTGTCGTTCTCGATGCCCGCGTTGACGACCGCGTCGAGCTCGCCGGAGAGCAGCATCTCCTCCAGGGTGCGGTCCACGGGAGCGGCCTCGACATTGGCCGGCGGAACGTACGTCGCCACGTGCTCGTCGCCGGAGAGAACCCAGGTGACCGAGGACAGGTCGAGGCCGGCGTCGGCGAGGGCCGCTCGGGCCCAGACGCCTGCGGTGACGGTGTAGCCGCGGTTCACGCCGACGCGCTTGCCAGCCAGATCGGCGGTGGTCCTGACGGGCCCGTCCGCGAGCACCTGGGTCTTGCCGTGGTGGAAGTCACGGACGATGAAGATCGGCAGCGCGGTGAACTTCGCACCATGCTCCTTGGCAGTCAGGTAGGTCGTCACGGCGAGCTCGGCGACGTCGTACTCGTCGTCGCGCACCATCTTGCGGAAGCCCTTGACGAGGACGGGCTCGTCGGCGAACGACAGCGTCCAGCCGTCCGGTTCGACCTCGTGTGAGATCAGCGCTTGGTTTGCGCCCTGGGCGCGGGTGAGGGTCTTCAGCTCCGGCATCGGCTCTCCTGACTGAGACGGGGGGAGAGGAGCAGCGGGTGACCCCTCTCACATTTGAATGATAGTGTTGGTCATACCATTCTGCCAATGCCAGTTCACGAGGGAGAGTCCATGACCGACAAGGTGCTCGCGGCAGTCCGCACCGCACCCGGCACGACCGAGATGCGCGAGTTCGACAGGCCCCGGATCGATGCCGACTCGGCCCTGCTCCGGGTCGAGGTCGCAGGCATCTGCGGCACCGACGTGAAGCTCTACTCCAGCCCGCCGACCACCCCCGCCACCAAGGGCGAGGTGATCATGGGCCACGAGAACGTCGGGGTCATCGCCGAGGCCGGCGAGAACTTCCTGCGCCGCCACGACGTCGAGATCGGCGACCGCATCTTCCTGGAGCACTACGTGGCCTGCTTCAGCTGCGAGTGGTGCCGGATCGGCGAGTACCGCCACTGCGAGGCGACCGACTGGCGCACCAACCCCGACGCCCGCCGCTTCGGCTACACCTCCACCGGCTTCGAGGGTGCCCTGTGGGGCGGCTTCTCGGAGTACATGTACCTGCCCTGGAACTCGGTGATGCACAAGATCCCGGATTCCATCACGGCCGAGGAGGCCGGCCTGGTGATGCCGCTGTCCAACGGCATCGAGTGGGCGCTGCTCACCGCTGGGGTCGGTTACAACGACACCGTCCTGATCCAGGGCCCCGGCCAGCAGGGGCTCGCCCAGTTGGTCGCCGCCAAGACCGCCGGTGCCGCCCAGGTGATCGTCTCGGGCACCACGCGCGATGCGAAGCGCTTCGAGCTCGCGAAGGAACTCGGCGCCGACGCGGTCGTCGACGTCCTCACGGAGGACCCGCGCGAGAAGGTCATGGACCTGACCGACGGCCGCGGTGTCGACTTCGTCCTCGACTGCACCTCCCGCGCCGGCACGGCCCCGGTGCTGCTGGGCGTCGATGTTCTCAAGCGCCGAGAGGGCACCCTGCTCATTCAGGGTGAACTTGCCGCTTTCCCCGACTTCCCGGTCAAGAAGGTCACCGAGAAGTCGATCACGATCAAGTCCGCCCGTGGCCACTCCTTCAACGCCTGCGAGCTGGCGGTCGCCCAACTCGCTTCGCACCGCTACCCATTGGAGAAGCTGGCCACGCATCGCTACGGCATCGACCAGGTCGACCACGCCATCCGCGTGCTCGCGGGGGAGACCGACGAAGATGCGATCCACGTCTCGATGATGCCCGACATGATCGGCCAGGCCGGCGGGGCGGTGCGCTGATGCCCGTCGTCGTCACCAACCCTCCGCGCGCAGGCCGCGAGACGGTGGATGCGCTGGCTGCGTACGGGGTCGCCACCGTCCACGAGGCACAGAATCGCATCGGCCTGCTCGGGTCGCACCTGACCCCGATCCAGCACGGCGTACGCATTGCCGGAAACGCGGTCACGGTCACCGTCGCGCCCGGCGACAACACCACCATCGGCGTCGCAGTCGAGCAGTGCGCCGAGGGCGATGTCCTCGTCGTCGCGCCGACCGCGCCATGCGACATGGGCTACTTCGGCGACCTGCTCGCCACCTCGCTCAAGGCCCGCGGCGTACGCGGCCTGGTGATCGAGGCGGGCGTACGCGATGTCGCCGACCTCAACGAGATGGACTTCCCGGTCTGGTCGAAGGCGGTCTCGGCCGAAGGCACCGGCAAGGGCACCGTCGGCGACGTCAACGTGCCGATCAGCATCGCCGGTCGCATCGTCAACCCCGGCGACGTCATCGTCGCCGATGACGACGGGGTCGTCGCCGTCCCGAGGCTGCGCGCCGCGGCCGTGCTCGCCGCCTCGACCGCGCGCGAGGAGAAGGAGGCGACGGCGCGGGCCCGATACCAGGCAGGCGAGATCGCGCTCGACGTCAACAACATGCGTCCGATGGTCGAGAAGGCGGGCACCCGCTACATCGACTACGAGGACTGGGTTAAGGAGCAGCAGGCATGATCATAGACGTCCACGGCCACTACACGACCACGCCGCGAGAGCACCAGGACTTCCGCGACGGTCTGCTCGCCAGGCTCGCCGATCCCTCGGCGCCGGTGCCTTACCCGGCACAGATCAGCGACGACCAGATCCGGGAGAGCGTCGAGCACAACCAGCTCAAGATCCTGCGCGAGCGCGGCGCCGACTTCATGTTGTTCTCGCCGAAGGCCTCCGGCATGGAGCACCACGTCCCTGACCGCGACGTGGCGGTCCACTGGGCCCGCACCTGCAACGACCTGGTCCACCGGGTCACCGAGCTCTTCCCGGCCAACTTCGCTGCCGTCGCTCAGCTGCCACAGACGCCGGGGGGTTCCCTGGGGCGGGTGGTAAAGGAGATCCGCAGAGTGGTCACCGAACTCGGGTTCGTCGGGGTCAACCTCAACCCTGACCCATCCGGCACCTGGGCGGGCGTCCCGCTGAGCGACCCGTACTGGTTCCCGGTCTTCGAGACGCTCGAGGAGCTGGATGTCCCGGCGATGGTCCACGTCTCGAGCGCCTGCAACCCCAACTTCCACACCCTCGGCGCCCACTACCTCAACGCTGACACGAGCGTCTTCGTGCAGTTGCTCCAGTCGGACCTGTTCGAGCGGTTCCCCGGGCTCCGGTTCGTGATCCCGCACGGCGGGGGAGCGGTGCCCTACCACTGGGGCCGCTACCGCGGTCTCGCGATGCGCTACGGCTGGCAGGACCCGGCCGAGCTGCTCGACAACGTCTTCTTCGACACCGCCGTCTACCACCAGCCCGGCATCGACCTGCTCACCCGGGTGATCCCCGCGGACAACATCCTGTTCGCCGCCGAGATGCTGGGCGCCGTACGTGGTGCCGACCCGGAGACCGGCTTGGAGTGGGACGACACCCTGCAGTACGTCGAAGCCTCCGGCCTGAAGCGGGAGGAGCTCACCAAGATCTATGAGGCGAATGCGCGCCGGGTCTACCCGCGCCTGGACCAGCGCCTGACCGCGATGGGGCGCTGATGGGGAACCTCCATCTCTCCTTCGCCTGCGGCGACTACGACCGCACCCGGGCCCTCGAGGATGGGTCCGTCCGCGCGGACGGCATCGACCTGACGTACCTCCGTCTGCCGGTCGAGGAAACCTTCTTCCGGATGGCACGACACCAGGAGTTCGACGTCGCTGAGATGTCGCTGTCGACCTACCTGGCGACCCTGGATCGCGACCCGGTCCCGTTCGTGGCGCTGCCGGTCTTCACCTCGCGGCAGTTCCGTCACGGTGGGATCTTCGTCAACGCCGAGTCCGGTATCGAGAAACCCTCGGACCTGCGCGGGAAGAAGGTCGGCAACGCCGAGTTCCAGCTGACGGCGAACGTCTGGATCCGCGGAATCCTGGCCGACGAGTACGACGTCCCGCTGGACTCGGTCACCTATCTCACCGGCGGTCAGGAGGCACCCGGCCGGATCGAGAAGGGCGCGATCAGCACCCGCTTCGAGGTGACCCCGATCCCGCCCGACCGGACGCTCAACGAGATGCTCCATGCCGGTGAGATCGACGCGTTCTACGGTCCCCGGATCCCGAGCTCGTTCGGGCGCGGCGACGGCCGTGTCCGCCGGCTCTTCCCGGACATGGTGTCCGCGGAGAAGGACTACTACGCCAGCACCGGGATCTTCCCGATCATGCACGTGGTGGCGGTCCGGCGCGAGGTCTATGAGCGGTACCCGTGGGTCGCCCAGTCGCTGACCAAGGCGCTCGACATCGCCAAGAACCAGGCGTACGACCGGATCTATGACGCCTCCGCGCTGCGGTTCATGGAGCCCTGGCTGATGCCTCACCTCGAGGAGGCACGCGGGCTGCTCGGCCAGGACTACTGGTCCTACGGCCTGGAGGCGAACCGGCACGTCCTCGATGTCTTCTGTCGCTACCACCACGATCAGGGACTCTCCTCCCGGCCTCGGACCGCCGATGAGCTGTTTGCGCCCGAGGCGACCGAGTCCTTCGTCATCTGAGACCGCCCCACCCCCACCAGAAAGGCAGCGCCTTGGAAGCAACCGCCAGTCACCTGCTTGCACGTGACCTGCTCATTCAGTATGCGAAACCGGGCACGGACGAGGTCGTCACGGCCGTAGATTCCGTCGACCTCGAGATCAGTCGCGGCGACTTCGTGTGCCTCGTCGGTCCCTCTGGCTGCGGCAAGACGACGGTGCTGAACGCAGTCGCGGGCTTCGTCCCGACCAGTGGGGGAGAGCTGACCCTCGATGGGCGCGTCATCCCGGGGCCAGGCCCCGACCGGGCGATGGTCTTCCAGCAGCCCAACCTGCTGCCCTGGCGATCCGTGCTCGCGAACGTCACCTACGGGCTCGAGATTTCGAAGGCCTGGTCGAAGACGGAGGCCCGCGAGCGCGGCATGGAGCTGATCGAGCTGGTCGGGCTCACCGATGCGGCGAGCTCCTTTCCGAGCCAGCTCTCCGGCGGCATGCAGGCACGGGTCAACCTGGCCCGCGCGCTCGCCGTCGACCCGGAGATCCTGCTGCTCGATGAGCCGTTCGCGGCCATCGATGCACAGACCCGCGAGATTCTCCAGGCCGAGCTGCTGCGGGTGTGCGCGGCCCGGGACGTCACCGCGCTGTTTGTCACCCACGACATCTCCGAGGCGGCCTTTCTCGCCGACCGGGTCGCCGTCTTCAGCCCTCGACCCGGCCGCATCGTCCAGGAGATCACGGTGCCCTGGGAGCGCCCTCGGGCGCAGGGCATCAGGCGTACGAGGGAGTTCGCCGACCTGCACGACGAGATCGCCGACGTGCTGTACGCCGCCAAGGAAGGAGCCCGATCATGAGCACGACGACCACGGTGAAGTCGCCACCACAGGCGAGCACCCCGGCCGGCGGAAGGCCAGCGCGCAGGCCGTGGCTGTCGCCGAAGTTCGTCGTGGGAACCGCAGCGGTACTCACCGCGCTCGTCGCCTGGCAGGTGGTCGTGCTGCTGGAGATCAAGCCACGTGGCGTACTCCCAGGGCCATTCGACGTGCTCGACGAGGGCGTCTCCATGTTCCAGCAGGCGTCCTTCTGGGCGGACATGGGGGCCAGCTTCCAAGAGCTGGTGATCGGACTCTTCTTCGCCGTGCTCGTCGGGCTGCCGCTGGGACTGCTGATCGGCTGGTATCGGCCGGTCGACTGGGCACTGTCGCCGTTCATCACGTTCCTCTACGCGACGCCGCGCATCGCCATGACACCGCTCATCATCGTCTTCTTCGGGTTCGGCATCACACCGAAGGTCATCATCGTGTTCCTGATGTCGGTCTTCCCGATCCTCATCAACACGGCGCAGGGCATGCACGCCCTCGAGCAGGGCGTCGTGCGGGTGGCCCAGTGCTTCGGCGCCAGCGACCTCCAGCTCTTCCGCACCGTCGCGCTGCCGGGCACCGTCCCCTTCATCGCGGGCGGCCTACGGCTCGCGGTTGGCCAGGCGCTCATCGGCGTCTACGTCGCCGAGCTGAGCGGTGCCCAACACGGCGTCGGGATGATGATGAACACCGCTGCCCAGCAGTACCAGTCGTCGAAGATCTTCGTCGGCCTCTTCGTCTTCGCGATCACCGGCGTGGCGCTTACGGCGCTCCTGCGCCGTGTGGAGGCGCACTTCGCATCCTGGCGCCCCGCCAGCCACTGACCGTCCAACCCCACGACAAGGAGAGACAGATGAACCAAGGAACCTGGATGAAGCGAGGTGTCGTCGCAGCGGCCCTGATCGCGGTCGCCTCAGCCACACTCACCGCCTGCGGCGGCGACGAGTCGGCGGACGGCCTCACCACTATCAAGGTGAGCTACAGCGAGAAGGTGGCCGACAACCTGCCGCTGTGGGCCGCGAAGGAGCAAGGCTTTTTCGAGGCGCATGGCCTCGAGGTCGAGCTCGTCAACCTGGACAGTGAGAAGGGCTTCCCGGCGTTGCTGTCCGGCCAGGTCGACATGGCCGCCATCGGTGGCACTCAGGTCGTCTCGGCCGCTGCGGCGGGAAACGACGTCAAGATCCTCGGCGCGGCCACACCTGTGCTGCCCTTCGAGCTGTATGCGGACGTGGCCACCGGCGTAGAGCTGAAGGGCAAGAAGGTCGGCTACACCTCGAAGAGCGGTTCGCAGTACGTCGGCACGGTCGAGGCGATCAAGGCTGCCGGCTTGGAACCGTCGGACGTCGACCTGGTGCCCTTGGGCAACGTGTCCAACGTCAACAACGCACTGCTGAGCGGGGCCATCGACGCGGCCGCGACGCATCCGCCGGCGAGCTTGCAGTTCAAGAACGCGGGTCTGCACCGGCTGGTGGACCTGGCCAAGGAGGACATCCCGTACATGAACGTCAGCTACGTCGCACTGACCTCCTACAACGAGGATCACCCGGAGG
Organism: Nocardioides sp. NPDC004968; assembly: GCF_040608935.1. Classification (NCBI taxonomy): domain Bacteria; kingdom Bacillati; phylum Actinomycetota; class Actinomycetes; order Propionibacteriales; family Nocardioidaceae; genus Nocardioides; species Nocardioides sp. NPDC004968. Next base: position 121,168 of record NZ_JBEXJF010000005.1, read on the forward strand.
TGTTGGACCAGTTCTTCGCTGCCTTGAAGCAGGGCACGGACTTCGTACAGGGCAACCAGAAGGGCGCCACTCGGATCCTCGGCGACTACCTCGGTGAGGACGATCAGGCGGCACTGGATGACGCATGGAACTACTACACCTCCGAGGTCATCCAGGAGGCTCCACTCGCTTCGCCGGAGCAGCTGGAACTATCGGTGGAGTTCCTGGATGGGTCCGTCGAGGGGGTCAAGGACGTGGACCTTGATGGCTTGATCGACCCCTCCCACGTAGAGAAGGCATTCGGGACCAGCTGACTCCCCGAACCCGGCGGTCGCGTCGGCGGGCGGCATCAACCACCGACCAGGTCACGGTACTTGTCGTCCCAGTACTCGTACCGGTCGCCGGTCATCTCCTCCTCCGGGACGCCGATCGTCTCGACCTCGTCGATCGGTGAGGGAACTCCCTCCACGGTCGGGATCCGGTGGACGTTGGCGATGGTCTGCTGCCCCTCGCTGAGCACGTAGTCCATGAACAGCATGGCGGCCGCAGGGTGCTCGGCCGCCGACATGAGGCCGGCGCCGTTGGGACGGACCACGACGGGCTCCACGTGCTGACCGTCGGGGTTCCACGCCACCGGGGCACCGTTGTCGGCGGAGGCGCCGTCGACGGTGTGCTGGTAGATCGAGAGGGCGATGTCGAGCTTGCCGGCCGAGAGCATGTCACCCATCGTGCTGTGCCCCTTCTCGACCGAGGCGTTGGCCGCGATGCCGGCCCACATCCTGTCGACCTCCTGCTCGCTCATGCCCCGGTCGAGGTAGTAGGTAGAGACGGCGGCGTACCAGTCGATGTCGCTGAGCTCGAGCGAGATGAGGCCCTTCCACTTCGGGTCGGCGAAGTCCTTGATCTCCTTCGGCAGGTCTGTGGCCTCGACCTTGTCGGTGTTCCAGCCGACGACGAACGCGTTGAAGTAGTGGGAGGTCCAGCCGTCCATCTGGCCGTCCTGACGGACGGCATCGCGGTACTCGCTCTCGTAGTCGTAGAGGAAGCCCTGGTCGGCCATGATGTTGAGCTCGTTGGCGTTGTTGTCGACGAAGTCGACCTTGAGCTTGCCCGCGCTCCCTTCGGTGAGGAGCTTCTGCAGCACCGTCTCGGAGTTGCCGCGAGTGAGCTCGACATCGATGTCGTACTCCTCCTCGAAGCCCGCGATGATCGCCTCCATGTCGGTGTTCGAGGTGTAGACGGTCAGCTGGCCCTCCTCCTCGGCGAGCTCGGTCAGCTCCGCCTCGCGTTCCTGGCCGCTGAGGCTGTTGATCCTGTCGTAGACAGCCGTCGCGTCCGCGTTCGCCTCCGGCGCGCTGCCAGCGACGGGGCTGCCGCCACATCCGGTCACGAGTAGTGCGAGAGCGAACGTTCCGGCCGTTCCCGCGAGAACCTGGTGCTTCATCCTCAACTCCATTTCTTCTCGAGCTCGTCGACCGACAGCACGTCGGCGTACTTGGTGGCCATGTCGAAGAGGTTGTTGCAGTGCGCGAACCAGGACCGGTCGAAGCACGCGTCGTCGACGACGAAGGTGCTGAAGCCGTTCGAGCACGAGTCGACGGCCGTTGCCCGGACACACCCGGAGGTCGATACGCCGCAGACGATGACCGACTCGACCTTCTCGCGCACGAGGAAGACCGAGAGCGGCGTCTGGAAGAACGCACTCGCCTTGGCCTTCTCGAGCACCCAGTCGCCTGTCTCGGGAGCGATCGTGCCCGGAAAGTCGCCGAAGCCGTCCGCGAGCCTGGCGCCGGTCCTGGGCTTCTTCGTCGCTCGACCGACGAAGGCCTGGTCGTTCGCGCTCGAGCGGGTGTAGACGACGGGCATGCTCTTGCTGCGTACGAGCTCGATCAGCCGGGCGATGTGCGGCATCGCCTCCCACGCCGAGGGGCCAGCCGCGGTGGAGTACTCCTGCCGTGCCTCATCGAGGGTCAGACCCGCCGACCCCGTGAACCCGTACGTCACGTCGACGACGATCAGCGCCGACCTCTGCCCGAGCCCGAGTCGCCCGGCACCGAGCGCGCCAGCCTCATGCTCGGGCACGTTCTGGGTCCATCGCTTCATCACCGCGCCCTCCGGTGTCGTCCGGTCGCTCACGCGCCGAGCGCTTCGACGACCTGGTCGAGGGTGCGTACGTTGACCATGCGCGGGAACACCTTGCGCATGAAGAACTCGCGCTGCTCGAGGAAACCGTTGCAGCAGTCCTCGACGACAGTGACTTGGAAGTCCATGTCGCGGGCGTCGTACGCCGTGGAGGCGATGCCGACATGGACCGAGCCGCCGACGAGCATGATCCGCTCGATCCCGCGACTGCGGAGGGATACCTCCAGGTGCGTGCCGTGGAAGGCCGACCAGCGATGCTTGGGCACGTCGTAGTCGCCGGGCTGTGGCGCCAGCTCGGCGAGCACCTGGTACTCGGGGGAGCCGCTGTCGTGGGGTGGGTTGTGCTTGATCGGGTTCTCCGGTCCCCAGGGCGTGAAGGATGAGTCGGTGTCGGCGATCGACCGCGCGAAGTCGGCGCCGTCGATGCGGTGGTCGGCCCGGGCGTAGAAGATCGGGGTTCCGACCGAGCGGCACGCCGCGATCAGCTTGGCGGTCGTCAGGTGCGATCCGGCTTCCTCGATCGCTGGGCGGTAGGCCTCGAGCATGTCGAAGACGACGAGCGCCGTGCGGGCGGGATCGTAGGAGGTGATCGGTTGGGTGGGGCGGTCCATGAAGGTGTCTCCCTCAGTGCAGTCGGGGGTTGCTGGCGAAGTCGTAGTCGGTGGCGTACGCCGAGGTGAACGACCAGGTGACCTGGTTGTCGTCGGTGCCACTGAGCCGCTCGTGCAGCCAGCGGGTAATGGTCTCGAACGATTCGGTGGCCTCCTGCTCACGGAAGCGGCCCGGCATGGTGTCGTTGAGCCACCCGTGCGGCATGTCGGGGTAGAGCACGAAGTCGTAGCTGCGGCTGGCGTCCTCGATCAGGTTGCGCACAGCGCGCACGTCGTCGACCGACATCGTGTGGTCCTTCTCGCCCCACAGACCCAGAACGGGCGAGGTGCCGGCCCGGATAATCTTGTCGTACGGCGCCGAGCGCAGGTCGCCGATCTCGTACTCGCGCGCCTGCGCCCCGCCGTAGAGCATGACGACGGCGTTGATGTCGTCCCGCTCGGCATCGGCTACCAGACCGTAGCTTCCGGTACGGCACACGCCGATCACCGCGACGGGCGAGTCGTCGCTGCAGCCCTCGAGCGTGCGGGCGTACGTGATCGCCGCGTCGATGTGGCGAAGTGCCGCTGCGTCGGAGATCTCCGGGAGCCGCTCTTCCTCGCCGGTGAGCTCTACATCGGCGTAGAAGTCCGGAGCCACCGTGACCAGCCCGGCGTCGGCGAACCTGTCGGCCAGCTCGACGGTGTGCTGGACGACACCGTAGCGCTCGTGGCACTGGATGAGGATCGGCCGCGGGGCCGTCGCGGGTACAGACGGGACCGCCGCGTACCCCCACGAGACAGGCCCCAACGGGGTGAGCTCGCGAGGATCGATCCGGTCAGAGGGGCCTCGCTCCTCCTTCGGGAGCATCGGGGGGACGCCTTCGGGTTCGATGCACATGCAGTTGTCTTCCCTCTCAGTGGTTGACGAGGCTGTCGTACTTGTCGGCCAGCTCCTCGCGGTGCTCGACGAGCTCGGCGACGTCCTGCTCGAGAATGTCCGCCCCGGCGATCGGGTCGTCCGCGCTGGGGACCGGGGGGAGCGAGCCGAGCTCGCGGTCGACCTCGAAGCCTGCTTCGTTGAGCTGGAAGTCGAGGTACAAGGTGGCGGAAGCCGGGTTCTCGGCGCCCTTCATGAGCGCGCCGGCGTCGTAGCGAACGACGACCGGGCCGATCCGTGGTGTGGCGTCACCGTAGGAGATCGGGGCGCCATCCTCCTTCGCGCGGTCGACGGTCTGGGAGTAGAGCGAGAGGGCGATGTCGAACTTGCCAGCGATCAGGAACTCACCCTGGGCCGTGTGGCCCTTGGTCACCTCGGAGTTCGCCACCAGACCTTCGAAGAGGTCGTCGACCTCGGCCTCCGACATGCCCTTGTCCCGGTAGTGGTCGGCCAACGTGGCATACCAGTCGTAGTCGCCCAGCTCCATGCTCATCCGGTCCTTCCAGATGGGGTCGGTGAGGTCGGCGTAGTCGGTGGGAACCTCGTCTTCCGACACCTTCTTGGTGTTCCAGCCGGCCACGAACGCCAGTCGACGGATGCCGGTCCAGTCCTCGCCCTTGCCGCGCACCGAGACCGCGTCGCGATACTCGGACTCGTACGGGGTCAGGATGCCGCTGTCGTTGAGCGACTCCAGATCCGGTGCCGGGAGCACGATGACGTCGTTGTTGAGCTTGTTGCCGGACGTCTCCTGGACGACTCGCTGTAGGACCGACTCGGAGTTGCCGTTGTAGACAGCCACCTCCAGGCCGTACTCCTTCATGAACGCATCAGCCATCGCCTGCTCGTCGTTGAAGGCCGAGTAGACCATGAGCTCGTCCTCCTTCTTGGCGGCCTCGAGGAGGGCGTCCTCCCGTGCTTGACCGGTGAGCCCGGTCCACGGGTGGTTCGCTGAGCTGTCGGATTCATCCTTAGATGCGACTGGGGAAGAGCCGCAGGCTCCCGCTCCCCACGTCATGGTCGCCAGCATCGCGACCGCCACACATTGGGACCTGCGTCTGCGCCGAGCTTCGTTCACTTGCCTCACCGCCGTTCCCGGGGTCGAACTAGGCGGCCCCGTCATGAGTCGTCGGCACGCCGTCGTGCGATTGAGGCGTGACGCTACTGAATAATCGACGTTGTTGACAAGGGTCTGGCTAATAAATAACCATTCGCGTGTCTCTCCAGGACGCGCAGGGCTGCCTGGTGTCGCGTGGCGTGCGACGACAGGTGCGAGCAGACGGTGGTGGGGCGTACCTCAGAAACCGGCGAGCAGAGGCAGCGCGACCTTCGCGACCGCGCTCGCGCCGCTTGCGCGGAAGGCCAGCACGAGCTCAAGCGGCTCGGCTTCGTCGAGCTCGTGGAAAACGACGCCTTCCATTGGGAAGGCGCGCACGCCGCCGGGTACCAGCGCGACGCCCAGGCCTGCGGCGACGAGACCGAGGAGGACCGAGGTGCCGGCTCCGGCGTGCTCGCGGCGCGGGGTGAACCCGGCCTCGCGGCACATCCGAGTCGCGGTCTCGTTGAGGGCTGAGTAGTGACTGCTGTAGGTCACCCATGGCTCGTTGCGCAGGTCTGCGACCGAGATGGTTGACCGGTCGGCGAGCCTGTGGTCGGCCGGCATGGCCAGGAGCAGCGGCTCGGTGGTGAACGGGATGGTCTCGATGTCGTCGCCGACCACGGGCGGACGCAGGATGCCGATGTCCAGGCTGCCGGCGCGGATGCCATCGCACTGGTCTGGGGTGAGCATGTCGGCGTGGACGGCGAGTTCGACCTCAGGCAGGCGCTGCCGCAGCGTACGCGCGATCTGGGGAAGGTAGGCAAAGGCCGCCGTCCCGGTCAGTCCGAGGCGGAGCAATCCCTTCTGGCCGGCGGAGAAGCGGCGCACGCTGTCGGTCGTCTCGTCCAGGCGGCTCAGCATCTGCTGCGCCTCGGACTGCAGGAACTCTCCCGCCGGCGTGAGCAGCACCTGGCGCGTGGTCCGGTTGAGCAGAGTGACGCCGAGCTCGGTCTCGAGCTGCCGGATCGTCTGCGAGAGTGCGGACTGGGATACCTGCAGGCGCTCGGCCGCCTTACCGTAATGGAGGGTATCGGCCAGGGCGGCGAAGTAGCGGAGCTGTCGTACGTCGATCGCTGGTCCCCTCGGCTCGGCGCCGGCTGGGCGCCGGCGCGACGTCAGCGTCACTGTAGCCGGACCCCTCGTGTGCCCATCTGCATTGGAGGGTCGGTGCTGGAATCGCGGAGTCTATGGTGGTCCGGCCGGGTGGCCACCGGACGAGCGGTTGCAGGTGAACAGAGAAGGAAGGTTGGTGTCAGTCGATGGATCTACGCCATCTCCGCTATTTCGCTGCCGTCGCGGAGACCTGCCACTTCGGTCATGCGGCGGAGCGCCTCCAGGTCGCCCAGCCTGCCCTCTCGCTGAAGGTGCGCCAACTGGAGGAGGAGCTCGGGGTCACGCTCTTCGAGCGGACGACCCGGCAGGTGTCGTTGACCACGGCGGGCAAGTTCCTCAAGTCCGAGACGGACCAGCTGTTCGGCCGTCTCGACGACACGATCGCCGGCGTCCGCCGGTTGTCGGCGGGGCAGGCCGGCCTGCTCAGGATCGGGATGAACGGCACCGCTGCCTTCTCCCACCTGCCGCGCATCGCCCGCGTCGTGAAGCGGGCGCTGCCGGACGTCGCGCTCGGGATCCATGCCGACATGCTGACCCCTGCTCAGTGTGAAGGGCTGCGTGACGGCACCCTCGAGGTCGGCATCCTGCGACCGCCCGTGCTCGGCCGGGACCTCGCCACGGCGCCCTTCGTCTCGGAGTCGCTGGTGCTCGCCCTTCCCGCGAAGCATCGGTTGGTGGGGAAGGCACGGATCTCGGTGAGCGATCTGCGTGATGAGTCGTGGGTCTGCTACAGCAGCCCGCACTCTGCGCTCAATGCGCGAGTCACGCGCCTGTGTGCCGGGGCCGGCTACACGCCGCGGCGTGAGCACGAGGCGGCGGGTGGATCGGTTCTCCTGGCGCTGGTCGCGGCAGGTCTCGGGGTGGCGATCGTGCCCGAGGGGGTGCGCTCGCATCCGCTGCACGGCGTGGTGTTTCGGGACCTGCCCGAGGCCGGGACCTTGGACTTGGTGCTGGGGTATCGAGCCGGGTCGGACAATCCGCTCGTCGGGGTCGTCGTCTCTCTGCTGACAGGCTCCTGAGCCAGCCGCCGAACGATTCAGAACGATCCGTTCTGGATCGGCACGAATTGTGTGCACACTCCGTGGATCCGGTTGACGGATGTGACGAACCTCATATGGACTAACCAAAGAACATTAGTCCATTGGTGGAGGTTGCCCGTGCCGAGATATCGCCTGACCGTCGATACCGGAGGAACGTTCTCCGACTTCGTGCTTCTCGAGGAGGACACCGGGAAGCACCGGATCCTCAAGGTCCCGTCCACTCCGGACGACCCCGGCAGGGCGGTGCTCGACGGGCTCGACGTCCTCGAAGCCGAGGGCATCGCGGCGAGCGACATCGTCTTCTTCTCCCACGGGACGACCGTGGCGACGAATGCCTTGCTCGAGGAGAAGGGAGCCGATGTCGGCCTGGTCGTGACCGAGGGCTTCACGGGCATCTACGAGACGATGGAGCAGAGCCGGCCGTATGGCCCGGCGGTCTTCGACCTCGGCTACCAGAAGCCTTCGCTGCTGGCCCCCGGGCGACGTACGGGCGAGGCTGCCGAACGCATCGCAGCCGACGGGAGCGTACGCGAGCCTCTCGACGAGGACTCCGTCAAGGAGCTCATCAAGCGCTTCGAGAAGGAGGGCGTCGAGGCGGTCGCGGTCTGCCTGCTCTTCGCCTTCATGAACGACGCCCACGAGCGCCGGATCAAGGAGATGCTGGTCGAGGCGCACCCGGAGTGGTGGGTCTCGACCTCCTGTGAGCTCCTGCCACAGATCAGGGAGTACTTCCGGCTCAGCACCGTCGTCATCAACGCGTACGTCTCCCCGATCCTCGGACGCTACGTGAAGAAGCTCGAAGGCGAGCTCGACGAGCGCAAGGTGGCGCCGGAGGCGCGCTTCACGATGCAGTCCAACGGCGGCTCGGCTCCCTTCGCCAGCACCGCGGGCCGCGCGGTCGGGACCATCCTGTCCGGCCCGGCCGGCGGGGTGACCGCGGGCAGTGCGTTGAGTCGCGACACGGGTTCGCTGAACATCATCACGTTCGACATGGGCGGCACGAGCACCGACGTCGCCCTGATCCAGAACGGCGAGCCGGTGATCACCGACCGCTCCAAGATCGACGGTCGTGACATCGCGATCCCGATGCTCGACATCACTACCGTCGCCGCCGGTGGCGGCACGATCTCTCGTGTCGACGCCTACGGCGCCCTCCACGTCGGACCGGCCTCCGCGGGCGCGGTCCCAGGCCCGGCCTGCTATCTGCGCGGCGGCACGCAACCGACGACCACCGACTGCAACGTCGTCCTCGGCTACCTCGACTCCGGCTCCCTCCTCGGCGGCGCGATGAGGATCGACAGGTCGCTCGCTGAGGAGGCCGTGCGGACCGGGCTCGCCGACCCGCTCGGCATGGACCTGCTCGAAGCAGCCGAGGGCCACGTGAAGATCATCGACGTCCAGATGGGCGAGGCGGTCAAGTCGATCTCTACCGAGCGTGGCTTCGACCTGCGCGAGTTCGCGCTGGTCCCGTTCGGCGGCGCCGGCCCGTTGCACGCCTGTCGCATCGCGAAGGACCTCGGCCTGGCCAAGGTCGTGATCCCGACGTACCCGGGCGCGTTCTCGGCGTTGGGCCTGCTCATGTCCGACGTCAAGCACGACTATCTGCGCAGCCGTCTGTCCGACATCGCCACCGTCGACCCGGCTTCGATGGCGGAGCTCTTCGAGGACTTGCGGGCCCAGGGTGAGCAGCAGCTGCGTGCCGAGGGCTTCGACCTCGAGCAGATGGCGTTCCGCTACTACGCCGATCTGCGCTACGCCGGTCAGGGCTATGAGAACCCGGTCCCGCTCACCGGCCTCCCGCAGACCCCGGAGGACGTCGCCGCGATCCGCGCCGCCTTCGACGTGATCCACGAGCAATGCCACGGGCACAGCGCACCCGGCCAGCCGGTCGAGGTCGTCAACTACCGCGTCGAGGCGTACGGCCGGGTCCCCTCGGTCGAGCTGGCCGCGGTGGAGGAGGCGACCGGACCGGTCACCGACGCCGTGGTCGGGACGCGCGAGGCGTACTTCTCCGAGGTCGCAGACACGCCGTTCCCGGTGAACGTCTACCAGCGCGAGAAGCTCCGCGCCGGCCACTCGTTCGAGGGCCCGGCCCTGATCGACCAGTACGACTCGACGACCGTCGTGTGCCCCGGGCAGCGCGTCACCGTCGACACCCTCGGCAACCTCATCGTGGAGAACAGCTGATGACCGCCCATGTGACCGATGACAGCACCGTTGACGCGATCACCGTCGAGGTGATCAGCCAGAGCCTGGACGGGATCGTCCAGGAGATGCAGAACGCGCTCTTCTGCACCGGCTACTCGACCATCGTGCGTGAGTCGCGCGACGCGAGCTGCGCGATCCTCGACTCCGAGGGGCGGGTGCTCTCACAGTTCACCGTGCTGCCGCTGCACTTCGGTGCCTTCCCGGCCTGCGTCGACGCGCTGCTCGAGCGCTACCCGGCGAAGACCCTGAAGGCGGGCGACGCCTTCGTTGTCAACCACCCCTACTACGGCGGCAGCCCGCACGCGCCCGACATGGCGCTGATCTCGCCGATCGTGCTCGACGGGAAGCTGTTCGGCTTCAGTGCCAGCATCGCGCACAAGAGCGACATCGGTGGCATGGTCCCGGGCAGCAGCTCGGGGCAGGCCCGGGAGATCTTCCACGAGGGCATCATGCTGCCGCCGGTGAAGTTCATGGCCGAGGGCTTCGTGGTGCTCGAGGTCGAGACCATCCTGGCCGCCAACAGCCGTACGCCGGAGCTGGTTCTCGGTGATCTCAGCGGGCAGGTGGGCGCGACCGCGCTGGGTGCCTCCCGGGTGGCCGACCTGTGCGCGAAGCACGGCGCCGCGGTCGTCGCCGCGGCCGGCAAGCGGCTCTATCTGCTGACCGAGCAGCGCGTCCGCGCGGCGGTCAAGGAGTGGCCCGACGGGGTCTACACGGGCAGCGCCAAGGTGCACAGCGACGGCCTGGAGGGCGGTGAGCCGATCGTCGTACGTGTCTCGGTGCGCATCGACGGCGGTCAGGCGAGCTTCGACTGGACGGCCTCCGACGACCAGGTCGCGGGGCCGTACAACATCCGGCCGCCGCTGGTGCGTGCGGTCTGCAGCTATGCGATCAAGTGCCTGGTCGACCCGGACCTGCCCTCCAACGAGGGGCTGACCCTCGCCGTGGAAAGCCTGACCCGTCCGGGATCCTGCCTCGAGCCGTACATCCCGGCACCGGTCAACACCTACATGCCGATCGCGAACGTCGCCGCCGAGGCGGTCTTCGATGCGCTCGCCGAGATCCTGCCGATGGCCCGGATCGCGGAGAGCAGCCGCGGGATCAGCGGCACGCTGGCGCACTTCGATAGGAGCGGGGGATTCCCGCGGGTGCAGTACGAGCTGCCCGCGGGCGCGATCGGCGCTCGCGCCGACGGGGACGGCGTCTCCGCCTCCAAGGCACACGTCGCCAACGGCACCATCACCCCGATCGAGATCATCGAGTCGGAGTTCCCCGTCGAACTGGTCCGCTTCGAGCTGGTCCCCGACTCCGGCGGCCCCGGTCGCCACCGGGGTGGCCTGGCGTACGTCCGTGAGTACCGCATGCTCGGCGAGGGCCAGTTCAGCAGCCGGGTCGGCCAGATGCTCTCGGCGCCGGACGGACGCCAGGGCGGCCGCCCGGGCTCGGCCGGTGCGACCGTCGTCAACCCGGGTACGCCGCAGGAGCACGTGATCCTGTCCGAGGACGGCACCTTCCGGCTGCACGCCGGTGACGTGCTGCGCCGCGAGATGACCGGCGCCGGCGGCTATGGCAACCCGCTGACCCGCCCGGTCGAGCAGGTCGTCGCCGACGTCCTCGACGGCTACGTGACAGTCGACGGCGCCCGCCGCGACTACGGCGTCGCGCTGGTCGCGGACGACGCCGGCTACCGCGTCGACGAGACCGAGACCTCGCGGCTCCGCGCCGCGGTCTCCGCCTGACCACCCGACAACTCCCACAACCAGGAGAGCTCATGAGATTCGAGAACAAGGTCGCCCTCGTCACCGGAGCGGGCCGCAACGTCGGCGCCGCGGTGGCCAAGCGGTTCGCTGACGAGGGCGCCAGGATCGCCGTCGTCGACCTCGACGTCGAGCGCGGTCAGCGCACGGTCGCCGAGATCGAGGAGACCCACCCGGGCGCCGCGCAGTTCTTCAAGTGCGACGTTTCCGAGAGCGCCGATGTCCAGGCCCTGGTCGCAGGCGTCGTCGAGCATCTCGGTGGTATCGACATCTTGGTCAACAACGTCGCGATCACCGACCGCGGCGGCACCGTGCTGGACCTCGAGGAAGAGGTCTGGCACCGGGTCCTGAAGGTGACGCTCGACAGCGTCTTCCTCTGCAGCAAGTACGTCGGACAGCACATGGTCGCGACGCAGCGGCAGGGCGCGATCATCAACATCGGCTCGACCTCCGGCTTCCACGGCAGGCCCAACGCGCTGGTCTACGGCGTGGCCAAGTCCGGAGTGCTCAACATGTCGCGCTCGATGGCCAACCAGCTCGGCAAGCACGGGATCCGGGTCAACACCGTCATCCCCAACAAGGTCGGCTCGCCCGTCGGCGAGGAGGTCGAGCCCGAGGGCCGCAAGCGCGAGAACCTGCTCGGCCGCGGTGGGCAGCCCGAGGACATCGCGGCCGCGGTCGCCTTCATGGCCTCCGACGACGCCGGGTTCGTCACCGCCGCCGACCTGCTGGTCGACGGCGGCTTCTTCCACGGCATCCGCTGACACATCACATCCAGGCACGAGAAGAGGAACAGAACATATGACGCAGAGTGTGGGAGTCATCGGTCTGGGCGCGATGGGTCGCCCGATGGCCGAGTACCTGGTGGACGCGGGGGTGCCGACCTCGGTGCTCGACGTGGACGCCGACGTGCGCCAGCAGGTCGTCGAACGTGGCGCGAAGCCTGCCCGGACGCTGACGGAGATCGCCGACAACGACGTGATCCTGGTCGTCGTCCCCTCCGACGAGGACGTACGCACCGTCTGCCTCGGTGAGGACGGGCTGCTGTCCGCGCCCAGGGACGGCTCGGTCATCGTGATCAGCGCCTCGGTCACCCCCGAGACCTGCGAGGACATCGCCAAGGCCGGTGCTCCGCACGGCGTCTCCGTCCTCGACGCGGCCCTGACCGGTGGCGTACGCGGGGCAGAGAGCGGCGAGATCAACCTGCTCGTCGGTGGCGACGAGGCAGTGCTCGACCGGATTCGTCCGTCGCTCGAGCCGTGGACCAAGGCTGTCCATCACCTCGGCCCGCTCGGGTCCGGCCAGGTGGGCAAGACGGTCAACAACCTGTGCCACTGGATCCAGATCTCCGGGGTGCACGAGGCGATGCTGCTCGGCCGACGGCTGGGGGTGGCGCCGTCCAAGCTGCGGGAGGCGCTGCTGGACAGCCCGGCCGCCAGCCGGACGCTCGCCGAGATCGACCGGATGCGCTTCACCTGGTGGAAGAAGGACATCGACAACGCCCGCAAGATGGCCGAGCCGCTCGGCTACCGGATGCCGCTGACCGACCTCGCGTACGACCTGATGCCCGGCATCACGCCCGACCGGATCAACACCCTGCTGATCCAGGACCTCGACCCCGATGCGGAGAGAGAGTAGCCATGAAGACCTACCAGGGACTGGCCGCGGTTGCGGTCGCCGTATCGCTCTTGCTCACCGGCTGTGGCGGGGGAGTGAACCGCGCCGCCTCCGTCGGCAACGAGGAGAACATCGACCAGGCAGCCGACGTCTACGAGAGGTTCAACAACCTCGAGGGCGAGGAGCGCATGGAGGAGCTGGTCAAGGCCGCCGAGGCCGAGGGCAAGCTCTCCGTCTACTCGACCCTCACCCCCGAGGCAGCGCCGGTCGTCGAGAAGGCGTTCGAGGCCGCGTACGACATCGAGGTCGAGATGCCCCGGATGTCGTCCGAGGACGTCATCACCAAGGTCGACACCGAGCAGGCGGGCGGCAACGACAACGGCGCCGACCTGCTCGAGCTGAACGGCTTCGAGCTGACCGCCCTGGCCGCCGAGGGTCACTTCGGTGAGTTCACCGGTCCTGAGCGCGACCTCGTGGTCGACGAGGGGCAGAAGGACGGGTGGACGGCCGACCGGCTCAACCGGTTCGTCGTCGCACGCAACACCGAGAAGCTGCCCGATGCGGACTGGCCGAAGCGGATCGAGGACTTCGCCGACCCCAAGTACCAGGGGAAGCTGTCCATGGAGATCAACGAGGTCGACTGGTTCATGGCGCTGCGCGACTACTACATGAACGAGAAGGGAATGAGCGAGGGGGAGGTCACCGACCTCTTCAAGGCCATCGCCGCCAACTCCGCCATGGTCGACGGTCACGCAGCGCAGATGAGCCAGCTCGCCGCCGGCAAGTACGCGGTCGCGATGTCGACATACGACTACCAGACAGCCGGTGTGGCCAATACCGGCGCGCCACTGTCGTACGAGCCTGTGGTCCAGCCGGTCGTGCAGCGGCCGAACGGGGTGGCTCTGATGAACAGTGCGCCCCACCCCGCGGCCGCCTACCTCTTCTACGTATGGATCCTGACCGATGGCCAGCAGGTGCTGCGTGAGGCAGGGCTGACCTCGGCGCTGAAGAAGGACGCCAACGCGGGCCTCGACCAGGGCACCGAGATCGTCTCGGTCGACGTCGAGCAGCTCAAGGACGAGTTCGACACCTATCAGGACATGTACGCCGAGGTGACCGGCCAGAAGTAGCCACCGTGAATCGGGTGGGTGCCGGAAGACGGCACTCACCCGTCGTCGGGCGGGCCGAAGTATCCGACGGAGCCATTCGACAGTGACGGAGAACGGTGTGACGACGATTCAATCCCGCAAGATGCTCATCGACGGCGAACTCGTGAACGCGTCGAACGGCGCGACGCTTCCTGCCGAGAACCCGACGACCGAGCAGGTCATCGGCGACCTTCCTGATGCCACCGCTGAAGACGTGGACAGGGCTGTTGCGGCGGCGCGGCGAGCATCGCCTGAGTGGAGCGGCACGCCATGGACGCAGCGCGGCCGATTGCTGCGCGACTACGCCGATCTGCTCGACGAGCACCGCGACGAGCTGGCCGAGCTGGACGCGCTCGATGTCGGCCTCCCGGTCGCCAGCATGCGCGCGGACGTGACGAGCGCTGCCGACGAGATCCGCTACTTCGCCGGCTTGGCTGGTGAGACGAAGGGACAGACGATCCCCAGTGGACCCGACCAGCTCACCTACACCGAGTTCGTTCCGTACCCGGTGGTCGCGCGGATCGTGCCGTTCAACCATCCCATCAAGTTCATCTCGAGCAAGGTCGCCGCAGCCCTGGCGGCCGGCGCTCCCGTCGTCGCCAAACCAGGGGAGCAGTCGTCACTGTCCGCGCTCCGCCTCGCTGAGCTGGTCAAAGACCTCTTTCCCGTGGGCGTGCTCAACATCATCACCGGCTCCGGTGCCACGGCGGGCGCGGGTCTCTCTGGTCACCCGGACGTACCCCGGGTTGCCTTCACCGGCTCCGTGCCGACGGGGGCACGCATCATGGCGGCAGGTGCGCCCACGATCAAGCACGTCAGTCTCGAGCTCGGCGGGAAGAACCCGATGATCGTCTTCCCGGATGCTGAGGCCGAGCGGGCTGCGGTCGCATCCGTGGCAGCGATGAACTTCGCGCGGTCGATGGGGCAGTCGTGTGGCTCGTCGTCGCGCGTGTTCGTGCACCGAGACGTCAAGGACAGGTTCGTCAACGCCCTGGTCAAGCGGCTCTCCGAGCTGAAGGTCGGCGACCCCATGCGCGACGACACCGACATGGGCCCGATCGCCTTCCGCGCGCACTACGAGAAGGTCTGCTCGTACGTCGAGGCCGGCATCGAGGAGGGCGCCACGCTCGCCCACGGCGGCAAGCGGCCCGCCGGCCTGGACACCGGGTTCTTCATTGAGCCCACCGCGTTCACCGACGTCACGATGGACATGCGGATCGCCAAGGAGGAGATCTTCGGCCCGGTCGTCTCCGTCCTGGACTGGGACGACTACGACGAGATGATCGCTCAGGCCAACGATGTCGAGTTCGGGCTGACCGGCAACGTCTGGACCAACGACATCTCGCAGGCGCTTCGCACGGCTCGGCACATCGACTCGGGCTACATCTCGGTCAACGGCACCGGCAAGCGTCCGACCGGCTCCCCGTTCGGGGGCTTCAAGAGCAGCGGTCTCGGCAAGGAGAGCTCGCTCGACGAGCTGCTGAGCTACGGCCGGAACAAGTCCGTGACCGTCATCCTCTGACCCCATCCAGGGCTGAGATCACGACACGTACTTTGTTGCTCGTCGCTCAGGCGATCGCCTTCAGGTGATCCTTGAGAGGGATGTCGGGGTTCGCGGCAGCGGCAGGGGATACGTTGCCGCCGCGTTCGAGGATCTTGCGGACGGCCATGTAGTCACGCGGGGCGTTGATGGAGTCTGTCGAGACGAGCTGACCGTCGTGATAGTAGAGCGCGGAGAAGGATTCGCTGTCGGGATCGCCGCGCACGACCACGTCGTCGTAGCCGCTGTTCAGCCCCGCGACCTGCAGCTTCAGGTCGGCCTGGTCGGACCAGAACCACGGGATGCCGGCGGCCGGCGGGACGACGCCGAGGAGCGTGGCTGCGGCGACCTTCGCCTGTGCCACCGCGTTCTGCACCGATTCGAGCCGGAGAGAGCCGTGGTCGGGGTGGGTGGTGACGGTGCAGTCTCCGGCAGCGACCACGGCGGGGTGGGACGTACGCGCGTCGGTGCCGACCACGATGCCGCCGTCGACGTCCAGGCCCATCTGCTCGGCGAGCTCCATGCGCGGCTGCAGGCCTACGCCGACGAGGACCAGGTCGGCGGGAAGCGTCTGCCCGGCGGCGAGCTTTACCCCGGTCACGTGGCCGTCGGAGCCGACGATCTGCTCGATCCCGGTGCCGAGCAGGACCTCGGTGCCGCGGCGGCGGTGCGCCTCGAGGTAGAACTCGGAGACCACGGGGGCGACAGCGCGGGCGAGCAGCCGGTCGGCGATGTCGACGACGGTGACCCTTTTGCCCGCTGCTCGGGCGCCGGCGGCGGCCTCGAGACCGATGAAGCCGCCGCCGATCACGACGACGTTTTCTGCGGAGTCCATGCGGCTCCGTAGGTCGCCCGCGTCGTCGAGGTGGCGCAGGTAGCAGACGCCGTCCAGGTCGCTACCGGGCACTGCGATCCGGCGGGCTCGCCCGCCGACGGTGAGTGCCAGCCGCTCGAACTCGAGCGGTCGTCCGGCCGCGGTGATCGCGATGCCGCGGCTCCCGTCGGTGGGAAGGGTCACCTCGGTGACCTTCTCGCCGAGGACCAGGTCGATCGCGTTGTCGCGATACCACTGCTCGCCGCGGAAGGTGAGCCCCTCCAGCCCGACCTTCCCGGCCAGGTAGGCCTTGGAGAGCGGGGGGCGCTGGTAGGGCAGGTGGGTCTCGCCGCCGACCAGGGTGATGGGGGTGTCGTCGCCCAACTCGCGCAGCGTGGTGGCGACCTGCAGGCCCGCCTGACTGGCTCCGATGATCAGCGTCCTGCTCATTCTTCGCTCCTAATGGTCAATTGGTTAGACCATAACATCGAATGGGGAGTGGAAGGTAGGGGTCAACCGTAAGAACGCCGCTCAGGCCAGGTCGTAGACGAACCCGGCCAACTGCTGGAGGTTGCGGCACTCCGCCATCTCGACGATGTCGCCGTAGACCATCGCAGCCGAGTCCCCGGAACCCCAGTTGCGCTCCGGCTCGGGGTTGAGCCAGATGGTGCGCTTCGCGGCCGCTGCCAGCTCCCGCAGGGGCCCGTCGCCGAGCGAGGCGTAGTTGGCGCGAGCATCGCCCAAGATCAGGAGTGTCGTACGTGGTCCCACCGCCTCGCCGTGCTCGGCGGCGAACCGCTCGAAGACCCGGCCATAGTGCGTACGTCCCGCCAGCGCCGCCTCGCGGGTGCTGCCGGCCAGCCCGGCGATGACCTCCTCCGGGCCGGCGTCGGGGCGCAGTTCGTCGGTGACCTCGTGCACGTCATCGACGAACGTGAACGCCCGCATGCCCTGGAACGCCTCCCGCAGGGCGTACACGAACATCAGCGTGAAGTGCGCGAAGTGTGCCACCGAGCCGCTGACGTCGCACAGCACGACCAGGTCGGTGCGATGTGGGCGCTTGGGCCGGTGGTGTGTGGTCAGCGGCACGCCGCCGGTCGCCATCGATGCCCGGATCGTCCGGCGGAAGTCGACCGGACCGCCGCCGCGGCTGCGCCGCTCCTTGGCCAACCGGGTCGCCAGCCGCCGCGCCAGCTGGTAGACCTCGCGGCGCATCGCCGCCAGGTCGGCGTGGCGCGCCTCGGAGAATGCCAGCTTGTCGATCG
Organism: Nocardioides sp. NPDC004968; assembly: GCF_040608935.1. Classification (NCBI taxonomy): domain Bacteria; kingdom Bacillati; phylum Actinomycetota; class Actinomycetes; order Propionibacteriales; family Nocardioidaceae; genus Nocardioides; species Nocardioides sp. NPDC004968. The sequence goes on from NZ_JBEXJF010000005.1 coordinate 138,414, forward strand.
TCGGCCGCACCTGCTCCGCAGCCCTGCGGTCCGGCCCCTTCGGCTCAGCGGCGCGTCGTTCGATGTCGGCGTGCACGGCCGAGATGAACGCGGTCAGTCGCCGCTGGGCAAACTTGTCGGCCTGCTCGCGCTCGACGCCGTCGCGCATCAGCCCCTCGACCAGCCGGTTGACGAGGTGCTGCACGTCGAGGCGCTGCAGGGTCTCGTACGCCGACCATGGCGATGCGCCGATCGTGCGCCCCGCATCGGTGCCGAAGCGGCCGACCGACTCCGCCGCCAGCTGACGCAGCAGCTGGTCGTCCAGGTCGGACTCGCGCAGGGCGCGCCGGACCCGGCGACGCATCGTGTCGAGCACATCGAGGTTGTCGCCGACCGGCTTGTGGGTGGGTGGGTCCGACGCCCGGCCGCCGCCGTCGCCGACCATCGCCGGGAAGTAGAGGTCGAAGAGCGCATCGAAGGTGGAACGCTGGGAGTGCTTCTTGACCAGCGTGGCGGCGTACGTGTCGCGGACCATCGCCCGGTTGCTCCAAGGAACCCTGGCCAGTGCGGTCACGGAGTCCAGGTCCTCGGAGAGGGAGACCGACAGTCCCGCCGTACGGAGCGCACGGACGAACTCCAGATGCCGTTCCAGGAGGCCTGAGCCGTCCGCGGAGCCGCTCATCAGGAAGCCCCGACGAGCTCCGCAAGCGCACGCTCCTGGGCGAGCGCGCCGGCGAGGGAGGTGGAGGAGGTGAACCAGGGCATGGACCGGATCCTTGAATCGACGGGTGGACAGTGGCGCGGATCACGCCTAGATTAATGGTCAGTCCATTATGCATCGCAGTGCAGATCAGGTCGACCACGATCTGACGCCTGCCATGGCACTGACGGCAGGAGGAAATGCATGGCCAAGAAGCTGCGTACTTTCGTTCGCGGGCTTGATTCCGCGACTTACGGGCTCAACGAGTTCCGGCAGAAGCAGCTCTCGTACGACCGCGTTCGCAACGACGAGTACGTCGTCGACGACGCGAAGGTCGGCCACTCCGGCGACAGCGCACAGTCCAAGACCTGGTGGCGGATCGGTCCCGGTGACGAGGAGTTCCTCACCCAGACCATCCACGTCCACTTCGTGGAGCTGCCCCCGCAGTCCTCGAACCATGGCCACGGCCACCAGAACGAGGCCGCCTTCTACATCCTCGAGGGCAAGGGCTACGAGATCCACGACGATCAGCGCTACGACTGGAAGAAGGACGACCTCGTCTACGTCCACACCGACTCGGTGCACAAGCACTTCAATCCGTACGACGAGAAGGCTGTCGCCCTGGTCGTGAAGGCCAAGAGCACCTGGATGTTCATGGGCCTCATCCAGCAGGGGCGCAGCGGCCCCATCGACCGTCCGGACGAGTTCGGCCCGCGCGAGGAGTGGAACCACGTCTGGACCCCGGGAGTCAAGGAACGCAAGAAGGTCATCGGCCTCGAGGACACCACCTGGGAGATGACGCAGCTGGGCAACCAGCGGATCATCGCGTCGCCGGAGAAGGCCGATGGTCGCATCCACAGCACCGACTCCTACGAGCTGAAGATCGAGCCGGGGAGCCGCTCGGGCAGGTACTGGAAGATGGCCGACGAGGTCTTCTACGTCCTCGATGGCGACGGGCACTTCCTGATGTGGGAGGTCGAGGCCGAGATCGCCGAGAAGTACTACGCCCGCGTCGCGCTCGAGCCGAAGCGCTACGACTTCACCAAGGGCGACACGATCTACGTGCCGCAGAACCACCAGGTGCAGATCTTCGCCAACGACGGTTCCACGGTGCGCCTGTTCCAGTCGCAGAACCGGCTCTTCCGGACGCTCGGCTACGACAACATCCACTACGTCGAGAACGCTCCGGCGTACGACGCGCTCCAGGTTCCCGAGTCGGCAGCGACGGTCGACGCCTGACGGCAGCCCGGCACGGTACAGATCCAACGGCCAACAGGAGGCAACCAATGGCGAAGAAGAAGGTGCGTACCTTCGTTCGCGGGCTCGACTCGGCGACGTACGGACTCAACGAGTTCCGTCAGGAACAGCTCGCGAACCCGCGAGTGCGTGACAACACGATCGTCGTCGACGACGGCAGCGTCGGCCACTCGGCCAACACCAAGACCTCGCACACGGCGTGGCGGGTCGGGCCCGGCGACGAGCAGTTCCTGACCCAGACGATCCAGGTCCACTTCACGGGCGTCGACGGGCACGGGCAGAACGGTGGCCACGGTCACCAGAACGAGGCTGCCTTCTACATCCTGGAAGGGGCGGGCTATGAGATCCACGACGGGATCCGCTACGACTGGAAGAAGGACGACCTCGTCTACGTCCACACCGACTCCGTGCACCAGCACTTCAACCCGTACGACGAGAACGCCCTTGCGCTGGTGGTGAAGGCGAAGAGCACCTGGATGTTCATGGGTCTGATCCAGCAGGGCAAGAGCGGACCGATCGACCGGCCCCAGGAGTTCGGTCCCCGCGAGGAGTGGAGCCGGATCTGGACTCCCGGTGTGTTGGACCGCAAGAAGGTCATCAGCGTCGAGGACACCACCTGGGAGATGACGCAGCTGGGAAACCAGCGGATCATCGCGTCGCCGGAGAAGACTGACGGTCGCATCCACAGCACCGACTCCTACGAGCTGAAGATCAATCCGGGCAGCAGGTCGGGACGCTACTGGAAGATGGCCGACGAGGTCTTCTACGCCCTCGATGGCGACGGGCACTTCCTGATGTGGGAGGTGGAGGCCGAGATCGCCGAGAAGTACTACGCGCGGACGGCGTTGGAGCCGAAGCGGTTCGACTTCACCAAGGGCGACACGATCTATGTGCCGCAGAACCACGTGGTGCAGATCTTCGCGAACGACGGCTCCACGGTGCGCCTGTTCCAATCGCAGAACCGGCTCTTCCGCACGCTCGGCTACGACAACATCCACTTCTTCGAGGATGCGCCCGAATACACCGGTGCCGGCGAGCTCGCCAAGAGCCCGGTCTGACCCTGAACCCGGTGCCGATCCACCGGAGACTCCGGCGCTCTCCGTCGCGCGACACCCTCGCAGCCGCGGGGGGCGCCGCGCTGTTCTCCTGCGCTCTCGGACTCGCCTCCGTGGCACTGCCGCTGCTGGCGATCGACGCCGGCTACAACGCGGTCGAGGTAGGCGTGCTCACCGCCATCTCGGCGATCGCCCAGATGACAGCCCGGCTCGGCCTGGGCGTGGTCATGCGGGTCCTCCCGGACTGGACCCTCGTTGCCGCGGCGACTCTCATCCTGGGGATCTCGAACGGGATGGTCGCGGTCGACGCGGCGGTGGTCCCGTTCGTCATCGCTCAGCTGTTGCAGGGCGTGGCCCGTGCCTGCTTCTGGACCGGCAGCCAGACCCACGCCGTACGTCGCGAAGGCTCCTCGGTGAAGTCGCTGGCGGCGGTCAACTTCGTCTCCAACACGGGGCTGCTCGTCGGTCCGCTGATCGCCGGTCTCCTCTCGGCCCGGAGCCCGGCGTACGCCTTGGGGTGGGGCGCGGTCATGGCCGCGGTCGCATTCGTGCCGACCCTCTTCATGGACCGGCTGCGCCCGTTCAAGCGGGTCAAGGACCGCAGCGAAGAGCGCCTGTGGCGACGCCCCGGCGTGTCTGCGGGCTGCTGGGCAGGCGTCACCGCCGGCGCCTGGCGCGGCCTGCTCGGCTCGTACGTTCCGGTCGTGCTGACCCATGCCGGACACTCGTCCACCGTCGTCGGCGCCCTGGTCGCGGTCGCCAACGCGAGCTCGGTGGGTGGCTCGGCCGTCGCCGGGCGTACGTCGCGTGCCGCTCTGGCCCGCGCGTTCGCCATCGGCGCGGTAGTGACGGGAGCGAGCCTGGGCGTCGTCGGCTTCCTCGCCGGCAACGCCTGGCTGGTCGGTCTCGCGCTCGGCATCTCCGGACTCTCGTCGGGGACGCTGCAGACACTCGGGCCGGCGATCGCCAGCGACTCGGTCCACCCCGAGGAGCGCGGCGAGGCGATCGCGGTCACCGGCACCTTCCGTGCCGCGGCGCTCTTCGTGGCGCCGTTCGGGGTCGCGGGGCTGGTGCTCGTGATGCCACTGTCGGCCGCTATCGCGGCCGCGGGGGTCCTGGTGATGGCGCCGGCGCTGAGTGCCGGCAGGTTGCGCGGGGCACTCGCCCGCATCGAAGCCGAGGAGAAGGTCGTCAGTGACTGAGTCGACGGAGCCCGTCGAGCCGGAGGGACGCCGGCGCTGGCCGTGGGCGCTTCGTTCGCTGGGGCACCGGAACTACCGGATCTTCATCACCGGTCACTCGGTCAGCACGATCGGCACCTGGATGCAGCGGGTCGCCCAGGACTGGCTGGTCCTCGACCTCACCGGGGATGCCGTCGACGTGGGGATCGCGGCAGCATTGCAGTTCCTGCCCGTGCTGCTCTTCGGGCTCTGGGGCGGCGCATTCGTCGACCGCTGGGACCGTCGACGGGTCATCATCTGCACCCAGGCTGCCAGCCTGGTGCTCGCGGCCGTCCTCGCGGGCGTGGTGCTCTCGGGCTCCGTGGAGCTGTGGATGGTCTTCGGGCTCTCGCTCTCGCTCGGTTTCGTGACCGTCTTCGACAACCCTGCCCGGCATGCTTTTGTCGCCGAGGTGACCCGGCCGCAGGACTACGTCAACGCCCAGGCGCTCGCCTCGACCGTGCACAACCTGGGCCGGCTGGTCGGTCCCGCGGTCGCCGGCACGCTGATCGCCGTCGCGGGTTCGGGATGGGCCTTCGCCATCAACGCGGCCTCCTTCATACCCGTCATCTGGGGGCTCCTCCTCATCGACACCAGCTCCGCGTCAGCGGAGCCGGGGGAGCGGAAGCACGGCCGCGTACGCGAAGGGCTCGTGTACGTCTTCTCCCGTGCGGAGCTGCGCGCCTGCATGATCCTTGTCGCCGCGATCGCGCTGTTCGGCCAGAACTTCCGGGCTGTGCTGCCGGTGCTCGCCAAGGAGACGTTCCACGGTGACTCGCAGACCTATGGGTGGCTGACCTCGGCACTCGGGGTCGGAGCGGTCATCGGCGCGCTCGGCACCGCCGCCACCGAGCGGGTCAGCAGTTGGCGGCTGCTGCTGGCCGGCGGTGCCTTCGGGGTGGCCAACGCACTGGCCGCGGTCGCCCCGTGGCTGTGGGTGGCGATGGCCGCGGTCATGTTGATGGGGATCGCGAACCTGGCGTTCAACACCCTCTCCAAGACCCTGCTGCAGCTGGGGACGGAGCCGAGCATGCACGGGCGGGTGATGGCCCTGCACGGCTTCGTCTTCTTGGGTACGACGCCGCTGGGCATGCCGCTGATCGGCTGGGTGTGTGACCAGTGGGGAGCGCGCGCGGGGCTGGCGGTGGCGTCGGGGACCGCCGTCGGCGCGGCAGCACTGGTCGCGCCGACACTGCGCCGACTACGAGCCGGGACAGCGTCGAAACCAACGGACCCGACGATCCTCGATCAGGCGTGAGTGTCCTCGGCGGTGCGTTCGGCGGTGCGCTCGAGGTGGGTGCCCATCACTGCGACAGCGGCATCGACGTCCCGCGCCTTGATCGCCTCGACGAGGGCGCGATGCTCCTCGGTGCCCTTGTGTCCCATGGTGGGCGCCGCCATCTGGGCCTGGCGCAGCGACATCAGCATCGGGCCGTGAAAGCTGTGCACCAGCATCTCGATCGCGGGGTTGTGGGTGCAGCTGGCGACACGGACGTGGAAAGCGGCCGACAGCCCCATGGTGTATTCACCCGCGGCGAGTGCGGCTTCGGCCTCCTCGATGATCGCCAGGAGGTCGGTGATGTCCTCGTCGGTCGCACGCGTCACGACCAGCGGCAGAATGCCCAGCTCGACGATCTTGCGAGCTTCGGTGACGCCGGACGCGGTCAGCGGGGCGAGGGAGAGCAGGTCCGCCAGGCCGGCGCCGAGTCGTTCAGTGGACGGCGTGGTGACGAACGCGCCGCCTCGGGCGCCGACGCGGATCTCGACCAGGCCGCTGGCCTCCAGCACGCGGAGTGCCTCGCGAACAGTGACTCGGCTGACCCCGAAGCGCTGGCACAGGTCGCGCTCGCTGGGCAGACGGTCTCCCGGGGTGAGGCGGCCGTCGCGGATGAGCAGCTTGATCTGGTCGACGATCACTTGCGAGACCCGGTCGACACTGACTTTGGCGAACATCTCGACGCCGGCTGCGCCGGAACTCGAGGTTGTCAAGGCGGATCCCTCCTGGGGCTCGTCGCGGATTTTCCGAGACGCGATTGGGCCAATGGACTGTGGGTTAACCGTACACCTCTCGCGGGCGTCTGTGGGGACTTCGGCCCGGCTTGGCGACCTGGGGCATGCGCCCGTCTCCCACGCTTCCGGGCAGCGAAAGAACCAGTTGCTCAAACAACCAGAGAAGCCGACGATGGCTGGGTTAAGAGTCCGTGACGCCCTTCACACCGCTGCTGTGTTGTGTTACATATAGTGCTAATGGTCTGACCATCATCCCGTAAGAGGGTCGGGCGACGAGTCAAGGAGCACCCCAATTGAGACCCAGACTGGCCTGTGTCACCGCAGTAGCTGCAGCGACCCTGATGTTTGCCACGGCTTGCGGTGGATCCCCCGTCAGTGGGGGACAGAAGTCCGGCGAACCCACAGAGGCGGAAGCCGTGTTCAAGGAGATGGCCGCACTCGACGGTCAAGAGCGTCGGGACAAGCTGGTCGAGGCCGCCGAGGACGAAGGTGAGCTCACCATCTACACCTCGATGACCGATGACATCGCGCTCCTGCTCGAGAAGGAGTTCGAGGCGGACTTCGATGTCGCGGTCGACCTGACCCGCGCCGAGTCCACCACCGTGCTCACCAAGGTGCTCAAGGAGTACAGCTCCAACTACGCCGGTGCGGACATCGTCGAAACCAACGCGCTGGAGCTGTTCGCCCTCAACAGCGAAGGCGCACTCGCTGAATACTCCGGAGAGCGTCGGGACATGGTGGGCGAGCAGGGGCAGTTCGAGAACTGGACCGCCACCCGCTACAACATCTTCGCGCCGAGCTGGAACACCACCGCAGTCAGTGCCGAGGAGGCCCCCAAGAGCTGGGAGGACCTGGCCGACCCGAAGTGGAACGGCCGGCTGGCGATGGAACTGTCGGACTACGACTGGTACCTGACTCTCTACGGCTACTGGCAGGAGCAGGGCAAGTCGGACGAGGAGATCGACAAGCTCTTCGCCGACATGGTCGACGGCGCCGAGGTCCAGAAGGGCCACACCACCATGTCCGACCTGCATGTCTCGGGGAAGTTCGATGTTGCGGCGACGAACTACACCTACATCGTCCAGCAGAAGATCAACTCGGGAGCCCCGCTGGCCTACGAGCCGATCGCGGAGCCGGCGATCGCGCGACCGAACGGTTTCGGCCTGGTCCGTAACGCCTCGCACCCCGCGGCCGCGATGCTCTTCGCCGACTGGATGCTCGAGGAGGGGCAGCAGGTCCTCATCGATCTCGGCCTCACCCCGGCGATCGTGCCCGAGGGCGCCAAGGACCCGATGGAAGGCGTCGAGGTGATCCCGGTGGACACCGAGAAGATGGTCAACGAGAACGAGAAGTGGACGAAGGCGTACGACGACCTGCTCCGCGGGGCGGGAGGTGCTGGCAGATGACGACCACGGCTCCCGCCGAAGAGCGGGCACCGGCACCAGCGAGGAAGTCGCCGGTCGATCCCGGTACGGACAGCGGCACGCCCTCGTTGCTGAGACGGATCCTGACGCCGAAGACACTGATCCTGGTGCTGGTCGCCGCGGTCATTTTCTGGTTCGGTGTGGTTCCGCTCTGGTATCTGCTGCAGGTCACCTTCCTCGACCCTGAGACCGGACAGTTCACCCTCGGTGCGTTCAGCGAGGCCTACGGCGACTCCAAGGTGTTCTCGCTCGTCGGGACGTCCTTGTGGTTCGCGTTCGGTTCCGCAATCCTCTCGCTGGTCGTCGGCACCGGACTGGCGTACCTGATCGTGCGAACCGACGTGCCGTTCAAGGCACTGTTCTTCGCCTCCTCGATCATCCCGCTGGTCATCCCGGGGATCCTCTACACGGTCTCCTGGATCCTGCTCGCCGACACGGACATCGGCCTCCTCAACCGCTATCTGGAGAAGCTGCCGCTCATCGGTGAGGGTTTCTTCAACATCGAGAGCGTGTGGGGGATGATCTGGGTCGAGGGCCTGCACCTGTCACCCATCGTCTTCCTGCTCATGGTCGCCGCTTTCCGGGCGATGGACCCCTCGCTCGAAGAGTCCGCGCAGATGTCGGGCGCCTCCCGGATCACGGTCATCCGCAGGATCACCCTCCCCCTGATCCTGCCGGCGATCGTCGGCGCGATGCTGATCATGACGGTCCGCAGCCTGGAGAGCTTCGAGGTCCCGGCGCTGCTGGGTGTCCCCGCCAACATCTACGTGTTCACCAGCCAGATCTACTTCGAGCTGCGCGGATGGCCGATCGGCTACGACACGGCCGGCGCGCTCGCCGTTGGGCTGTTGGCGCTGGCGCTGATCGGGGTCACCTTCTCCAACCTGATCGGTCGAGGCTCCAAGAGCTTCCAGACCGTGACCGGGAAGGCCTTCAGGCCGCGGCCGATCGAGCTCGGCAAGTACCGTCCCATCGCCGGCGCCGTCGTCATCGGGTACTTCCTGATCGCCGTGGTGCTGCCGCTCGCGGTCCTGGTGTACTGCTCTTTCCAGCCGTACTACCAGCTGCCGTCGATGGACGCCTTCCGAAGCTTCACGCTCGACAACTTCCGCGACGTGATCGAGAACCCGACCGTGCTGCGCGCCTTGAAGAACTCGCTGATCCTCGGTGTCGGATCGGCGACTGTGGTGATGGCCTTCATGGCGGTCGCGTCCTGGATCACCGTGCGGACCCGGATCCCTGGCCGTCAGCTGATCGACGGGTTCACCTTCGTGCCGCTGACCATTCCGGGCCTGATCATGGGTGTGGCCCTGCTGGTCACCTATCTCAACTTCCCGATCGGGGTGTACGGCACGCTGTGGCTGCTGGGGATCGCCTACTTCACCCGCTACATGCCGTACGGAATGCGGTACGCCGTCACCTCTCAGCACCAGATCGGTGCCGAGCTCGAGGAGTCGGCGTACATGAGCGGCGCCACCTGGTGGCAGACGTTCCGCCGGGTGCTGCTCCCGCTGCTGATGCCAGGCCTCCTCTCGGGCTGGATCTACATCCTGGTCGTCTCCTTCCGCGAGCTCTCCAGCTCGATCCTGCTCTACACCTCCGGCAGCGAGGTGCTGGGCATCGTGATCTGGGAGGAGTGGGAGAACGGCTCCATGGCTGTCGTCTCGGCGATCGGTGTGCTCATGGTGCTCACGCTGGTCCTTCTCGTATCCATCGCCTACAAGCTCGGGGCCAAGGTCGGCCTCCAGCAGGACTGACCTGCCCGGTTCTGAGAGGAAACACTCATGTTGGAAATCACTAGCCTCGTCAAGAGCTTCCCCGGCGAGAAGACCAAGGGGAAGACGGCCTCGAACAACGTCTTCGCCATCAACGACGTCAGCTTCGAGGTACGTCAGGGTGAGATGTTCACCCTGCTCGGCCCCTCGGGCTGCGGCAAGACCACGACGCTGCGCTCCATCGCGGGTCTGGAGAAGCCGGACAGCGGCAGGATCGCGGTAGGCGGCAAGACCTTCTTCGCCGCAGGCGGCGGTGCCAAGTCGGTCAACGTGCCGGCCAACCAGCGCGGCCTCGGGATGGTCTTCCAGTCGTATGCGATCTGGCCGCACATGACCGTCTTCGACAACGTGGCGTTCCCGCTCCAGGTCATGCCACGCACCAAGCGACCCAGCAAGAAGGAGATCGAGAACCGGGTCAACCGGGTGCTCGAGACGCTCGAGCTGCGGCAGTACGCCGAGCGTCAGGCCACGAAGCTGTCCGGTGGTCAGCAACAGCGCCTCGCGCTGGGACGCGGCATCATCATCGAGCCCGAGCTGCTCTTGCTCGACGAGCCGCTGTCCAACCTGGACGCGAAGCTGCGTGAGTCGCTTCGCTTCGAGCTCAAGCGGCTCCAGCGCGAGCTCGGCATCACCTCGATCTACGTAACCCACGACCAGGTGGAGGCGCTCTCCCTGTCCAGCAACATCGCGGTCATGAAGGCCGGCGAGGTGATGCAGCTGGGCAAGCCGCGCGAGATCTACGAGAACCCGAACAGCCAGTTCGTCGCCGAGTTCATCGGCACGTCGAACTTCATCGAGGCCACCGTCTCGAACCGCACGGGCGAGGCGTACACGGTCGAGACGAACGAGGGCACTCTCACCCTGTCGAGCGGTGCCCAGGTGCCCACCGGCACCCGGGTCGTGGCTTCGATCCGACCGGAGGCGGTCGGGATCTCGACCGAGCGCCCGATGGCGACCGAGAACCTCTGGCAGGGCAAGGTCGCCACCCGCGCCTTCTTGGGCGACGCGGTGGACCACGTCGTCGGAGTCGGCAAGACCGAGATCCGCGCCCGTACCGTGCCGTCGGTGTCGGTCCCGCCGGGCACCGACGTCTACCTCCACCTGGAGGCGGACAAGATCTCGCTCGTCCCGGCCGACTGAGATCCCCGCCTTGGCACTCCCTGAGGTTCTTCGGCACCGCGGCTTCAACCTCTACTGGGCTGGAGTCATCCTGTCGGAGATCGGCACCCGCGGGACCATCGCGGCCGTCCTCTACCACGTCTATCAATTGACGGGTTCGTACGCGCAGACCGGTCTCGTGGGGGCCGCCCAGGCGGTCGCTCTGCTGGTGCTCTCGCCGCTCGGTGGCGTCTACGCCGACCGCCTGGATCGGCGCAAGCTGCTCCAGGCGGCGCAGGCGGTCGCCATGCTGGTCGCGCTGGGACTGGCGGTCCTGACTGCGACCGGTGCGGTGAACATCTGGCTCATCTATGTCGCGGTCATCCTGATCACGGCGGCGGCGACCTTCGACTCACCGGCCCGGCAGGCTCTGATCCCGGCGATGGTGCCGCGCGAACAGCTGCCCCAGGCGTTCGCTCTGCTCAACCCGTCCCGCGAGCTGGCCATCCTGATCGGCCCGGGGCTGGGTGGGGTGCTCATCGCGGTGGGTGGACCGGAGCTGATGTACGGCTTCGATGCGCTGTCCTACCTCGCGATGGTAGTCGCGCTGGCGTTCATCGAGGTGCCTCATCTGCCGGGCTCGCCCAAGGACGAGTCGATATGGGCGCAGATGAAGGACGGCGTGGACTACATCAGGGGCCGCTCCATCATCTGGATGCTGATGTCGCTGGACCTCTCGGCGACGCTGTTCAGTGCCTACCGGGTGCTGCTGCCGGCGGTCGCCACCGAGATCCTGCACGTGGGGCCGAGCGGCTATGGCATCCTCGCGGCGGCTCCGTCCGCGGGAGCGTTGCTGGCGTCGTACACGATCTTCAAGCTCGTCTCCAGGAGCAACCGGCTCGGCCGGATCCTGCTGGCGGCGACGGTCATGTACGGGGGAGCGGCCATCCTGCTCGCGCACGCTGGGGTGTTCTGGGTCGCGCTGCCGGCCTGCCTGCTGCTCGGCGCCTTCGACGCCGTCACCACCACCATCCGGCACGCGGCGGTGCAGCTGGAGACGCCAGACGAGGTGCGGGGCCGGGTCACCTCGATCTACCAGATGGCCTCGCGCGGGGGCCCGGCGCTTGGTGACGCCTTGATGGGCAAGGTCGCCGCGTCGCTCGGTCCTGTCACAGCGCTCACCGCCGGCGGGATCCTGACGGCGCTCTACGCAGTGACCTTCCTGCCTCGGGCGAACGTCGTCCGCGAATACGCGGGGGCGAAGGCCCCCGCCCACCAACAAGCTTGATCAAATCCGAAACAGTGAAAGAGGAATGACAGTGGCCAAGAAGGACGCGATCGTCTCCGACGATCTGGCGAAGAAGTTCAAGACCGAGAAGGACAGCCCGTACGTCCGCTGGGTCGCCGACGAGGGCCTCGACATCATCGCGGCCCATTACGTGGAGGACCTCAAGACAGTCGAGCTCAAGCCGTGGGCCCGCCGCGGTGGCCGGGGTGTGTTCATCAACCACGAGGCATCCCGGACCTCCAACGACTGCTACGTCGCCGAGATCCCCGCAGGTGGTGCGCTCGAGCCGCAGCGCCAGCTCTTCGAGGAGATGATCCTGGTGCTGTCGGGCCACGGCTCGACCTCGGTGTGGAACGACGCCGGGAAGAAGGTGACCTTCGAGTGGGGTCCCGGCTCGATCTTCGCGATCCCGCTCAATACGGTGCACCAGCACTTCAACGGCTCCGGCACCGAGGTGGCCCGCTTCGTCTCCTCGACGAACGCTCCGCCGATCATCAACATGTACGACGACCCCGAGTTCGTCTTCAACACGTCCTACGACTTCCCCTCCCGGTTCAACGGGGAGCCGGACTACTTCGACAACAAGGACGAGCAGGACGGGCTTCTGCTGAAGACCAACTTCGTGTGGGACTCGGTCAGCCTCCCGCTGATCGCCGCCAAGGAGCGCGGCGCCGGCGGAGGCCACATCCGCTTCTCGATGGCGCGCGGCTCGATGAACAGCCACATCTCGCAGTTCCCGACCGCGACGTACAAGAAGGGTCACCGTCACGGCCCGGGTGCGCACGTCATCATCCTGTCGGGTGAGGGCTACTCGCTGATGTGGCCCGAGGGCGAGGAGCCCAGGCGCTACGAGTGGAAGGCCGGCTCGATGATCGTGCCGCCGAACATGTGGTACCACCAGCACTTCAACACCGGCTCCGAGCCGGCCCGCTACCTCGCCTTCAAGCACGAGGTCGTCTCCATCCGCAACGCCCAGGGCGTCCCGAAGGCCTGGATCAGCCAGCGCATCGGTGGCGACCAGATCGACTACGCCGACGAGTCCTCGCTCGTGCGCGACACCTTCTCCAAGGCTCTGGCCGAGAACGGCCTGACCCCGCAGATGGACGCTGCGTACGAGGCCGAGCTCGCCGACCTGCCGCCGAAGCACGGGGAGTGAGACCGACCCGATGAACCACGCTCACGACGGGCATCACCACGACCACGACCACGGGCACGACCACGCGCACGACGAGCTCGACGCGCGGGACCTGGCCGCCGCGTTCGCCGACAACCCGATCTGGCTGCGGGACAACGTGGAGATGCTCAGCGTGGGCGTGGACATCGGGTCCGCCGGGACCCAGGTGGCCTTCTCCCGGCTGGTGCTGCGGCGCAAGGGTGAGGACCTGACCAGCCGCTACATCGTGGTCGAGCGGGACACGCTCTACCAGTCGGAGCTCTACCTCACGCCTTACGCCGCCGATCTCACCATCGATGCCGCTGCGCTCGGTGACCTGCTCGACAAGGCGTACGGGCAGGCGGGGCTGAGTCCCGACGAGATCGACACCGGGGTGGTGATCCTGACCGGCGAGGCGCTGCGTCGGGAGAACTCCGAGGCGATCGGCACGGTCGTGGCGGAGCGGGCCGGAGACCTGGTCTGCGCCACGGCGGGGCACCACATGGAGGCGATGCTGGCGGCGTACGGCTCGGGTGCGGTGCAGACCTCGCACGACCGTGGTGGCAGGCTGCTCAATGTCGACATCGGTGGCGGTACGACGAAGCTGAGCTTGGTCGAGGACGGCAAGGTGCTCGCGACGGCGGCTCTGCATGTCGGGGGGCGGCTGCTGGCCCACGACGCCGGCCGGATCACGCGGCTGGAGCCGGCCGGGCAGCGCCACGGCGTCTCTGCCGGTGTCGGGCTCGCGCTCGGCGGACAGGTCGACGACCCCGGCCTGACGGCGGTGGCCGAGGAGATGGCCGACGCCGTGCTCGCGCTGCTCGGCGGCGAAGGCGACCCCGACCTGTGGCTCACCGAGCCCCTGCCCGTCGACCTCGTCGCTCTGGACGGGCTGGTCTTCTCCGGAGGAGTGGGGGAGTACGTCTATGGTGCGGAGACCCGCGACTTCGGTGATCTGGGCCTACGGCTGGGCGCGGCGCTGCGGCAGCGGGTCGACGACGCCGGACTGACCCTGCTCCCCGCGGCCGAGCGGATCAGAGCGACCGTGCTCGGGGCCTCGGAGTACACCGTCCAGCTCAGTGGCATCACCACCCACCGCGACGACGCGGAGAAGCTGCTGCCGCAGCGCAACCTCCAGGTGGTCGCGCCGGCCTACACGCTCGATGAGGACCCGATGGGTCCCGTGGACGCCGGCACGATCGCGGGTGCGATCCGGGGCCACCTGGCGGCCTTCGGGGTGGAGCCGAGCGACGACATCGCGCTCGCGCTGACGTGGAGCGGCGCCCCGGCCTACCCGCGGTTGCGGGCTCTGGCAGAGGGCGTACGCGAGGGCCTGGCGGCGCGTCTCGAGCGCGGCTGTGCGACGTACCTCGTTCTCGATGCCGATATCGGTCTGACCCTCGGCCGGATCCTGCGCGACGAGCTCGGTGTCGACGGTGGCCTGCTCGTGCTCGACGGGCTGCAGCTGCGCGACTTCGACTATGTCGACCTCGGTCGCGTACGTCAGCCGTCGGGCACCGTCCCGGTCACCATCAAGTCGCTGGTCTTCGGCGACCGGATGATCGGCTGAGCGGGGAACAGCGACCGCGCGCCAGTGTCGTGGCGGCTACGTGAGCAAGCACACGTAGCCGCCATCGCATTGGTTAGACCATTTCGTGGTTATGGTGGTCGGGCGCCTGAGATCCAGGCACCGAAGCGGAGGAAACCATGAACCAGCTCTACACCCAGGACGCTGTCAGCCCCCTCATGATCCAGCCGAGTGAGGTCCGTGTGCGCCGCTACCGCGAGCGCGATCTGCGGGCCGCGTTCGCCGCGTTCGCCCGTAGGTTCCGCATGACTGTGCAGGTTCCCGTCAGCGAGTGACCCCCGGGCCGATGCCGAGCCCGGGCCGTCAGACGGCTGCCCCCTCGCGACCCAGTGCCGCGGTGGCCGGGAAGACCAGCGACTTGATCACCACAGGTACGGCACCCGATGCCGCCAGGAGCTCGCCGATGTCGATGAAGTCGAACGCCTGGAGAGTGAGCCCGTCGATGGAAACCACCGATGTGGGCAGTCCCAGCTCCTCATTGACGTGGATGCCGACCAGCCCGCCGACGTCGCCGTCGCCGACCAGCACCAACGGCAGGCCGTTGCTGGTGTATTCGGCCATGCCCGCGGCCACGCCTCGGCAGAACGCGTCGAGCCGGCCGAAGGTGGCCGATCCCTCCCAGCGGTAGCACAGGGCGACCGGCTGCTTCTTCGGCAGCGAGTCGAAGGTCTGCAGGGCCTCCTTCACGGCCACCGTGATCTCGTCGGCATCGAGCTCCTCATGCGTCAGCGGCAGCCGTGGCATGAGCACGGGTACGTTGCGCAGCGGCAGCAGCGAGGCCGGCTCCACGAAGATCGTTGTCCCGCTCACCTGCACCGTGTACTGCGAGGCGCCGACGACGGTGGCACGGATGCCCTGCTCGGCGACCTGCAGCTCGGGCCCCCACTCGGAGACGCGCTCACGGATCGCCGTCGCCAGGCGTAGACCGAGGTCGCCGTGGTCGCGCTGGTCGCGCCCGTAGACGTACTCCGCCACGCCGCCGGAGAAGGAGATCGCATCCGGAGCGGGACCCGCGGGCAGCGGATCCAGGCGCATCAGGTCAGCCGTCGCGCGCGGCGTCGGACCGCTCTGCATCGCGGCGAACAGGTGGTCCGCCATGAGTTCGACGAGCCGCGAGAGGCCATCGGCATCAGGGGCCGCGCCCATCACCAGCTCGAGACCGGCCTCGGCCGCGAGCCGACGGGCGGCCTCCTCGATACGGGTGACGCGGCCCTCCGTGTCGAAGGCGAGGATGCGGGCGCCGACGTCGATCGCGGTCACCGCCTGCACCTCACCATCCCCGCAGACGGCGATCTTGGACGTGCCGCCGCCGATGTCGATGTTCATCGTGCGGTTGCCGTTGGCCTCCGATCTGGACGCCGCTCCCGACCCGAAGGCCGACAGCTGCGTCTCCAGCGCGTCGCCGGCGCTGACGGAGACGAACCGGCCCGCGACCTGAGAGAACACGTCGGCGATGATGCGCGAGTTGGTGCGGCGTACGGCCACGCCGGTCATGATCAGTGCGCCGGTGTCGATCTCGTCCGGCGACACACCCGCCTCGGCGTACTGCCGATCGAAGAACTCCCGCAGCGCTTCGCCGTCGAGAGTGTCGCCGGCCGTGTCGCCGGTGCGGTAGGGCGTGAGCAGAACGTCCGACTCGTGCGTCACCTCGCGTGAGGTGACCAGGTATCGGTTGTCCCGCCGCTCCAGAACGATCCGGGACAGCACCATGTGGGTGGTCGAGGAGCCGATGTCGACGCCGACGCTGACGAGCCGGATCTCGTCGTCCTCCAGCACCAGGCTGCGCCCTCCGCTGGTGAAGATCCGGCCGCCGGTGTGGCCGATCGGAGTCAGCTCCGAGGGCTCACTGAAGGCCATCGGCCATCTGGCGCTCGCTCGGGTCCCAGTCGATGCCTTCGGGACGCTCGTACCAGCTCGGATCCATCCGGAGCTCGACGCCGTTCTTCTCGAGCGTCGCCTCGTACTCCGTGCGGATGTGCGGGTCCTCCTGCCAGTACGCGATGGCGGTGCCGCCCTCGTGCAGATCGCGGGCCGTGTAGTCGGTGTGCTTGGCGCCGGGGGCGCCGGGGTCGCGGCCCGGGTTGTGCGGGCCGAACCAGGCGCTGAGCCGGAACGGCTCCTTCGACGCGCTGAAGTGCTGGTGGTACCAGCGCTGGCCGCCCGGCGCGGCGGTGATGAAGCCGAACCGCTCGTAGTCGAGACGCTGTACCTGGTCGCCGTTGCCGTCGGCCCACGGCGTCGGGCCTAGGTGCTCGGGCCAGGTGTAGGTGTAGCCGTGGCCCTTCAGGCAGATCAGGATCGCGGCGGAGGTGTGCGCGTGCGCCTTCGAGTAGCGGCCGTTCTCGTGCTGGCCGATCCAGTAGTAGAACTGGTTGTCGGTCATGTAGGGCTCGACGCGGCGGTAGCCGGGGGAGCGGCGGTTGTCCAGCGGCAGGTCGCAGTCGATGACGTCGGGGATGAAGTTCGTACGCCGCATCGCGAGGCCGCGCACCGGGTCGGGCTCGATCTCCTCGCGGTACTTGAAGAAGTCGTCTGCCCCGCTGAAGCGCTCGCGGAAGACGAACGGGTTGCTGAACACGGCTTCCACGTTGTTGAGCTGGTTCAGCACGTTGGGCGCGGTGTTGCCCGCCATCAGGATCGCGGGCTTCGAGGTGGCGTTGACGATGCGGAACCAGGCGTTCATCGGGATCGAGAACATCGAGCCCCGCTGCCACTCGAAGACGTGCTTGTTGACGTCTCCCTCCTGCCAGACCTCACAGGTGCCGCGGCCCTCGACGGCGAGGTAGATCTCCTCGAACATGTGCTTCTCGGGGTTCAGCGCACCACCGGCCGGGACCTCGACGACGAAGTGACCCCACTTGGTCTCGGTGCCGTACGTCTGGATGTAGCTGCCGCGCCCGCCCTTGCGGTCCCAGTCCTCGCGCGGGAGGTCCGTCACCGTCCGCACGCCCAGCCCGCGGAAGACCGGGATCCCCTCGGACTCCATGAACGTGTCGTACGGCATGGGCTGCTTCTGGAAGTCGCCGAAGCCGGCCCTGTGGTGCTCGGTCGGCTCCTGCCACACCGTCTCGGTCGTTGTCTCGGTCGACACGCTCACTCCTCTTCCGGTGGCTCGGTATATGTGATAGGCATCACTGTAATGGTTATACCATCAACCCAAAAGGGTTGCTGCCGGTTCCCCAGGAGATGAGATGAAGAGGAAGACCCCACTGGCCGCCGCCGTTCTGGCGGCCGCGATGGTGCTGACAGCATGTGGCGGGTCGCCGACCGCAGGGGTGGGCGCACCCAAGGTCGATGACCACGCCAAGGAGGTGTACGACGAGATCAACGGGCTCTCGGGCGAGGAGCGGACCGACAAGCTCGTCGAGATGGCAGAGGAGGAGGGCAAGCTCGTCCTCTACACGTCCAACACGGACATGGACTCTCTCGTGGAGGCGTTCGAGAAGAAGTACGACATCACGGTCGAGCCCACGCGCGGCAACTCCGAGACCGTGCTGCAGCGGCTGACGACCGAGGGCAACTCCGGCAACGTCAGCACCGACCTGGTCGAGACCAACTCCGGCGAGCTCAACATCTTGGCGCAGGAGGGCTTCCTCTACGACTACGAGAGCGAGTACCGCGACGCGGTGCGCGAGGACGGCCAGCTCGAAGGCTGGACCGCCGACCGCTTCAACGCCTTCGTCGTCGCCTGGAACACCGACAAGGTGAAGTCCTCCGAGATCCCAGGCGAGGTAGCCGACTTCGCCGACCCGAAATGGGACGGCAAGGTCGCGCTCGAGATCGGCGACGTCGACTGGTACGCGGCGGTCTCGAACTACTACCTCGACCAGGGGAAGTCCCAGGCGGAGGTCGACAAGATGTGGACCGACATCGCCGCCAACGCGTCGGTCGAGAAGGGGCACAGCACGATGGGCGACATGCTTGCCGCAGGCAAGCTGCACGTGGTCCTGTCCAGCTACTCGCACACCGTCGACGGCCTGGCTGGTGAGGACAAGGCTCCGGTGACGTGGAAGCGTGGTGAGGAGTACGTCGCCCCGGTCGTGACCCGACCCAACGGCGCCGGCCTGATGGCGACGGCCAAGCACCCGGCCGCGGCGACGCTCTTCATGGACTTCCTGCTCAGCGAGGGGCAGCAGTACATCGCCGAGGACTTCCGCTCGACCGCCGTGCCGCAGGAGGGCGATCCGCTCGAGGGCGTCGAGACGATCCCGGTCCCGGAGGGCGACATGCTCGAGGACTACGACCGCTGGGACCGCGCCTACCGCGAGCTCGTGGGCGGCTGAGCCGGCTAGGGGTGCGAGGACAGCCTCGGCAGGGAGGGCTCCGGATCACTCCAGGGCCCTCCTCGCCGACTTACACTTCAGGACGGAGAGCGCTCGATGACCAGCACTGGACTGCGTCAAGACCTTCAACACCGGATCGCCACCGGTTGTCGCATCGCAGGATTCCGTGGCCTGTGCGAGGACATCCTCGGACACATCAGCAGCCGACACGGAGACGGCCTGCTCATCCGCTGTCGCGGGCCCGAGGAACAAGGACTCCTCTTCACGGTCCCCGATGACATTCGCGCGACAGACCGTGCCGGGAATCTGCTCGACGTCGACGATGGGTGGGCGGTGCCCAACGAGGTCCACATCCATACCGAGATCCTCAGCGCTCGGCCCGACGTGGAGGTCGTGCTGCACGCCCATCCGCCTACCGTTGTCGCTCTGAGCCTGGCCGGACTCGAACTGACGCCGGTCGTCGGGGCGTACGACATCCGAGCCGCGCGGATGGCCCGCGAGGGGATTCCGACCTACCCTCGCAGCGTCCTTGTCAACACTCCTGAGCTGGGACGCGAACTCGTCGACGTTATGGGGGACAAGGGCAGCTGTGTTCTACGCGGTCACGGCATCGTGACCACCGGCACCAGCGTCGAGGAGGCGCTTGGTCGTGCGCTGAGCATGGACGCCCTGGCCCAGATGATCCTCCGCGCTGCCAGTGCCGGCAGAACTCCTCAGCCGATGACGGACGAGGACCTCGAACAGCTTCCGGACCTGGGCTCGGCGTTCCATGATCGACTGATCTGGCGCTTCCACTCGGCCAGCCTCGCCGCCGCCGGCTTCGCCCTCACGCCGATCGCGGCTGAGCGCGAGTGACGAGTTGAGCTCCTAAAGCATTGACAGTTGTCGATATGAGGTGCAAGATCTCATATCGACAACCATCGATATCTCACTCAGGAGGAGCCATGTCCCGTATCCAGCTCGCGCTCAACGTCGACGATCTCGAGGAGTCGGTCGCGTTCTACTCGACCCTGTTCGGTGTCGAGCCGGCCAAGACCAAGCCCGGCTACGCCAACTTCGCGGTGACCGAGCCGCCTCTCAAGCTGGTTCTCGTCCAGAACGCCGGCCGGGGCGGCACCATCAACCACCTCGGCGTCGAGGTGGCCGACACCGACACGGTCGACGCCGAGCAGAACCGGCTGAACGCCGCCGGGTTCGCATCGGTCGACGAGCGCGCCACCACCTGCTGCTACGCCAAGCAGGACAAGTTCTGGGTCGAGAACGCCCCGAACGGCGAGCGGTGGGAGGTCTACACCGTGCTCGCCGACAGCGAGACCTTCAACGCAACAGAGACCGGTGGGTCATCGTGCTGCGGGTCCTCCGCCGTGGCTGCACCTGTGCCGGCCGAGGCCGCCTGTTGCTGACTGTCGGCCGGACGCGAAACGACGATCATCCGAGAGGAGGAGATCCCGTGAGACCAGTAGACCTCACCAGCGCGGTTGCCGAACAGCAGATCGGCGATCGGATCGAGCACGCCCGTAATGCCAGGCTGGCTGCGATCGCTCGCTGCTGCCACCCCAGCACCTGGAAGAAGGCAGTCACCCGTGCCGTCGCCATCGCCCGATCTGCAGCCCGTCGCTCATCGTTGCGGCAGGCAGCCGTTTGCTGTGGGTGACCGATCGGAGCCCGCGACCAGCAATGGCTACCGCCGGGTGAGCTAACGCGCGAGGTCGGCGCGCGCCTGCTCCAGGACTCGGTCGAGCTCCACGTAGATCTCGTCGTGCCGCTCCCTGAGCTCGTCGAGACCAGGTGCGTCGTTGAGGTCGCCGATCGCCTGACGGAGGGCTTCGAATCCCTTGGGGATCTTCCCGCCCGCGCTGAGGATGCTCAGCTGACCGATGGCCGCGCGAGCGGCTGAGTTGTTGCGGTACGCCTCCTGTCGCAACGACTCCCGCTCGGCTGCGGGGAGGTCGGCGAGGCGAGCCTTGACGCGGCTGTAGGTGACGCGCTCGAACTCGTACAGGCTCGCAGCGCACTCGCCGTAGACGCGGACCCTGGCATCCAGCAGCTGGAGGTCGCGGGAGTTCCGGTGCTGCCAGTACGCACCCCACCAGGCTCCGAGGAGGGTGGCGAGGATGCCCATCGCGGTCACAACGACAGTCGTAGTCACGTCGGGAGACCGTAGGGCATCCGACGTCGCCGCGCATCGGAAGCCGTGCCTGGCCGTCGTCCGAGCCGGTGTCAAGCGACCTCAGGCGTGGCGTAGCGCAGTCGTGAGGTGCCGATCACAGTCAAACGCGGTCTACGGGTTAGGTTCTGCGGCGGCATTCCCCCGATCTTGGAGTTTCTCGATGTCAGACCTGACCTATCAAATGCTGGCGTTGGTGGCCTATATGGTCGCCATGCTCGGCATCGGCGCCTGGGCGTACCGGCGCACCTCGAACCTCGACGACTACATGCTGGGCGGGCGCGATCTCGGCCCGATGGTGAGTGCGTTGAGCGCGGGTGCCTCGGACATGTCGGGGTGGTTGCTCATGGGCCTGCCCGGTGCGATCTATGCGACCGGGCTGATGGAGGGCTGGATCGCTGTCGGTCTGACCGTCGGCGCCTGGCTCAACTGGAAGATCGTGGCGCCGCGGCTGCGGACGTACACCGAGGTCTCGGGTGACTCGATCACCGTGCCCAGCTTCCTGGAGAACCGGCTCAAGGACACCTCACGGCTGCTGCGGATGGCCTCCGGGGCCGTCATCCTGGTGTTCTTCACCTTCTACGTGTCCTCCGGCATGGTCGCCGGCGGCGTCTTCTTCGAGAGCTCCTTCGGCACGGACTTCCACACCGGCATGCTGGTGGTAGCCGGGGTCGTGGTGGCGTACACGCTCTTCGGTGGCTTCCTCGCGGTCTCCTACACCGACTTCGTGCAGGGCGCGATCATGCTTCTCGCGCTGATCCTGGTGCCCGTCGTCGGTGTCTTCGTGACCGGCGGGATCGGCGAGACCCTGGACAGCGTCCGCGCCGTCGACCCGTCGCGGCTGAGCATGGTCGAGGGCGCCACCGCGCTCGGTGTCATCTCGGCGGCGGCCTGGGGGCTGGGCTACTTCGGCCAGCCGCACATCATCGTCCGGTTCATGGCCCTGCGTACGGCGGGGGAGGCCGCGTCCGCGCGGCGGATCGGCATCGGCTGGATGCTGCTGAGCCTCTTCGGCGCCGTCGGCACCGCCCTGGTCGGCATCGCCTACTACCAGCAGAACCCCGACGCCGAGCTCACCGACCCGGAGGCGGTCTTCATCGCGCTGGGCCAGATCCTCTTCCACCCGCTGGTTGCCGGCATCATGCTGGCCGCCGTGCTCGCCGCGATCATGAGCACGATCTCCTCGCAGCTCCTGGTGACCTCCTCGGCGCTGGTGGAGGACCTCTACAAGGCGGTCTTCAAGAACGACGCCTCCGACCGCCAGCTGGTCCTGTTCGGTCGGCTCGCCGTGCTCGGGGTCGCCGTCGTGGCCGCTGTGCTGGCGTGGCCGAAGAGCGGGACCGTGCTCGACCTGGTCGCGTATGCCTGGGCGGGCTTCGGTGCCTCCTTCGGCCCAATCATCCTGCTGGCGCTGTGGTGGCGGAAGCTCACCGCGGCCGGCGCGCTGGCCGGTCTGGTCGTCGGCGCCGTGACGGTCGTCGTGTGGGGCAACATCGACGCGCTCAGCTCGCAGATGTACGAGATCGTGCCGGGCTTCGCGCTCAACGCGATCGTGGCGGTCGTGGTCAGCCTCGCGACGTACCGGGAGAACCCGGACATCGAGGCCGAGTTCGACGAGGCGATCCGGCTGCTGGACGCTGCTGGATCGCGCGAGGAATCGGCGCGGGTCTGATCCGACGGGCCCGGGATCTCGTGGAAACGACGATCCCGGGCCTGATGGCGTACTGTTGATCTTGTTGAAGGGATGGCTCTGTAAGCCATCCTGGCCGCACACCACGTCGCGGCTTGTATCTTTTATCTGGTTTTCGGTTCGCTGGACATCAGCACAGATGGATGTCTTCAGCGGCTTGGGACACAGTGTCCCTTGCACCGAACAGAGGAAAAGATCATGGCTCAGGGCACCGTCAAGTGGTTCAACGCTGACAAGGGCTTCGGCTTCATCGCGCAGGACGGTGGCGGCGAGGACGTGTTCGTTCACTTCTCCGCCATCCAGACCAGCGGTTACAAGTCGCTCGACGAGAACCAGAAGGTCGAGTTCGACGTCACCGCCGGCCCCAAGGGCCCGCAGGCCGAGAACGTCCGCGTCGCCTGATTTTCACTGAAGGGCCCCGACCGCAGCTGCGGTCGGGGCCCTTCGTGCGTCAGTGCAGGCGCGTCCGCCAGTCCTGTGGGACGCGATCCGCCGGCGCAGGTGGTGACTGCGGCTCGGGTCGGCTCGTCGGCTCGGCCAACGCCGGTCCCTGGAGCGCCTCCTGGCTCTCGAAGTCCCAGAACCACGTCTCGCCGGGCTCGAAGCTCTGCATGTAGCGGTGGCCCGTCTCGCGGAAGTGGTGGCTGGCGTGCTGCGCCGGGGAACTGTCGCAGCAGCCCACGTGCCCACACTCGGCGCACCGTCGAAGGTGAAACCACCATCCGGAATCGCTCGCGAGGCACTCGGCGCATCCTGTGCCGGACGGCGGGGCAGCGACGTTGATCCCTGGTGTGCCGGTCATGCCGCTCACGTTACCGGTCGGAGGCCTTCTACGTGGGCCGCCCGCCGAAGTCCCACTGGTGGACCTCGATCGCCGCGAAACGAGCGGGGGAGAGGGTCTGCTGTGCATCGCCTGCGGAGGCGGTCTCCAGCAGAACTGCCGCCCCCAACACGGCGGCTCCGTCGTCGGACAGGAGCGGTCCACAGGCGATCAGCTCGTTGCCGTCCGGCAGGTCGATGTCGTCTGGCGTGGGTTCGCAGAACCCGAGTACGAGGTACCGGTTGCGGTCAGGCCGGCCGTCGCCGAAGTCCCACATGGTGCGACCGAGCGTGTTGCGCCACCGTCGCAGCAGCACGTCACGATAGGCGCCAGCCTGGTAGCCGGGCTCCTCGAAGGCGAACGCGCGAGCTGCGGTGGGATCCGGGAGGTCGAGGATGTGCACGCTCCCGGTCAGTGTCTCGTCGCTGGTGAAGGTCGGGCCGCGGGCGATCATCGTCGCGGCGAACCGGTCCATGTAGGTCCAATGCTCCTCCACCATCTCGGTGCGCAGCGGCGTCGACCCCGGGCGGTCGCGGTGGTAGCAGAAGAACTCCATGGGCTGAGACTCACCGGCCCCGCCGTCCCGCGCAATCGGATATCTCAGCGGGTCCGTAGGGTGGGAGCCGAGGAGGCCGACATGGTGAGCGATCGCGACCGGAACGACCAAGGGCGGGCACAACAGGCTCGACCGCGCGACGCGCTCGGCCGTCCGCTGCCGTACGGCGCAGTCGGGGTCGAGCCCATCTCCGAGGAACCGCTCCCGCCGGAGGAGACCCTGACGTACGCCCGCAGTCTGCTCGACGACGGACGCCCCTTCGCCGCCCACGAGGCCCTTGAGGTCCGGTGGAAGTCGTGTCCGGAGGAGGAGCGCGAGCTGTGGCAGGGCCTGGCCCAGCTGTGTGTCGGCCTGACCCACCACGAGCGCGGCAACACCGTCGGCGCCTCCCGGCTGATCGAGCGGGCGGCGCGTCGGCTCGAGACGTACGAACAGTGTGCTGGCCCGACGTACGGTCTCGACCTCGGAGAACTCATCGCCTGCGCCCGCGGCCGGGTGCAGGGCGCCTGACTAACGCGCGACGAGTCAGACCTCGACTCTGCCGTCGGCGAGGGACTCCACGATCCGGGCGGATGCGGCCCGTCCTTCCCGCGTGGGCGTGAGTGGGTACACGTGCACGCCGCCCGGGCAGATGGTCAGTGTGATGGCGGAACCGTCCGGTGCGCGGTCACGTAGGAGCAGTACATCGGGGAGCAGGATGTCGCGGGTGCCGATGTAGACGTCGACGTGTGCGAGACCGGCGAAGGTTCCGTAGAGCGGGCTCAGTTGCGGAATGTGTGGGTCATCGCCGGCGGCCCATGCTCGGCCGCATTCGCGTGCTCCGGGCACTGCGAGCCAGGGATCTTTGCGGGCGACGCGCTCGATGTCGGGGTTCTGGAGGGTGAGGTCCAGCCAGGGCGAGATGAGCACCAGCCGGCCGGGCTGTGGCAGCCCGGTGCTGATGAGGGTCTGAGCGAACCCCAGGGCAAGGCCCCCGCCGGCGGAGTCCCCGGCGATGGCGATGTCAGAGGGACGCGTCGTCGACAGCGTGCTCCGGTAGACAGCGGTGAGAAGACGGTAGGCGTCCTGGTATCCGTGCTGCGGGGCGAGCCCGTACACCGGGACGACCACTCGGGCACCTGCGTCGGCGATCTGCTCGATGAGTCTCCAGTGCTGCGGGAAGATCTCGTTGACGTAGGCGCCGCCGTGCAGATAGATCACCGTCCGGCTGGGGTCCGGGTGCTGCGGTTCGACGGTCCAACACCCGAACCCCTCGTGCAGGGCGTAGGTCAGTGCATGTCGAGCCCGGAGTCGTTCCGGCGCCGAGGTGGTCTTCTCCCTCGCCAGCATCCGACGGGCACCATCGACGGTGGCGAAATGTCGTCTGCTCCTCGCCCGAAGGTAGAGAGCAACGAGCCTCATCGACGCACTCACAACTGCGGGCGGTGCTCGTCGGTGTACGCCCACGGAAGCAGCCTCTCGACTGCCTTTCCGACGCGGAAGACCGTGGCGTCGTCGTAGGTGTGGCCGACGATCTGCACACCGGTCGGCATCCCGTTCTCGGCGTGACCGCTGGGCACAGCAAGGACGGGACAGCGATTGGTGATGTTGAACGGAAGGGTGAGCGTGCCTTCGAGCCCGGAGACGGTGTGGCCGTCGATGTCGATCCCGTTGATCAGCGTGTCGCCCGCGGGGAACCCGACCGCCGCCGTGGTCGGGCAGAGGAGGGCATCGAACCCGGTCATCACGCGCGCGAGCTCCTGCTGGACGGCGTACTCGGCCTTCGCAGCATCGAACATCGCTGCCGTCGCGCGGATCTCTCGGGTCTGCTCGACGAAGTCACGGGCGTAGTCGCTCAGGTCCGACGTCCTCCCGCCGATCGCGTCGTGGACCATGGCGCCCATCATGTGGCCGAAGTGCGGCATCGCGGCGCCGATGATGAGTTCGCGTGTCCAGGTGAAGTCGACCTCGACGATCTCCGCGCCGGCCTTGGCGAGCTCTTCCGCGACGCGACGGGTGTTCTCCCGGATCTCGTTGGCGACGACGAACCCGCCGAGATCGAGGTTGAGTGCGATGCGTAGTCCCTCGACCCCCGGGTAGCTGGACGGCAGAGTGACCTTGGGCCGAAGCGCGACGTGGTCGCGCGGGTCGGGCCCGCTGATCACGTTCGTGAAGAGCACGACGTCGTCGACCGTACGTCCCATCGGACCGTCGCCGCGGTAGTAGTCGACGCTCATGGGACCTGCTCCCGGAATCCGCCCATAGGGTGCCTTGTAGCCGACGTTCCCCGTGAACGCCGCCGGCCCACGGGTGGACCCGCCGATGTCGGATGCGGTGGCGAGAGTCGTCATCCCCGCCGCAAGGGCTGCCCCGGACCCACCGGATGAACCGCCCGGGGAGAACGCGGTGTTCCAGGGGTTGCGAGTCACTCCCCACCGATCGGAGTGCGTGAAGGCGGCGATGGAGAACTCGGGGGTAGCCGTCCGCGCATGGATGATCGCGCCCGCGTCCAGGAGCCTGTCGATGACGGGCGCGTTCGCCGTTGCGGTGTAGCCGGCCCAGGCATTCGACGCCTCGACCACCTCCATGCCGGCGATCTGGTGCTTCTCCTTCGCGGCGACCGTGACGCCCTCCAACGCTCGCGCGGTGCCGTCGCGGTAGCGACGCTCCGAGTCCTCCGCTCGCGCACGAGCGGAATCTGCCATCGTCTCGGTGAAGGCGTTCAGCGAGCCGTCGACGAGAGCCGCCTGGGCCAGTTGCGCCTCGAGAACGTCGACGGGTGAGAGTGCGCCCGTGCGGAATCGCTCGATGCACTCGGTGGCGGAGAGGTAGATGAGATCGTTCATCGTGTTCCTTGGTCTAGGGGAGCGGAAGTTGGGCTGTTGAAGCCAGTGCAGAGCGGCCGCGCTCATGGCCTGGATGCCGGCGGGAAGCGCCCAATCCAGATCTGGCAGGTATTCGGGGGAGTGGTTCATCGGAACGTGCTCGGGGAAGCGTGCCTCGGCCAGGAGCGTGGCGAGCTCCGCCGGGCTGTATCTGTCGGGTGCTGTGCCACCCCAGTGCCAGAAGACGCTGGGGCAGCCGAGCGCTTCGCCGAGCGCGCCGAAGTCCTCACTGCCGGTCATCGGCTGGGTGACCAGGTGTGCGTCGAGCGCGGATTCGCCGAGCGCGCCGAGCGTGCGGCGTGTGGCGTCGGGGTCGTTCAGGAGCAGGGGCGCGCCGCTGATGCGCTCGATGCTCGGCCGCCGGGTCATCCCTGCCGCCGCCGACTCCGCATCGATCACCCGACGCATCGCGGTGATGAGACGCTGCCGGGTCGAGGCGCTGAAGCTCCTGAGGTTGACGGTGAGCTCCGCCTCGTCCGGGATGGCGTTCTCGGCACGACCCGCATGGATCGACGACACCGTGAGGACGGCGGGCTCGTGTGCCGCGGTCTCCCGCGAGATCACGGCCTGGAGCCGCATCACGGTCGCCGCCGCGGCCACGATCGGGTCGACGGCCGCCTCCGGGGTCGATGCGTGGCCACCCACCCCATGGATGCGGATACGGAAGTTGTCCGACGCGGCGCCATAAATGCCCGCGGCGGCCACGACGGCACCGGCCGGCACCGGCGACACATGCTGCCCCAGCGCGACGACCGGTGTCCCCACGAGCTGGGGGAGTCCGTCGGCGATCATGGCGAGAGCGCCTTCGCCGGTCTCCTCGGCGGGCTGGAAGACGATGGCGATAGTGCCTGCCCACTCGGTGGCACGCGCCAGCAGGACATCGACAGCGCCGATGAGAGCGGCTGCGTGCATGTCGTGGCCGCAGGCATGCATGACCGGGACGGTCGCCCCGTTCCTGTCGATGCCGGTGGCGGCCGACGCGTAGGGGGCGCCGGTCAGCTCTTTGACGGGGAGACCGTCGATGTCGGCGCGGAGGAGAACGGTGGGGCCGTCACCGTTCCGGAGCATGCCGACCACTCCGGTGCCGCCAATGCCTTCGGTGACGTTGATCTGCCGACGGGCCAGCTCTGATGCCAGGCGCGCTGCGGTGCGTGTCTCCTGGCCGCTGAGCTCGGGATGACGGTGCAGATCGCGATACAGGTCCACCACGGAGCCCGACGGCACGGGCCAGGACTGAGGGTCAGGCGCCATCGGGCGTCACCGTCTGTCGACGGGTGAAGGTGGCGAAGAACTCCTCCGGCCCGCGGGGCACGAGCATCGCGGCGACGAGGCAGATCACGCAACCGGCGATGAGGACGCCGAAGGCCGCCTCCCAGCTGACGTTCTCCACGACGACGCCCATGATCGTGGGGGTGAGGATGCCGCCGACCTGGCTGCCGGTGCTGATCGTGGCGTACGCCGTCCCGACGACCGCGGTGGGAAGCCCGCGGACGGGGCTCGAGAACACAGGCATGTAGCACATTCCGCTGAAGAACGAGAGCAGTCCGATCAGCGTGACGAAGACGGGGACGGGCAGCTCCTGCGTCATCATCGCCAACGTCACGATGCTTGCGAGCATCCCCGGGATGATGATCAGGCGGTGCCGACCGCCCAGCCGGTCGACGAGGCGCCCTCCCAGCACCGAGGCGACCCCGCCGGCGAGCACCGGAATCACCGCAGCCGTTGCGACCACGCCCAGAGGGATGCCACGGGCGTCGACGAGATAGCTGGGCACCCACGCGCTCATGCCCCATGCGACGACCCCGTATCCGAAGAACATGGCCACGTGCCCCCAGAGTGCGGGGGACCGGAACAGATCCTTGGAGGTGATCATCGAGTCCGACTGCTCTTCCACCTCGATGGCCGCCGTGGAGTCGGCGCGGGCGTTCGGGAGGAAGAAGCCGATCGCCACCGCGACGAGCACGCCGACGGCCCCGAGGATGAAGAACGCCCCCTGCCAGCCGATGGCGCCGATGAGCGCCGCTCCCGCGACCGCGGCGACGATGGTGCCGACAGCGTTCGAGCTGTACATCCACCCGGTCGCGGTCATGCGCTGCTCGGAACTGGTGCGCTCGGCAACGGCCTTCACGGATGCTGCGGGATACACGCCCTCGCCGATGCCGAACAGCGCCCGGATGGCGAGCATCACCGCGAAGGATCCAGCGGTCCCCGTCGCCACCGTGAAGACGGACCAGGCGAGCACGCCCGTGACAGCGGTGCGCTTCGCGCCCACCTTGTCGACGAGGATGCCGCCGGGGATCTGCACGATCGCGTACGTCACGAAGAACGCCGAGATGAGCATGCCCTGTTGTGTCGGAGTGAGCGAGAGATCCTCGCCGATATACGGCAGTGCGAGGGTGATGAGCTGCCTGTCGGCGTAGCTCATCACCCACCCGAGGAAGAAGAGGAGGACGGCGAGCTTGGCGTCCCGCTGCAGCCGTACCCGCGGCTTCTTCTGAGCTCGGCTGAGCGCCGGTTGTGGCGAGGTCTTGCTCACAGATGCTCCCTGATGACGTAATGCACGGTGCTTGCACGCGCCGAGCCGGGCCCGCCTTGAGTCCGAAGATTTCCGGGATCGTAGGCAGGTCATCGGGATTCGGTTCGTAAAGGAACCTCAGGCATCCGGATATGGGCTAGATTCGCGTACGTGGTGCAGGAATCGGTCATCGATGTCGTCGACAAGCAGCTGGCGAATGCCCTGCAGATCTTTCCGCGGATCAGCTGGATGCAGCTGGGCAAGATCCTCGGCTACGACCCCACCACGCTTGCCCGCCGTTGGACCAGACTGCGTGATGCCGGCTTGGCGTGGACGGTCTGCTACCAGCAGCCCGAGCATCTCGAAGTCGAGCTTCCGGCGATGGCGCTCGTCGAAGTCGACGTCCGTGCTGGGCACCGTGAGCAGGTCGTTGCCGCGCTGACTCCACTCCAAGAGGTCATCGAGATCGCCCGGACCTCCGGCTCCCGCGATCTACTGCTCACGGTGGTGCATGCGAGTATCGCGACCGCCGACGCGTTCATCTCCGAGAGCATCGCGAGCATCCCGGGGATCCGCGCGACGCGCACCCGCTTCGTACAGAACCTCTACAAGGACGGGGCGCGCTCACATCTCGATGTCCTCGCCCCTGACGTCATCAACGCCCTGCGGCGCGCGGCAGAGGGCTTCGCTGGTGAACCCTCTGCTCCCACACCGCTCCTCGTCAGCGTCATGCAGAGCCTGCTGTCGGACGCGCGCCGACCGGCGTCCGAGATCGCTGCCGAGCTGGGGCTCTCCACCACGAGCGTCACCCGCGCGATCCACCGTCTGTTCGACTCTCCCTGGTTCACGGCGAAGACGGACTTCGCCCACCATGCCCTCGGCTACACCACGGCCGCGTCCCTCTGGTACCGCGTGCCAACGACCGACTTGGGCACCGTCGGCGCAAGCATCGCGGAGGTCCCGGGAGTGCGGTTGTCCGCCGCCATCCTCGACCGGATGAACCTCGCCATCACCGTGTGGCTCCACCACGCCCAAGACCTCGAGTCACTGCTGACACGTATCGAGCACGCCCACCCGCGCATCGAACTCTGTGAGACCTGGCTCATCCCCTCCGTCGCCAAACGCTCCGGCGCAGTCCTCACACAGGACGGGCGGTTCTCTCACCAGATCTCCACGTCGCACGCGCTGGCACCCATCGGAGCGCTGCCCCGCAGGCACTGACTCCGAACCCGACGACGAGATGGTGCCTTCATGTGGCTGAACAGGGACCCAAGCCGCGCGCTTTCGGGGCGTCCATGGGAGTCAAGCGTCACCCAGTCGAACCCGTCACCGCGCGGTCGACAACGATCGCCTGGTCGACGATGCGGGACCAGGTTGCGACCTGCTCGCGGAACACGCTGGACTCGCCGAGCGCGAAGGTGACCTCGGCGCCGGCTAGGAGACCGGTGACGGCCTGCCGAGCAACCTCCTCCGGCTCGATCGTGCCGATCGGGATGACCCCGGTTCCGAAGGGCTCCGCTGCGTTGGGTCCGAACCGTTCCGGCCGGTTGCGCTGCGAGTCCAGGATCCGACTGGCAACCTGGCCCGGGCAGAGCAGCGTGACGTCGATGCCTTCTGGTGCCAGCTCCTGGCGAAGACCGCGGCTGATCGCCACCACTGCCTGCTTGGTCGCGCTGTAGAGCCCGGTGTATCCCGGGTCCGGAAGGAAGGCATGGGTGGAGGCCGTGTTCATGATGTGGCGCCATCCGCTCTGGGTGCGCATCCGTGGCACGAAGGCGTGCACGCTGTTGAGCAGACCTTCGACGTTCACCGACGAGAGCCAACGCCAGTCGTCGACGGGGGAGTCGGCCACGTTGCCGAACGTGAGGACGCCAGCGTTGTTGCAGACGAGCTCGACCGATCCGAACGTGGCGTACGCCGCCTCGGCGAGCTCCTGCACGGAATCGGCATCGCTGGTGTCGACCCGGACCGCGAGCGCGGCGGTTCCGCGCTCCTCCAGGGCCGCGGCGGTCCGGTGGGCGCCCTCGACGTCGATGTCGGCGACCACGACGGCCATGCCGTGCGCGCCGAGCTCGGCGGCGAGCGCGGCGCCGATACCACTGGCCGCTCCCGTGACGACAGCGGTGCGATTTTTCAAGACCTCGGGTTCGAGCATGAGCTTCTCCTCGTTTGCTTGTAACAGGAAGGGTTGACCTACTGGCCGAGTTGCCAGTAGCGGGGGCGTACGCGCGGGCTTCACCAGGTCATCGCGGCGACCCAGGCCACCACCACGCAGGCAGCGGCCGCTGTCGAGACCGCCAAGGTGGCGGTCGGTGCCGACCCCGGCAGCGGAGCTCCGGTGCGCAGCGCGAGCTCGGTGTGCCGCCAGCGTCGCCAACCCGCCAGCGAGCAGATCAGGGCGCCCATGCAGAGCGCTCCGCAGCTCACCGCCCGTGCCGCGTGTGGAAGGTCCGGGATGACAGCAGCGAATGCCACGGCACCTGCGATCAGGGCCAGGCTGGTCCTGATCCAGGACAGAAACGTGCGCTCGTTGGCGAGCGAGAAGCGCGGATCCGGTTCGTCTCCGTGGTCGTAGACCGACCGAGGCCGGCGCGTCACAAGGCGACCAGGAGGTCGCGGCGGAGCATCTGGGTGAACTCGCGCATGGCGGCGACCATGTCGAAGTCCTCGTCGACGAGCCACTGAGCCTCGAGTCCTCCGACGCCGGCAATCACGAAGGTGGCCACGATCTCTGGATCCGCCGTCGGGCGCACCGTGCCGTCGGTGATGCCACGGGAAACGACCGCGGCCAGTTGGGCGCGCAACCGGATGGTGCGTTCCCTGGCCCAAGCGGTCGCCAAGGGTGGGTGGTGGGCCGCCCCCAGGTGGCCCAGCCGCGCCAGGTCGCGGTGCTGCGCGTTCCAGGCGACCATGGCTTCGGCGACCTCGAGTGCGCGCTCGAACGGGCTGACGTCGTAGTCGCTCTCGATGTCGCTGGCGGTGAAGGCGCGCTGATCCCGCTCGTCCAGGACGGCGGCCAGCAGGGCTTCCTTGCCGTCGAAGTGATGCAGCAGGCCCGGTTGACTCATCTCCACCGCGCGCGCCACGGAGGCGAGCGATGTCGCGTCGTACCCCCGGGCCGCGAAGAGCTCGAGTGCTGCGTCGACGATCTGCGCGCGGCGTCTCTTGCCTGCGCGATCCGCTTCCTGGGTGCGTGCCATGGAACTCCTCAATGCGACCGTTGCAAACCGACTTAATGATAGGTAGGTTAGCCCAGGCATGTGGCGCCCGCCACACCGCACCATGACCGATGCGGGTCTCCAGACCCGCCAATCGCCCGAGGAGTGCGACCTTGCGCAAGCCCACGAAACTCGTCGCCCTGTTGTCCGCCGCTGCGCTGAGCGCGACCGTGCTCGCTGGATGCGGGGGATCCTCGGAAGGGGATGGTGCGTCCAAGGACACGCTCACCCTCGCGACGCCCACCCCGCTGACGACCTTCGACCCGACCCAGATGGACTGCGGCTCCGGGCGCCTGTACTGCCAGGCGGCCTACGACACGCTGCTTCATCCGGCCCCGGACGGCACGCCAGAGCCCGGAATGGCAACGTCCTTCACCTACGACGACACGCGGACCGAACTCACCCTGGAGCTACGCTCGGGCATCACCTTCAGTGACGGCACAGCGTTCGACGCGACGGTTGCCAAGGCGGTGATCGACTGGTTCGGGCGGACGGACGGCCCCCGAAGCACCGTGGCGGACGCCATCAAGAGCGTCAGCGCCCCAGGCCCGGACCGTCTCGTGATCAAGCTGAAAGAGCCAGATCCGGCGCTCTTGGTCAACCTGACCGACAACTTGGGGATCATGACCTCGCCGGCCGCGCTGAAGTCCGGCAACCTCACGAAGGTGCCGGTCACCTCGGGGCCCTACCTCTACAGCGCCGACAAGTCGCAGACCGGCACAACCGTATTCGAGCGCAACGAGGATTACTGGGACGCGGAGGCTTACCCTTTCGACCACCTCAAGCTCGTACAACTGGCCGACCCGAACACACTCCTCAACGCTCTCAAGGTCGGGCAGATCGATGCCGCCGCCGTCCTGAGTCAGCAGCTGAAGCCTGTGAAGGAAGCCGGATTCACGGTCCGGGAGTCCGCAGGCGCCTGGTACGGCCTGATCCTGGCGGACCGTGCCGGTGACGTGCTTGCCCCGCTCGGCGACGTCCGGGTGCGTCAGGCGATCAACCTCGCCGTCGACCGCAAGCTGTTCACGGAGGAGCTCTTGCCCGGCGGATCCACCCTGTCCGCCCAGATCTTCGCACCCGGCGGAGCGGTGTACGACGACAAGCTCAACCAGCAGTACGAGCGCGATCTCGCCAAGGCGAAGGACCTGATGGCCGCCGCTGGCTTCGCAAGCGGCTTCATAGCAACGATGCCGGACCTGAGCCAGTTCGTCGGCAGCCCGGCTCTCAACACCGCCATCACCCAGCAGCTCGGCGAGATCGGCATCAAGGTGGTCTGGCAGAAGGTGCCGGTGACGGAGCTGCTCAGCTCCATGCAGGACGGTAAGTTCCCCATGTTCTTCATGTCGCTCGGCACGAAGGCGCCGTGGCAGGACATCCAGCTCTCCGTGCTGCCGACCGCGACCTTCAACCCGTACGAGAGTGAAGATCCTGCCCTGGCGAAGCTGCTCGCTGTCGCGAAGAAGGCCGCTCCCGGCGCGCCTCAGGATCAGGCCTTTCGCGCGATCAACACATGGTTGGTCGAGAACGCCTGGTTCGCGCCGATGTTCGCAAGCTCGACCAACTGGGTCTCGGTGGACGGCGTCACCGTCGAACCGCAGACCCAGGGGATCGATCTGGTCCGGTTCCAGCGTTCGGAGAAGTGACTCGTCATGCTGACAATTCTGCTCAGGCGGTGCGTCGCCGCATCGATCCTGCTTGTGGCGGTCTGCGTCGTCGGATTCGTGATCACGGGAATCGGTGGCGGCGATCCGGCTCGCAACATCCTCGGGCCGGAGGCAACCAATGCCCAGGTGGCGGCCGAGAACCACCGCCTCGGCGTCGACCGCCCGATGCTCACGCAGTTCGGTGACTGGGTCGGTGGGGTGGTGCGCGGTGACCTCGGGACCTCCTACATCGGTGACCAGCCGGTCGCGGACAAGATCGCGGCGAACCTGCCGGTGACGATGTCGATGGTGGCGTTGAGCATGATGGTGATCTCGGGACTCAGCCTGGTGCTTGCGGTCGCTTCCGTCTACGGACGGAGATCGGTCGATCGGTTCGTGCAGTTGCTCGCCGTGATCGGGCACGTGCTGCCGGCGTACCTGCTGGCACTGCTTCTTCTGCTGGTCTTCGCGGTCAAGCTCGATGTGTTCCCGGTGTTTGGGTACGTGCCGCTCAGCGAGTCTCCGGCTCAGTGGCTGCGGTCGCTCGTGCTGCCCGTGCTCGCGCTCACGCTGGGCAGCGTCGCAGGCGCAACGCTCCAGGCCCGAGGGTCTCTCATGGACGTACTCGAAGCCGACTATGTGCGGACGCTTCGCTCGCGCGGCATCTCGGGCGGATCGCTCCTGTTCCGACATGCGCTCCGCAATGCGGCGCCTCCCTGGCTGACGTCACTCTCGCTCGGATTCGTCGCGATGCTGGGCGGTGCGTTCATGGTGGAGAAGGTCTTCGCCCTTCCGGGGCTCGGCGTGCTGTCGGTCGACGCCACAGCCGCGGGCGACCGTCCGGTGATCATGGGCATGGTTCTGCTGACCGGCGGCCTCGTGATCCTCGTCAACCTTCTCGTCGACCTCGCTCAGATGTGGCTCATTCCCAAGGCAAGGACAGCATGAGCATCGAGATCTCCGCGCAAGCACTGGACGCCCCGGAGCGCACGTCGACGCTTCGTATGATCCTGCGCAACCCGCTATCGCGGGTCGGGGTGGTGCTGCTCGTCCTCGTCCTCTGTGCTCTCGTCGCGGCGATCGCGATCGACTGGGCCGCCCCGGAAGCAGCCTGGCGTGCCGATCTCTACCGGCGCAACGAGCCTCCGGGCGCCGACGGCCACCTGCTCGGGACCGACAGTGGTGGACGTGACGTGCTCGCACGACTCGTCGTGGCGACGAAGGCCACGATGTTCAGCGGTGTGATCGCCCTGACGGTGGCGATCCTGCTCGGGGTGCCTGGTGGACTCGTCGCCGGCTACTACTCGGGCCGCGTCGACCTGGTGCTGGACTGGTTGGCCAGCATGGTCATGTCTCTCCCCGCGATCGTGGTCATGCTGGCGATCGTGTCCAGCCTGGGCACCTCGATGTGGATCTCGATGACCGCTCTGGGATGCATGATGGCGCCGGCGGTCTTCCGCCTGCTCCGTGCCCAGGTGCATGCCGTGCGAAACGACCTCTATATCGATGCCGCCAAGGTGGCCGGACTTTCCGACGTGCGCATCGTCGCGCGCCACGTCTTCCGCGTCGTGCGCGGTCCGCTCGTCCTGATGATCAGCGTGCTGGCAGGTGTCGCCATCACGATACAGACGGGGCTGGACTTCCTGGGCCTGGGCGATGCCACGACGATCACCTGGGGCGGCATGCTCGGCGAGGGCTTCGCGGCCATGAGCGCCAACGACGTCCTGTTCATCTGGCCCGGTCTGGCGATGGCCATCACCGTGGCCGCCTTCTTCCTCATCGCCAGCGGCGCGCGCGATGCGCTGCAACGTGCGGACGGCGGTGGTGGCGGTGGCGGTGCGGCGGCACGCGCAACGACAGCGCACCTGAAGTCGGTCCCGGCCTCTGCTGAGGCTCCGCCCATCGATGGGGAGATCCTCGTCGTCCGCAACCTCACCATCGGTTACCCGACCGGCGATGGCGTCGCCGAGGTGGTGTGCGGGGCCGGGCTGAAGCTGCGTCGCGGTCACACACTGGGCGTTGTCGGTGAATCCGGCTCGGGCAAGACGCAGACCGCGTTCGCGGTGCTCGACCTGTTGCCGCGGCAGGCGAACCTGATGGCCGGCGAGGTGTGGCTCGACGGAACCGAGATCCTCCGGCTCCCGCCGCGCGATCGCGCGACGCTGGTGCGCGACGCGATCGCCTACATCCCGCAGGAGCCGATGAGCAATCTGGACCCGACCTTCACCATCGGATACCAGCTGATGGAGCCGTTGCGGGCTCGGGGAGTCGTCCGGTCCGAGGCCAGAAGGCGCGCAGTCGCGCTGTTGGCGCGCGTGGGCATCCATGATCCCGAGCGAGTGATGCGCTCCTACCCCCACCAGATCTCTGGCGGAA
Source organism: Nocardioides sp. NPDC004968 (assembly GCF_040608935.1). Lineage (NCBI taxonomy): Bacteria > Bacillati > Actinomycetota > Actinomycetes > Propionibacteriales > Nocardioidaceae > Nocardioides > Nocardioides sp. NPDC004968. Next base: position 175,093 of record NZ_JBEXJF010000005.1, read on the forward strand.
TGGCGCAGCGGGTGCTCATTGCGGGCGCGGTGTCGACCGAGCCGCGGATCCTGGTGGCCGACGAGCCCACCACAGCCCTGGACGTCACAGTGCAGAGCGAGATCCTTGATCTTCTGCGCAGCGTGCAGGAGGAGTTCGGCATGTCGATCATCCTCGTCAGCCACGACCTCGGAGTCATCGCCGACCTCTGCGACGACGTCGCGGTGATGCGCAACGGCCAGGTGGTCGAGTCCGCCTCGGTCGAGGACTTCTTCACTCGCCCCCGGCATGAGTACTCGCGGATGCTGCTGGACGCCGTACCCGACGAGCACCACGTCCGCCCCGAGTACGTCGAGACCCCGTCGTCGTGCGACGACGCCCGAACTGGAGAGATGCACCGATGAGCCTGTTGGAGATCGACGACCTGGTGGTCCGCTACCCGGGACGTCGCCGGGGCGGCACGTTCACGGCGGTCGACAGCGTGACTCTCGACGTACGCCCGCACGAGACGGTCGGTCTGGTCGGTGAGTCCGGCTCAGGGAAGACGACGATCGGGCGGGCAGTGCTGGGACTGGCCCCGGTCACCTCCGGTCGCATCCGGTACGACGGTCAGGAGATCCAGTCCCTGACCCGGGCGCAGCGGCGACCGCTGGCTGCGCGGATCCAGGTGGTCTTTCAGGACCCGTACACGTCGCTGAATCCGGCGATGATGGTCGAAGACATCCTCTCGGAGCCGCTCCGCGCGGCGGGGTGGACCCGGGCGACCGCGCGCGGTCGCGTGGTCGAGCTGCTCGACCAGGTCGGTCTGCCGACCGGAGCGGCCGACCGCTTCGCCAGGGAGTTCTCCGGGGGGCAGCGACAGCGGGTGGCGATCGCTCGCGCGCTGGCCCTGGAACCAGAGCTGGTCGTCTGCGACGAGCCGGTCTCGGCGCTCGACCTGTCAACTCAGGATCGGGTACTGCAGCTGCTCGTCGACATCCAGGAGCGAACGGGGGTCGCCTACCTGTTTGTGTCGCACGACATCGGGGTGGTGCGGCACATCAGCCATCGGGTGGCTGTTCTACGGCAGGGCCGGGTGGTCGAGTTCGGGTCGTGTGCGGAGGTCACCTCCCGACCGGAGCACGCGTTCACTGAAGAGCTGCTGCTCGCCTCACCGGTCGCCGACCCGGTCCGTCAGCGCGAGCGCCGGGCAATGCGGCAGGCGCGTCGCGAAGTCGCGTCCGCTGACCCCCTTCACCGCTAGGACTCGGCCCCACCTCTCGTCTCTAGGAGAACCCCCATGCGTCGCCACCTGCCCGTTGTCCTCATCAGCGTCGGTGCCTTCCTCGTTGCCGCAGCCCTGGTCCTGCGGTTCTTCGGCTCCGCCCAGCTCGCGGTCGCGGAGGAGGACCCACGCGAGATGACCACCATGCGCGCCAGCGGCGCGACTGTGTTCGTCCCATCGACCCAGACAGAGGTCACCTCCGACGTCTCCGTCAAGCAATACACGGTCGGCGACCTCGAGGCGGCGCAGAAGGCGCCGAGACGAGTTGTCGTCTGGTTCACGGCGACCACGCGCTTGACTGCCGAGGGAGTCATCGTGCAGCAGAGCATGGCCCGCACGGCGATGGACGCGTCCACGGGGAAGGCTGAGCCATGCTGTGAGAGCTTCGCCGAGGTCGTCGACCAGGCGATCGAGGAGGACCGCCGTACCGGCCTGGTGCTGCGGTTCCCCTTCGGAACTGAGAAGAAGAGCTATGAGGTGTGGGACAACGTCCTGGGCAAGGAGGTGAAGGCCGCCTACCGCGGCACGACCGATGTCGAGGGTCTGAACGCCTACCGGTTCCAGATCGAGGTCGCCGATGCCGTCGTCGGCAGCCAGAAGGTCAACGCCAAGGCCGTCGGGCTGACGACCGACGGTGAGGTGTCCGCCGATCGCACCTACGGCGTCGACCGGACCCTGTACGTCGAGCCGCGCACGGGCGCGATCCTCAACGATGTGCAAGACGTACGTGACCGGCTGAGTGTCGACGGTGAGCCGGTACGGACCCTCTTCGCCGGCAAGCTCGCCTATACCGACGAGCAGGTCAAGGCCAACGCGGACAAGTACGGTGAGCGTGCCGCGACTCTGCAGCGCTTCACGGTTCAGATTCCGGCCGCGCTCCTGGCGCTCGGGCTACTCGGTCTTCTCGCCGGCCTCTTCGTGCTGGGTGTGTCGAAGGTCCGCTCCCGCCGCGTCACGTGAGCGTCTCGAGCGCGGCGTATGCGTGGAAGATCAGGTTGACCGCGCGTAGGTCCTGGGTCTGGGACGACATGTTGTTCATCGCATAGCTCACGGTCATCCGGGCGTCCCGGTCCACCAGCGCCATGGCGCCACCCCAGCCCGCCCACCAGAACGACCGCGCGTTCGGGCTCAGCGGCACCTCGGGGCTGACCAGCCCGAACCCGACGCCGTATCGCAACGGGTAGCCCATCACAGCGTCGATGCCGCTGCTCTGCTCCTCCAATACGCGGTCGAGCATGGCCGGGCTCAGCAGATGGACTCCGTCGACGGTGCCGTCACAGGCGAGGGCCGCATGAACCCGTGCGATCGAGCGCGCGTTCCCGGTGCCGTTCGCCGCGGGGATCTCCGCCTCTCGCCACCACCGCTCGTTCGGCTCGTCGCCGATCAGCGGGCAGCTCGAGGTGACGCGATCTGCCAGCTCGGCCTCGGCTGGATCGTCGACCGCGGCCGCCGGGTCGCCGCCGATGCCGAAGGCCGGAGCGGTGATCCGAGCCACGCGTGCGTCGTCCGCTGCAGGCAGGCCGATGTGGAAGTCCGTACCCAGCGGCTGCGCGACCTCATGATCGAAGAACGCGCCGAGGCTCTGGCCCGTGATCCGGCGGACGATGGCGTCCTCCAGGAAGCCCTGCGTGAGCGGGTGATAGCCCGAACGTGTGCCGGGCTGCCACCACGGCTCCTGCGCGGCCAGCGCGGTGGTCACGCGTTCGTGGTCGGCCAGGTCGCGCGGCGCGATCGGGACGCTCCAGCCCGGCAGGCCGGCCGTGTGCGCGAGGACGTGCCGGACCAGTACCTCGTCCTTGCCATGGGTGCCGAACTCGGGCCAGTAGTGCGCGACGGGCGACTCCAGGTCCAGCTCCCCACGGTCGGCGAGCATCAGCATCACGGTCGCGCTCATCGTCTTGGTCACGGACCAGACGTTGACGAGGGTGTCGGACTGCCACGCATCGCCGCTGCCGTCGGTGCCTCCCCAGAGGTCGACGACGACCTGACCCTCGAGCGTGACGCACACGCTGGCGCCGTCCTCGAGGCCTTGGTCGAAGTGGCTCGTGAACGCGTCCCGGACGAGCTCGAACTCCGGCGTGCAGGTGCCATGGACGGTTGCCATGTGCTTCTCCCTTGGAGGTGGACGTCGGGCCTTGCTGGCCGACTGATTGGTAAGTAGGTTAGTGGGCACCTCTCCCGAAAGGAACCGTCGTGCGCGCGATCATGGTCATGTTCGACACCTTGAACCGTCGATACCTCCCGCCATACGGCGCCGAGGGCATCCACGCACCGAACTTCGAGCGGTTGCAGCAGCGCTCGGTCACCTTCGACAACTGCTACGCCGGGAGCATGCCGTGCATGCCGGCGCGCCGTGAGCTGCACACGGGTCGGCACAACTTCCTGCACCGCAGCTGGGGGCCGCTCGAGCCGTTCGACGACTCGGTGCCCGAGATGCTCTCCCGCGCGGGCGTCTACACGCACCTGAGCACCGACCACTACCACTACTGGGAGGACGGCGGCGCGACCTATCACAACCGGTTCGACAGCTATGAGCTCTTCCGTGGCCAGGAGGGCGACAAGTGGAAGGGCCACGTGGCCGACCCCGAGGTCCTGGCGAATGCGTCGCGCGGCATGGGGGGCGCCCGTCAGGACACGATCAACCGTCAGTACATGGCCACCGAGGACCGGCACTGCCAGACCCTCACCTTCGATGCCGGCCTCGAGTTCCTGACGACCAACCAGGACGACGACAACTGGTTCCTCCAGATCGAGACCTTCGACCCGCACGAGCCGTTCTTCAGCTACGACGAGCACCGGGCGCACTACCTGCACGACTACGACGGCCCTGAGTACGACTGGCCGGCCTACGGCCGGGTCACTGACGACGAGCAGGCTGTCGAGCACATCCGCGCCGAGTACTCCGCGCTGCTGACCATGTGTGACAAGTCGCTGGGCCGGGTCATGGACGCGATGGACGAGCACAACCTGTGGGACGACACGATGCTCATCGTCTGCACCGACCACGGCTTCCTGCTCGGTGAACGCGGGTGGTGGGGCAAGTCGGTTCAGCCGTGGTACGACGAGACCATCCACACCCCGCTGTTCATCTGGGACCCTCGCGCCGGCTCCCGCGGCGAGCGTAGAGGCAGCCTGGTGCAGACCATCGACCTCGGTCCCACCCTGCTCGACTGGTTCGGCCTGGCGCCGACCCCCGACATGCAGGGTCAGCCCCTGGCGGGTGCGGTCGCGGCCGACGAGCCGGTGCGCGAGGCCGGGCTGTTCGGTGTCTTCGGCGGGCACATCAACGTGACCGACGGGCGCTACGTCTACATGCGAGCCAGCGCCGACTCCTCCAACGCCCCGCTGGAGGAGTACACGTTGATGCCGACCCACATGAAGAGCCGCTTCGACCCCAGCGAGCTCCGGGGCGCGGAGCTGGCCGCGCCGTTCGGCTTCACCAAGGGAGTCCCGGTGCTGAAGGTGCCAGGGGCGAGCTGGGGCAATCCCCATGCGTTCGGGACCATGCTCTTCGATCTGGAGAACGATCCCACCCAGCGGCGGCCGCTGGTCGATGACGAGCTCGAGCTGCGGATGGCCGAACTCATGGTCGACCTGCTGCGAGCCAGCGAAGCGCCCCCGAGTCAGTTCGAGAGGCTGGGACTCCCGGTGGCCGGAGCGGTCACCACCGAGCACCTGCTCGCCCGCCAGCAGCAGGAGCAGGTGGCGGCGTCCTCACGGCCGTTGCCTCCGCCCTCGGTGTTCGCCAGGGACGGACTGAGCGCGTTGAGCACCCTCGACGAGCTCCTCGACGACGAGCGCGGTCGTGCCGTCATCGTCGCGCTCATGCCGATCCTCGCCCACGACGACCTGCGGGCGCGGGTGGGCCGGATGACGCCGTACAACCTCGCTGCCACCACGCCGGCCGTGTCACCGGAGCTGTTGCACAAGCTGAACGCCGCCCTGGCCGAGTCTGACCAGGCACCGGTATGACCGAGTCCTCCACGGAGACGATCGAGCAGTACGTCGCGGCCGACGGTGTCACCCGGCTGGATTTGCACGTCTGCGCGCCGGTGCGTCGTCCGCGAGCGGCGGTCCTGCTGTTCCACGGCGGCGGCTGGATGAAGGGGGCGCCGTCGATGCTGCTGCCGCACGCCCGGCGCCTCGCCGACGCCGGGATTCTGGCGGCGAGCTCCGCCTATCGACTGGTCGGATCGGGTGCCCTGTCGCCGGCGGACTGCCTGGCCGATGCGGCCCGGGCGGACCGCACGTTCCGCAAGATCGCCGCCGACGCCGGCCTTGACCGGATCGCGATCGGCGGCGGGTCCGCGGGCGCCCAGCTCGCCCTCGCCCTGGCCATGCCCCCGAGCGGGGACCAGCCGTCGGCGTACGACGGCCTCGTGCTCCTGAACCCGGCGGTGGACATGTGCTGCGGACGAGGGCTCCTGGCCGCCTTGTCGCGGCGCCTCGTGGGTCTGACGCCCGAGGCCGCGCGGGATGCGTCGCCCCTACACCATGTCCGTCCCGGCGCTCCGCGCTCGCTCGTGCTGCACGGCACGCGTGACCGCATCGTTCCTCTCCGTCTGGTGCGGGAGTTCCAGCAGGCGATGACAGTGGCCGGCAATGACTGCGACCTGGTCGAGTTCGAGGGAGCCGGACACGGGTTCTTCCTGCCTCGCCCCGAGGGCAACCCCGCATTCGACCGCACCGCGGAGCTGATCCTGAAGTTCCTGCTCACACCCACCGCCGGCTCCGAAGGGGCCGGCCAGATCGATGACGGGAAGTACCCCGCATGACCTCATTCCTCTGGGGAGCCAGCACCTCGCCGCACCAGACCGAGGGCAACAACATCAACAGCGACTGGTGGGAGCTGGAGAACGCCGAGCAGTCGTTTCTTCCGGAACGTAGCGGCGATGCCCTCGACAGCTATCACCGCTATCGCGAGGAGATGACGCTGCTGGCGGAGGCAGGGTTGAACGCCTACCGGTTCGGCGTCGAATGGGCCCGGATCGAGCCGGAGCAGGGACGCTTCTCGGCCGCGGCTCTTGCGCACTACCGCCGGATGATCGACACCGCGCTCGAGCTCGGCCTCACGCCGGTGGTCACCCTGCACCACTTCAGCAACCCGCGCTGGTTCGCGGCTGGGGGCGGCTGGGGGCGATCGGACGCGGTCGCACTGTTCACCCGATACGTCGAACGGACGTCGTCGATCCTCGGAAACGTCGACTGGGTATGCACCATCAACGAGCCGAACATGGTGGCGGTGATGGACTCGGTTCGCCGGTTGCTCTCTGGTCCGGACGGGTTCGAAGCGCTCGCTGGAGGACTCCCCGCCCCGGATGAGAGGAGCGGGGCCACGATGGTTGAGGTGCACCGGGCGGCAGTCGACGCGCTGCGACGTCACACCGATGCCGCCGTCGGCTGGACGATCGCGCAGCAGGCGTTCCAGTCGGCGGGGCCGGAGCACGACGAGATGCTGCGGCAGACGGCCTGGGTGTGGGAGGACCTCTACCTCGAGGCTTCCCGCGGCGACGACTTCGTCGGCTCTCAGTCCTACACCAGCCAGCTGGTCGGCGCGGACGGTCCGATTCCGCATCCGCCCAGCCCGGACAACACCATCACGGGATGGGCCTGCCGCCCCGATGCGCTCGGCATGGCCGTTCGGCACGCATGGGAGGTGACCGGTGGTGTCCCCGTGCTGGTGACGGAGAACGGCATCGCGACCGACGACGACCAGCGACGGATCAACTACACGGAGGCTGCGCTGGGCCACCTCCGGGATGCCATGGCCGACGGCGTGGATGTCCGGGGCTACCTGCACTGGAGCGCCGTCGACAACTACGAGTGGGGCCAGTGGGGTCCGACCTTCGGCCTGATCTCGGTCGACCGCGAGACGTTCGTGCGTACGCCGAAACCGAGCCTTGCCTGGCTCGGCGACGTCGCCCGGCGCGGCCGGCCCTGACCTGCTGAAGCAGCGCCGGGGCCGGCCGCGGCCGGTCACTTCTGCTGCGCGAAGGCCTTGAACAGGGCCCGTTCCTCCGGACGGAGGGGCGGGCCCTCGGTCGTCCAGGATGCGCGCACCGCGCCGTTGCCGGGGTGGAGCCGGGCGTAGAGGTCGTCGGCCTGCTCGGACCGCCCCGTGGCACGAAGGTGCGCCATGTAGTCCTCGGGGTCGTTGTAGAGCGTCGGGCCGTGCTGCAGCGAGATCTGCATCGGGTCGGGCAGCGCGCCCGGCGTACCGGCGTGGAAGCTCCACCACTCGAAGAGCCGGGCTCGCATCCGATCCGCCAGGTCCGGCTCGGAGTCGATCAGGTTCCTGGTCAGGTGGGGGTCGGCGTTCATGTCGAACAACGACTCCAGTTCGGCCTTGAACGCGCCCGGGTGGTAGGTGCGGATGTAGAGATGGTCGCGGGTGCGGACGGCGCGCTGGTAGGTGTGCGCTCCGTGTCCCCAGACGAGATGGTCACGCGACTCGATCTCCTGTCCGCGCACGGCGTCGGCGAACGATTGGCCCTGCCACTTCTCCGGAATCGGCAGTCCGAGCAGCTCGCAGACCGTCGGCGCATAGTCGATGTTGTAGAGCAGGGCGTCGTGCTCGCGCCGCTCGGCCTTGTCGGTCACGCCTGGCCAGAACATCACCATGGGGAGGTGGTGGGTGGGCTCGTTCGCGAGACCGTGTTCGGCGTACGAGCCCTGCTCCCCGAACGACTCGCCGTGGTCGGCGCTGACCACGATGGCCACCTCGTCGGTGAGTCCCATCTCGGCCAATGCTGCCCGCAGGCGCCCGAACTGGCTGTCCCAGAACATGATCCCGCCGTCGTACCCATTGATCAGGTGCTCGAAGTCGGCGCGCGTCGCGATCTGGTCGGGCATGTTGTGGGGGACCGGGCTGGTGCGCGGCACCATCGAGTAGTGCAGGTCCTTCGCCGTCCGGGGTCCGTAGATGTCCTGGTGGGCGTCGATGGCCTCCTGGTCGGGCCAATCCGGCGCTGGCCCCGCCGCCGCAGATGCCTCGGTCCAGCGGACGTCTTGGAGGTAGTCGGTGTGCGGGTCCCAATAGGTCAGATGCAGGTACCAGTCCTCGCGGTCACGGTTCCGCTCGATCCAGTCGATCGCCACGTCCGTGACGGCGTCGGCCGGTTCGTCACCGATCTCGGGAGTCGAGCGGATGCTCTCGCGGAAGTTGCCGTGGAAGAAGTGTGCGCGGTGCCGCTCCGCGAAGCTGGAGACCGCCGCGGTGTAGTAACCGTGGAAGGCCAGCCACTGCCCGAGCAGTGGACGATCGAACTGCATCGCGTGTCCGGCGTCCATCCGGAACTGGGCGGCGGGTCCGCCGTGCCCGATCACCCCGTTGGTGATTCCGAACTGGCCGCTCATGAGTGCAGTGCGGGACGGCAGGCAGGGCGAGTCGGAGCAGTAGTAGTGGTCGAACCGCACCGAGTCGACCGCCATCGCGTCCAGGTTCGGCGTGGTGCGACGCTGGTAGCCGTAGGGCCCCGTGTGGTCCGGACGCAGGGTGTCCACGTCGACGTAGATGATCTTCACGTTGCCTCCGGGCTGATTGTGAACTGACTTATTGTTCGGTAGGTTAGTTGCCGCGTCGTGATTCCGAAAGGCCGTAGATGAGTGAGAGTTGTTGTGGCCCCGACCGGATGTCAGTGGCGGAGGAACTCGTGACCTCCGCTCCTTGGCTTCCTGATGCGGGGATGGCCGAGGCCGGGGCGGGACGGCACGTGATCGAGCAGGTCACCGTCCCTGGCGGGGTACATCACATCGGGGACATGCACGGTGATGGCAAGGCCGGCGATGGCGAGACGCCTGTGCACGCGGTCGAGATCGAGGACTTCGACATCGACGGCACGGCGGTGACCAACGAGGCCTGGTCGTCGTTCGTGGAGGCAACCGGTCATGTCACCGAGGCAGAGCGGTTCGGATACTCGGCGGTGTTCCACCTGGCGCTGGCGGCCGATCCGGGTGACGTCATCAGCAGAGCGGCCAGGACGCCGTGGTGGCTGGGTGTTCGAGGCGCCGACTGGCGCCATCCCGGGGGGCGCCACAGTTCCCTCGAGGGCCTCTCTGACCATCCGGTCGTCCACGTGAGCTGGAACGATGCGGTGGCGTACTGCGAATGGGCTGGTCGCCGACTCCCCACCGAGGCTGAGTGGGAGGTCGCCTCGCGTGGTGGCCTGCCTGGTGCGCGCTACCCCTGGGGCGATGAACTTCCTGCACGTGAGGGGGAGTGGGCCTGCAACATCTGGCAGGGCTCGTTCCCCGACATCAACACGAGGGATGACGGATGGCTCGCCACAGCCCCGGTGCGTAGCTATCGGCCGAACGGGTACGGGGTGTGGCAGACGGTCGGCAACGTCTGGGAGTGGTGTGCCGACTGGTTCGACCCCGGCTACTACGCCCGGTCGCCGCGGCTCCGTCCGCGCGGTCCTGCATCGGGCAGTGCCAAGGTGCTGCGCGGCGGCTCGTACCTGTGCCACGACTCCTACTGCAACCGCTACCGAAATGCGGCACGCTCCGCGAACACCCCCGACTCGTCCGTTGGCAACGCGGGTTTCCGGACCGCGTCGCTGCCGGTCGCCTAGGCTGGGTGGCATGGCCAGTACGGAATCTGCCGAGCGTTCGGGAAAGCTCTCGCGGGCACGGATCATCGACACCGCCTTCGAGCACTTCGGCGCATACGGCTACCGGGGAACTTCCCTGGCGAAGATCGCTGCCGAGGTGGGCATCTCTCAGCCGGGGCTCCTGCATCACTTCCCCAACAAGTCCGCGCTGTTCATGTCCGTCCTCGTCGAGAGGGACACGCGCGACCTCGAGGCCGTCGGCATGCAGGTGGAGAAGATCGCCGAGCTGGACGCGGATCAGCTGTTCGACTTCTTCGAGGGGCTCGTTCGGCATAACGCCGAGAACCGCAACATGGTGCAGTTGGCGCATCTCACCGCTGCTGAGGCGACCAGGGCTGATCATCCGGCCCACGAGTGGGTGGTGCTGCGTACGAGCTACTTCCGTGACCTCTGCTCCGCCGCGCTGCAGAAAGGGATTGATGCGGGACAGGTGCGTGAAGACGTGGATCCCCGCGCGATCGCCACGATGCTGATCGCCGCATCGGAGGGCCTGGAGAACCAGTGGCTGGTGGATCCGTCGGTCGATCTGGCCGGATCCTTCGCCGACTTCACCGCGATGCTGCGCCGCGACATCGCGCCATCAGGGCACTGACACTGGCCTACTGACTGCTCGGTCGGCTAGGGTGCAGTGTGCGACCAAACCTGCTGTGGCTCGTCAGTGAGGACTGCCCGCCGCGTTTCGGCTGCTATGGCGACACTCTCGCCCGCACGCCGAACCTGGATGCTCTCGCTGCCGAGTCGGTGCTCTTCGAGCGCGCCTACTCGCCCGCGCCGGTGTGCGCACCCTCGCGGTTCGCCCTCCTGACGGGCGTCCCTCCCGAGGCGCACGCGCCGGCCAACCACATGCGAGCGCGGGCGACCCTGCCGGTGTGGATGACGACCTACCCGCAGGTCCTGCGCTCACTGGGCTACTACTGCACCAACAACTCCAAGACCGATTACAACGCCGACGTCGATGCGGACGAGCTGTGGGACGAGTGCTCCGACCGGGCGCACTGGCGCAACCGCGCCGAGGGACAGCCCTTCCTGGCGGTGTTCAACATCGACGGGACCCATGAGTCCGCCGTCTTCCGGGCGGGCCGCCCGGTGCTCGACGCATCCGCGGTGCGTGTCCCGGCGTACCTGCCGGACACCCCGGAGATCAGGGATGACATCGCGCGCTACTACGAGGACGTGGGGCGGATGGACGCTGTCGTCGGCGAGCTACTTGCGCAGCTCGCCGACGACGGGCTGGCCGACTCGACGGTCGTGGTGCACACCTCCGACCACGGTGGGGTGAATCCGCGATCCAAGCGGCACTGCTACGAGGAGGGGCTCCGGGTGCCCTTGCTCGTGCACGCCCCTGGACGGTTCGCGGAGCGGTTCCCGCCGCCGGGCACCAGGGTGCGAGCGGCGGTCACCACGACCAGCATCCCGGCTACCCTCATCGATCTGGCCGATGGAACTGTGCCCGAGCACATGTCCGAGCCGAGCCTGGCCAACCCTGTATCGCCGGTGGGGTCGTTGTCGTTCGGCGCCCGCAATCGAATGGATGAGCGCTATGACTTCGTGAGGACGGTGACGGACGGTCGGCACCGATATGTGCGCAACTTCATGCCCCACCGTCCCGGTGGTCAGTACAACGCCTTCGCCTGGGCCGCCGCGGGCTACCGCTCCTGGGAGTCCGAGCATCTGGCGGGGCGACTCACTCCCGAACAAGACCGGTTCTGGATGCCGCGCCCATCTGTCGAGCTCTACGACCTCGAGGCCGATCCGGACCAGGTGGTCAATCGTGCCGGGGACCCGTCGCTCGCGGAGGTCGAGGGCAGGCTGGCGACCGCCCTGCGCGAGCACATGCTCACCATCAATGACAACGGATTCCTTCCTGAGGGAGCGCCTGCGGAGGGGTGGGACGCGAGCCGGGCCCCGGGCGCCTACGACCTGGCCGCCGTCCTGGAGCTATCGGACATCGCCCTGGCACAGGATCCGGGCAATGCGCCAGTGCTGAGCCGTCGCCTGGGCGATCCCGACCCCCTCCTGCGGCGCTGGGCGGCGATGGGGATGTTGATGCTTGCTGACTCCTCCGGGGACGTCCCGCTTGCCGGTGCCGTGGCGGCCAGGCTCGCTGCCGAAGCCGACGCGACCGTACAGGTCGTGCTCGCCGAGGCTCTGGCCCGCCTGGACCTCGATGACATCGTCGGCATCGACGCGTTGGTGCGGCTGGCTGGTCGCGATCACCCGTTCGGCGTACGGCTGGAAGCGCTCAACGCTTTGGCATGCCTCGACCCGCGACGGCTGCGAAACCGGGTGGGGTCGTTACCGGTGGATGGGGAGGACGACGACTACCTCTCCCAGGCGATCGAGTACCTCCAACTGCGGGTCGCCGGCCGGTACGAGCCTTCGGTGGCGGTGGGGCCCTGGGCGGCCTTCTTCGCAGAGAGTCGAGCGAAAGGCTAGCCTACCGAGTACTCGGTTGGTAGGTTGGCAACTCCGTCGACCCGAGGAGAGCCATGTCGTCCTTGAATCCGTCCATCCCTTCCGATGAGCTCGAAGCGAAGCTTTGCGAGCGTCTCGGCAAGCTGGACCTCGCGGCCAAGGTGCGCCTGCTCTCAGGCGCGGACTTCTGGTCGCTGCCTGCCGACGACTCCATCGGTCTGCGCTCGATCGTCTTCTCCGACGGACCCGCGGGGGTCCGCGGCGAGGTCGGTGACGAGAGAAATCCGTCGTTGAATCTCCCGTCGGGGAGCGCGTTGGGTGCGACCTGGGACGTCGATGTCGCGCGTCGCTACGGTGACGTGCTCGGTCGGGAGGCGCTGCGCAAGAACGCGGATGTGGTGCTCGGTCCCACGATCAACCTGCATCGCTCGCCCTACGGGGGCCGCCACTTCGAGGCGATGGCCGAGGACCCGCTGCTGACCGCTCGTCTCGCGGCCGCCTATGTCGAGGGCATCCAGGCACACGGTGTTGCCGCGTGCCCGAAGCACTATGTGGCCAACGACTATGAGATCGAGCGACACACCGCGAGCTCGGAGGTCGGGGAGCGCGCTCTGCGCGAGCTCTACCTCGCCGCATTCGAGGACGCGATCGTGGAGGCGAGGGCGTGGGTGGTGATGTCCGCCTACAACGGGGTCAACGGCGTGACCATGAGCGAGAACGACCTGTTGCGCGACCCGCTCAAGACCGAGTGGGGGTTCGATGGCGTGGTGCTCTCGGACTGGATCGCCGTGAAGACCACGGACGCCTCGGCCAACTCCGCTCAAGACGTGGTGATGCCTGACCTGCTCAGCCCGTGGGGCGACGCGCTCGTTGAGGCGGTCCGCGAGGGTCGGGTCGCGGAATCGACGATCGACGAGAAGGTGCTGCGCGTCCTCCGCCTGGCCGCTCGCGTGGGTGCGCTCGACGGCGTGGAGCCCGCGTCCAGGGCAGCCGGCGAAGCCCCCGAGCCGCTGAGCATTGTGACCGAGCTGGGCGCCGAGAGCATGGTCCTGCTGCGCAATGCCGACGAGCTGCCCTGGAGTCTCGCCCCGGCGTCGATCGCCGTGATCGGCCCGAATGCCATGTGCGCGCGAAGTCAGGGTGGTGGCAGTGCGACGGTCGTTCCGGACCGGGTGATCTCGCCCCTCGAGGGCCTGCGCCAACACTTTCCTGATGCCAGCATCTCCTTCGACATGGGCGTTCCTGCCCCGACGGAGATCTTCCCGCTCGATCGAGACCTGCTCAGCGACCCCGTCGCCGAGACGCCAGGAGTCCATGTCGTCTTCTCCGCGGCTGATGGCACCGTCCTGCTCGAGGAGGTCCGGCTCAGCGCCGAGCTGGCGTGGATGGGCACTATGCCCGAGGGCGCGACCACCCTGACGATGCAGACCAGATACACGCCTGCGATCACGCAGCGTTGTGATGTGGGTGTCGCCGTGGCCGGCCATGTCTCGTTGTCGATCGATGGCGAGACCGTCATCGACAGATTCAGCACCGCCGAGAGCGCGGGCTCCCGTGACGGTGGCTTGGAAACCTCCGACATCACCGCCAACATCTTCGCGCCACCGGTCACCGCGGTGCCGGTCGACCTGGTGGAGGGCACTCCGATCGACCTGGTCGCTGTCTGTGACCTGACGACCGCGCCGCTCCCGATGGTCCACGCGATCATGATCGGCATGGCGCCGCGGTCAGGGCCTGACGAGCTGATGCTCGCCGAAGCGGTCGCTGCGGCGGCCGCGGCAGAGGTCGCCGTGGTGGTGGTCGGCACGAGTTCGCGCACCGAAAGTGAGGGGATCGACCGCACCTCGCTAGCGCTGCCCGGAGGTCAGGACGCACTCGTGGAGGCGGTGCTCGCGGCGAACCCGCGCACGGTTGTCGTGGTGAACGCTGGCAGTCCGGTGCTGATGCCATGGCACGACCGTGCCAGCGCTGTGCTCGTCACCTGGTTCGGTGGCCAGCGGACAGGAACCGCTCTTGCAGAGGTGCTGGCAGGCGACCGCGAGCCGGGCGGGCGACTGCCCACCACATGGCCTGGCGACGATCAGGCCGTGCCGGTCGGGCCGGATCGCCCCGTTGACGGCAAGGTCCACTACGCCGAAGGAATCGACATCGGGCACCGCGCGTGGTTGAAACAAGGCGCGACGCCGGCCTACTGCTTCGGCCACGGTCTCGGCTACACGACCTGGAACATGTCCGATCTGGCGGTGCCGGCGAAGGTGGCCGGCGGGGAGCCCTTCTCCTTGAGCCTCACAGTCAGGAACACCGGGGACCGACCGGGGAAGCATGTGGTTCAGGTGTACGCCGCGCGTGGATCCAGCGAGGTTTCCCGCCCGGTGCGCTGGCTCGCGGGGTGGAGCGTCGTGCGCGCCGATCCTGGTGAGGCTGTCAGGGTGGAGGTCGATGTGCCCGCGCGTAGCCTTGCGGCCTGGGTCGACGGGAAGTGGTGGTACGAGACGGGCGCCTTCGACCTGCTGGTCGGTGCGAGCGTCGACGAGCTCCCGCTCCAGGCCACTGTCGTGGTCGGCTCCTAGCTGATCCGCACCCGAGGGCGGTGGTCTCCACTCATGGTCCCGGTTGTTGATCAGGCGGGGAGATCCCGGTGCAACAGGGCTACATGGAGTGAGACCCGGATGTCGGGATCGTCAAGGTCGGCGCCGACCACGCGAGCGGCCTTGGCGAGGCGGTCATAGAAGGCGGGCCGCGAGAGATGCAGGCTGGCTGCGGCCTCCGACTTGCTGACCGGGTTGTTCACCAGCGCTCGGACCACGGCGAGCAGATCAGTTCCGTGCAGTTCGTCATACGCCTCGAGCGCATGGAGTTCGCGGTCGGCGTATAGCGCGACACGATCGTCCCCGGCAAGCAGCGTGAGCAGACCCCGAAGGTGCGCGTCCTCCAGGCGATACGCCCGGGTCGAGGTCATTGCGAGCTGGTCCGGCTTGAGTGCGTCCATGACCTGTTGGGCCTCACGCAGGGTGTGATCGATGAGGCTGCTGTCCTCCACCGGGCGGGCCGCGGTGATCGTCGCGGGGATCTTGGTGACTATGGTCGCGGCGAGCTGGTCTGCGACGAGGTCTGCGTCCGCCGTCCGAGAGAGCGACAGCAGCACGCGCACATCCTGGTCGATGATTCCGACGAGTCCGGGAACCTGGCGGGCGCTGAGGGCGTGGGTGATCGCAGCAACGACCTCATCCACGCGGGTCATGCCTGCTGTGTCGGACGGGCGCGGTTGCGCGCGTACGCTCGCGGCGACGAACTGACGTTTGTGGACCGGCAGCCCGGCCAGCTCGCAGCGACGCACCAGGTCGGGGTCGTTCGGGTCGTTGAGCAGAGCCACCAGCAGTTCGTGGTGAGTACGTCGAACCACGCTGTCGCGCTGACGGTCGTGGAGCCGGTGCATCGCCAACGCCGCGGCGGCACGCTCAGCGGTAGCGACCAATCCAGGGGAGGGACGCTGGTCGGACTGGACGATGAGTCGGCCCCAGCCGCGGTCGCGGCGCCCCACCCGCGTGACGAGCCACCGGTTCGTGGCGTCCCATGCGGACCTGCCCTCAAGCGAGATGCGCCGGGAACGGGTGCTCCAGTCGCGCAGGAACGCATCGATGTCATCGGGGCCGGGGCGATAGTCAAGCACTCGGAACTGATCGTCCTCCAACACCACGGCGGCCCCGCACAGGCGCTGGGCGGCTTGAAGGATCTCGGCTGGACCTGCCTCGGAGATGCTCAGCTCAGTGAACGTGTCGTGGACTCGCTGGGCTTCGCGCAGGTCTGCCAGCTGCTCGTCGACGATGCGCTCACCCACGGCCTGGGCCACGGCGGCAAATCGGACTTCGTGACCGAGCGTGATCAGCGGGAGGCCGAGATCATCGCATCGATCGATGAGAGCTGGAGGGAGTTCGAACCAACGGCGGCCCAGCTCGATGAAGAGCCCTGCGGCATCGCTGTGCGCGAGGGAGTCGGCGTACGCCACGAGCTCAGTGGCGTCCTCGGGCAGAGCGATACCCGTGCTCAGCAGCAGGTCGCCGCCGCGCAACAAGGCGCCGATCTCGGCCAGCTCGGCGGAGTGCACCCAGCGGACCTCGCGGTCGAGCCCAGTTCGACCCGCCATCACTTCTGGTGCGGCCGTTCGAACGACGGGCATCTCGAGTACCCGGGAAACCGTCACCAGGGCCATGACCACCTCCTCCTTCCCGACAGATCGTTGGGTATCCGGCGCAGATCCTACGGAATGTCTCCCGAGAAGGGCCACGCCCAGCACCAGGATCGTGGCATCAGGACCGAACAGGAGACCCCATGACCAAGCAGATCCCACACTGGGTCGACGGCGCCGAGTTCGTCGGCACCTCGGAGCAGTGGGCCGATGTCACCAACCCCGCCAGCGGCGATGTCAGTGGACGAGTCGCCCTGGCCAGCGAACGCGATGCCCGCTACGTCATCGACTCCGCCACGGCGGCCGGCAAGGCTTGGGCGAAGACCTCGCTGGCCCGGCGTACACAGGTGATCTTCGCCTTCCGTGAGCTCCTCAACGCTCGCAAGGAGGAGCTGGCGGAGATCATCACCGCCGAGCACGGGAAGGTGCACTCCGATGCGCTGGGGGAGATCTCCCGCGGTCAGGAGGTTGTGGAGTTCGCCTGCGGGATCTCTCATCTGCTCAAGGGCGGCCACTCCGAGTCGGCCTCCACCGGCGTCGACGTGCACTCCAAGCGCGACCCCCTCGGTGTGGTGGCGGTGATCAGTCCGTTCAACTTCCCGGCCATGGTGCCGATGTGGTTCTTCCCGATCGCGCTGGCTGCCGGCAACGCGGTGGTGCTCAAGCCCAGCGAGAAGGATCCGTCAGCGGCGATCTGGATGGCCAGGCTCTGGAAGGAGGCCGGGCTTCCCGACGGCGTCTTCAACGTCCTGCAGGGCGACAAGGTCGCGGTGGACGCCCTGCTCCGCAGCGACGACATCGACGCGGTGAGCTTCGTCGGCTCCACGCCGATCGCCCAGTACGTCTACGAAGAGGCGAGCAAGACAGGAAAACGGGTCCAGGCCCTGGGCGGTGCCAAGAACCACATGGTCGTCCTGCCCGACGCCGACCTCGACCTCGCCGCGGACGCAGCGGTCAACGCAGGCTTCGGCAGCGCCGGCGAGCGCTGCATGGCGATCAGTGTTCTGGTTGCCGTCGAACCGATCGCGGACGACCTGGTGGCCCGGATCGCCGAGCGGACCCGCACGCTGCGTATCGGCGATGGCGCCAAGAAGACCGACGGCGCCGCCGAGGCTGACATGGGACCGCTGGTCACCAAGGCACACCGCGACCGGGTTGCCTCCTTCATCGACTCCGGGGAACAAGCCGGAGCCAAGGTCATCATCGACGGCCGCGACGTCGAGGCGCACGGAGCTGCCGATGGCTTCTGGCTCGGCCCGACGCTGTTCGACCATGTCACCCCGGACATGGAGATCTACCGCGAGGAGATCTTCGGACCGGTCCTCTCCGTCGTGCGGGCCGGTTCCTACGATGAGGCCGTCGAGCTGATCAACGCCAACGAGTACGGCAACGGCACCGCGATCTTCACCAACGACGGCGGCGCCGCCCGCCGCTTCGAGGCCGACGTCCAGGTCGGCATGATCGGGATCAACGTCCCGATCCCGGTGCCGGTGGCGTACTACTCCTTCGGCGGCTGGAAGCGCTCGCTGTTCGGCGACACCCACGCCCATGGTGTCGAGGGCGTCCACTTCTTCACCCGAGGGAAGGTCGTCACCTCCCGTTGGATCAATCCGGCCGCCCGGCCCGTCGGCGGCCTCGAGCTGGGGTTCCCGCAGAATGACTGAGACCATCTCCGCGCCTGCGAACGCGCGCACGAGCATGCGAGCTCTGACCGAAGACGCCGGCCGAGCGTACGAGCTCGACAGGCAGCATGTCTTCCACTCCTGGTCGGCCCAGGAGCAGATCAAGCCGACCGTGATCACCCGCGGAGAGGGCTCCTACGTCTGGGACGGGGAGGGTCGCAAGCTGCTCGACTTCACCTCGCAGCTGGTCTTCACCAACCTCGGTCACCAGCACCCGCGGATCGTCGAGGCGATCCAGGAGCAGGCCGCTGCCCTTTGCACCGTCGCGCCGCAGTATGCCAACGGCACCCGGTCGGAGGCGGCCCGGCTGATCGCCTCGCACACGCCTGGCGACCTGGACAGGGTCTTCTTCACCAACGGGGGAGCGGACGCCAATGAGCACGCCATCCGGATGGCGCGGCTGCACACCGGAAAGCACAAAGTGCTCTCCACCTACCGCTCCTACCACGGCGGCACCCAGCTGGCGATCAACGTCACCGGCGACCCCCGCCGCTGGCCGAACGACAACGGCTCGACCGGCAACGTGCACTTCTTCGGGCCCTACCTCTACCGCAGTCCGTTCCACTCCACCACGGAGGAAGAGGAGTGCCAGCGCGCCCTGGAACACCTCGAGCAGGTGATCGCCCTCGAGGGGGCCTCGACCATCGCGGCGATCATCCTCGAGTCGATCCCGGGCACCGCCGGCATCATGGTCCCGCCGCCCGGCTACCTGAGAGGGGTACGCGAGCTGTGTGATGCCCACGGCATCGTGCTCATCGCCGACGAGGTGATGTCCGGGTTCGGGCGCAGCGGAAAGTGGTTCGCCGTCGAGCACGCCGGCGTCGTGCCCGACCTTCTGACCTTCGCGAAGGGCGTGAACTCCGGGTACGTCCCGCTCGGAGGCGTCGCCATCAGCGAGGCGATCTACCAGTCGTTCGCGCAGCGGCCCTATCCCGGTGGCCTGACCTACTCGGGTCATCCCCTCGCGTGCGCCGCTGCGGTGGCGACGATCGAGGTGATGGAGGACGAGGGGATCGTCGATCATGCCGCCGCACTGGGCGAGGAGGTCTTCGGGCCCGAGCTGCGTGCCCTGGCTGAGAGCCACGAGTGGATCGGCGAGGTACGAGGTGTGGGTGCCTTCTGGGCCATCGAGCTCGTGTCCGACCGAGCCACCAGGGAGCCGCTCGCGCCCTATGGCGGCTCCAGTCGCGAGATGGGCGCGATCGTCTTGGCCGCGAACGCGAAGGGCGTCCTGCCGTTCGTGAACTTCAACCGCATCCACACAGTGCCCCCGATCAACACCGCGGCTGAGGACGTACGCCGAGGAATCCGGTTGATCGGTGAGGCTCTGGGGGAGGCGCGGGCTTCGGACAGCTCGAGCTGAGCTGTACCCCGTCTGCGGCATAGTCCCAACTGGCTATTGACCGGGCGGCTCCTCGCCGTGCTTTGGTGGAGGCATGAGCCGCACGGTCGAGGTCGACTATCTGGTGGTGGGTGCCGGCGCCATGGGGATGGCGTTCACAGACGCTCTGATCGAGCACGCCGACGTGCGGGTGGCGCTGGTCGACCGGCGCCACGGTGTCGGCGGGCACTGGCTGGAGGCGTACCCCTTCGTCCGCCTCCATCAGTCCTCCGCCTTCTACGGTGTCCCCTCGACGCTGCTCGGCGACGGGCAGCTGCAGCAGCATGGGCCTGAGAAGGGCCTTCAGGAGCGGGCGACCCAGGCTGAGATCTGCGCCTACTACGCGCGGATCCTCGAGCGGATGGTGGAGTCGGGCAAGGTCGAGTTCTTCCCGAACAGCGAGTACGCCGGCGACGGCACCGTCGTCTCGCGCATCTCGGGGGAGCGTCTCGAGATGCCCGGGGCGCGGATCGTCGACGCCCGCTACCTGGCCCCGAGCATCCCCGCCGAGAAGCCGCCGCCGTTCGGCGTCGGCGAGGGTGCCCGGGTGCTGCCGGTCAACGAGCTCGCGCGACTCGAGGAGACACCGAGCCAGTACGTCACCGTCGGATCCGGCAAGACCGCGACCGACGCGTGCATCTGGCTGCTGTCGCGTGGCGTCGACCCCGACGCGATCTGCTGGGTGCGGCCGCGCGACCCGTGGATGCTCAACCGGGCCCTCATCCAGCCCGATCCCGCGATCTTCCTCGGCATGGCCGCCGACACGATGCAGATCGCCGAGAGGTCGACGTCGCTCGAGGACCTGTTCCTGCGGCTCGAGGACGCGGGCATCATGATGCGCATCGACCGCACGGTCATGCCGACGATGGCCAAGGCGCCGACGCTGGCGACGTGGGAGCTCGAGCAGCTGCGTACGCTCGAGAACGTCGTACGCCGCGGCCACATCCGACACGTCGACCGCGGCAGCCTCACCTTCGCCGACGGATCGCTCGCCATCGCCGACGACGCCCTGGTCGTGCACTGCGCGGCGGACGGCCTGAAGTATCCGCCCCTGCTACCGGTCTGGCGCCCCGAGGCGATCACGCTGCAGCCGATCCGGGCCGGCTTCCCCTGCTTCGGCGCCGCCGTCACGGGCTACGTCGAGGCCACCCGCGATGCCGACGCCGAGAAGAACCGGCTCTGCCCGCCGAGTCCGTTCCCTGACACGATGGCGACCTGGGCGATGATGAATGTCCTGGGCACCCAGGCGGCCATGTCGTTCTCGTCCGAGCCGGACATCAAGGCGTGGTCGGACGGGGTCGCGCTCAACCCGACTCGGGTCCCGCCCGGGTATCCCGCATCGGCTGCCCTCGACGACGCACGCGAACGGCTGGCGAAGCACACGAAACCCGGACTCGCTCAGCTGGCTCAGCTGACCTGAGCGTACGTCCCGGCACCGTCTTTGTTCTCAGGAGGTGTTGTTCATGCTGGTGAACCGTTCGCTCGTTGCTGTCATCACGTGCGCACTCCTGCTCCTCGCCGCGTGCGGATCGTCCGACGGAGAATCAGAGGTGGACGTCACGGATGCGAGCTCTGCGGAGACCGGGCAGGGAGATCCTGATCCCGACGATCCGACGGATCCCGACGAGCCGGCGGTGGCCGTGCCGACGTTGCCGATCGGTGGCGGGTCGTACCCACTCGACGGCAGCCCCGGCGTGGTCTGCGCCGACGTCAGCTGGCTCTGGCCGAGCGGCAACGACCCGTCGGTGCCCGAGGGCGTCTCGGTCGTCGTCACCGGCTACGAGGTCGAGCCGGAGGTCTTCGAGCCGGCCGACGCGGCGTGCGACGGTGCGTCCTGCCTGGACGGATTCGTCTTCACCGCCGACTCGACCAGCTGCCAGGTGGCGATGCTCTCGCTGGTTCCCTGGACCGACGAGCAGGAGGGCGAGGACGCCGTGCTGCGGCTCAGCGGCGAGATGACCTGCCCGTCCGAGCCCTGCGAGCTCGAGGACGTCGAGGGTGGCGACACCGAGGCGTTCCTCAACGCGCCAGAGGTCGACACGGAGTCCGAGTCGTCCGAGTCGTCCGAGTCGACGGACCCGGCCGAATCTGGCTGAGCCATGTCCGATACGCCGCCGACGGGGATCGATCGCTGGGTGAGCCTGGCGACGAGTTTCGTCGCGCCGGTGACCGTGATCAGCGGCGTCCTGTTCTACTTCGGGTACGTCGCCGCCCGCGCCCAGTACGACTACTTCGGCCTCGACGTCGACGTGATCGGGCTCAGCACCCGCGCGTACGTCATGCGCAGCCCGCAGCCGCTGCTGACCCCGATGCTGGTTCTGGTGCTGGGCGGTGTCGCGGTGGTGGCGCTCCACCATTGGGTTCGGCGACAGTCCACGGAGCCTTGGTTCGGCCGGCTCGTCACGATCGTCCTCGGCGTCGGGTTGGCCCTCCTGGCGGCCGGAACGTTGCTGCTGGCGGGCTTCTCCTTCGTCGGCGGCTGGGCCTACTACGCCCTGGCGACGCCGGTCCTGCTCGGCGGTGGCGCGGCACTCGTGGCGTACGCCCTGCGGCTGCGCGGCGGCCACCTCGAACCGCGGATCGTGCTGCTCTGGGTGGGCGTCGCCGCCTGCGTGATCTGGGCGACGGCCACGACCGCTCAATGGACCGGCCGTGGCTTGGCGATGGAGCAGGCCCGCAACCTGCGCAGCCTGCCCAGCGTCGTTCTCGACACCCGCGAGCGGCTGCACGTCCCGGCCACCGCGGGAGTCGAGGAGGTCGTACGACCTGATGCCGGTGAGGACGACTACCGCTTCCGCTACTGGAAGCTGAGGCTGCTGATCCAGGGAGACGACCGGATGTTCCTCGTGCCCGACACCTGGAGCGCCGGTGGCACCACCATCCTCGTCCGGCTCGACGACGACGTGCGGGTCCAGTTCCAGTTCCGGAACTCCCCACCGAGCTAGCTCGGGCTTGATCGGGTGTCAGGTGGTCTTCTGTTCCTCAGCTCTGGTTGCATCCAGCGTGCCCAGCAGCCGCAGCGCCTCGGCGCTGGGTGAGCCGGGAACGGCGTGGTACACGACGAGCTGTTGCCCGGGGCCGGAACGGACGTCGAAGGCCTCCATCCGGAGCGTCACCTCGCCGACGTCAGGGTGGTGGAACCGCTTGGACTCATGGCGCTTGCCGCGCGCATCGTGCCGGGCCCATAGGCGCGCGAAGTCTGAGCTCTGCTCGCTGACGGTGCGTAGGACCTGACGGATGCGTGGGTCGTGCGGGGCGTCGCTGTGGAGGAGGCGGAAGCCCGCCACCGTGTTCGCTGCAGCCTGCTCCCAGTCGGGGTAGAAGGTCCGCGCCGTGGGGTCCAGGAACACCTTGACGAGCAGGTTGGCGCCGTGACGGAACCCGTCGAAGAGGGCGTACGCCAGGCGGTTCCCGGCGAGCACGTCGTAGGCGCGGCCCAGCACGAGGGCAGGGGTGTCCGGCCACAGCTCCAGCAGCTGGAGCAGCTGGGGATCGACGCGCTCGGGGAGGATCGCACGGGACGATGCCGGTGCCAGGCCGGCGATGCGGTAGAGATGCAACCGGGCCTCGTCGTCGAGTCGGAAGACGTCACTGAGTGCATCGAGCACCTGGGCCGACGGGTGACGTTCGCGGCCCTGTTCGAGGCGTACGTAGTAGTCGACGCTCATTCCTGCCAGCATCGCGACCTCCTCACGACGCAGACCCGGGACCCGGCGTACTCCGTGGCTCGGCATCTTCACGTCGTCGGGGCTCACCAGGGCGCGCCGGCTGCGCAGATAGTCACCAAGGGGAGTCGAGGCCATGACTCCGATGCTAAGGCGAACGGGGCGTCGATGGGTGGGTGCGCTACTCCCAGGTACAGCGCGGCCTTCATGGCGGCTATTGAAGGCGGCAGCGTATGAGGCATGACAGAAACCAAGACGTCCAAGACAGTTCTGGTCACCGGTGCCAGCAGTGGAATCGGTGAGGCAACCGCTCGGCGCCTGGCTGCCGAGGGCCACCACGTGATCCTGACCGCTCGGCGTACGGAGCGCCTCGAGACGGTCGCCGCCGAGCTCCGCGACAGCGGACACAGCGCGGAGGCCCACGGTCTCGACGTCAGCGACCGGGCTGCAGTCGCCGCTCTGGTCGACTCCGTCGTGGCGCGCCACGGACGCCTCGACGTCGTGGTCGGCAACGCCGGGGTGATGCTGCTGTCGCGGCTCGACGCGCTGCTGGTCGACGAGTGGGACCGCATGCTCGACGTCAACGTCAGGGGCCTTCTGCACGGCATCGCTGCCGTCCTCCCGCACTTCAAGGCGCAGGGCGGCGGCCACGTGGTGACGATCGCGTCCATCGGTGCCCACGAGGTCGTTCCCACCTCGGCGGTCTATTCGGCCACGAAGTACGCGGCCTGGGCACTCACTGAGGGCCTACGACTCGAGTCCGATCCGAGCATCCGTGTCACCACGATCTCGCCCGGAGTCGTGGAGACCGAACTGGCGGAGCACATCACGGATCCGGTCGCATCGGCCGCGATGGAGGCGTACCGGGCCGCCAGCATCCCCGCAGACGCCGTTGCCGGTGCCGTCAGCTATGCGATCGCCCAGCCGGCCGGCGTCGATGTCAACGAGATCGTCATCCGACCGGCCGCTCAGCGGAGCGCGTGAGGGTAGGCGAGTGCGTCCTTCAACCGCGCGGCAAAGGCCTCCGGATGGTCCACGAAACCGGTGTGGTCGCCGGGGAACCGCATGGCGGTGAGGCCGAGCCGCGCGGCGAGCGCCTCGGTCGTACGCTCGCACAGCTGACCAGCCGACTCCTCGCCGATGCCGAGGACGATCCGAGGGCCGCGGCGCAGCGCTTCCTCGTCCGGCTCCCACCGCACGGAGGCCGGCAGCTCTTGGGCGTACCAGAACGCCTCCTCCGCGAGGGCGCTCGGGCTGCGCTCGCCGCCGAACATGGCCTCGAGCATGCCGTCCGGCACGACGATGTTCGCCTGTTCGAAGAACATGCCCCACGCGCCGACCACGTCGCCGTCGGCGTACCGGCGCCTCATCGCGTCCGTCATCGCACGCTGCTCCTCCCGATCGTCGAGGAGCTCCAGCAGCGGGGGCTCATGTGCCACGATCGTCGTGGCGAGCTCGGGATGGCGCTGGGCGAAGGCGAGGGCCGTCACGGCACCGCCGCTGGACCCGAGGATCGCGACGGGGCCGAGGCCCGTGCGGCGTACGAGTTCGGCGAGATCGTCCGCGCGCTGCTCGGGGGTGGAGCCGATGGCCCGATCGGCCAGGACGCTGCCGCCGTGGCCGCGCGGGTCGTGGGTGAGGACGGTGTGGTCGGCGGCGAGCGCCTCGGCGAGCGGGGCGAACTCCTCGGCGGTCATCGGCGATCCGACGAGTGCGATGACGGGCCCGGATCCGCGTAGCTCGTAGCTCAGGCGTGTTTCGGGCAGGTCGATCTGGGCGGGTGCGTACATGGGGTTCTCCTCGGTGTAGGGGTCGGTGTCGGTGATGTCAGTGGTCGGATCGGCGCCAGGCGCAGGAGCCGGGAGACAAGGGGCGGCGCGGCAGCCGCGAGCAGGACCGTGAGCGCCGCAGGCAGCGCCATCGCGCCGGCCAGCCCCACCCCGGCGGCGAGTCCGCCGATGAGAACCGGCCCCACGAACCCGCCGAGATATCCGATCGTGGTGACGACCGAGAGCCGCCGCGGATCGAGCCGGGTGGCGCCCAGGCTGCCGATCACGATCGGCCAGACGAGAGCCGTACCCGCGCCGGCGAGCGCCCATCCTCCCGTGGCGACCACGACCTGCGCACGCTCCGCGACGACGGGGGAGAGGAGGACGAGTACGAACCCGAGCAGGGTCACGCCCGCGGCCGCCGCCACCAGGACCGGTGCGACGACGGCGCCGCGCAGACGGTCTCCGGCGAAGCGGACGACGGTCATCGCAGCGAAGAAGACGGCGTACATCGTCGCTCCGGCGGCCGGTTCCTCACCGAGGACGCGAGTGGTGTGGATCCCCGCCCAGTCGGTTGCGGCACCTTCCACCACGAAGGCCGCGGCGGCCACGGCACCGGCGCCGACGAGTACGGGACTCACCGAGCGAGTCGGCCCCTGAGAATCCGCCGCGTCCGGATCCGCGGTAGTCCCCGGGTCGGCGCCGGTGCAGCCGATCGGAAGCCGCAGCGCCAGCAGAGTGAGCAGGGCGCCGGCGCCCAGCGCGGCGGCCGGCAGGAGCAGGACGCTGTCGCCGCCGGCGCGCAGCGCCGCTGCCAGTGCCGACGACCCCAGGACGGCGCCGAGCGTCCAGAATCCGTGCATCCGGGCGATCACGGGTCGTCCCGCTGCGCGCTCGGCGGCCGTCGCCTGCGAGGTGAGCCCTACGTTGATGGCGCCGCAGCAGAGGCCGAAGACGGCGGCGAGCGCGATCATCGGCTCGGCTGCGGGCATCGCCCCGATCGTGGCGAGGAGGAGCGCTGCCGTGGGGAGGGCGACGCGCAGCACGGCGGCGTCGCTCCAGCGATGGGCGAGCTGACCCGCCAGCGGCATCGCGATCGCCGCGCCCAGTGCCAGGGTGAGGAGCAGGAGTCCGAGTCGCGTGGGGCCGAGATCGACTCGGGCGTCGAGGACAGGAAGCCCCGCGCCCCAGACCGCGACGAGCATGCCCACTCCACCGTGCAGCGCGGTGATCACGCGCGGGCTCTCCGGTGCGGGGCTCGATGAGGACATGCCTTCAGGTTGCTCGCGGCTTCGGACGTACGTCCAACACCGGCGAAGCGCGGATCGACGCACTTCTGTTGTCGATCCGCTGTCGCCCGGTTCGCCGACCGGACAGAATGGGCCCGTGGCGGCCGACCTCGAGATCAGGCTCCTGCGCCGTTTCGTGGCGGTCGCGGAGGAGCTGCACTTCGGGCGCGCGGCCGACCGGCTCTTCATCGCCCAGCAGGCGCTGAGCCGAGACGTACGCCGGCTCGAGAGCGCCGCGGGCGTCCGCCTCCTCGACCGCTCCTCGCGCCGCGTCGCACTCACGCCGGAGGGCCGGCGTCTCGTGGACCGGGCGCGCGAGCTCATCGCGCTGCACGACCGTGCCGTACGCGACCTGCGCGCCGATACCGGCAGCCTCGTCATCGACGCCGTCGCGCCGGGGACGACGCCTGCTCGTGTGCTCGACGCGGCTCGACGTAATGCCCCTGACATCGAGTTCATCGTCCGCTTCGGCGGCGGATCCGCGGACACGGTGGTCGGGGCGGACGTCGGCTTCGGCACCACCCCACAGGGTGTCGCCGCCCCGCGTGGGCAGGCGGTCCGTCATGAGCGGATCATCGTGCTGCTCCCGGACGACCACGAGCTCACCGCGCTCGACGCCATACCGCTCGAGGCCCTCCGGGCGGCCCAGGTGTGCACGCGTTCCGGCGACCACGTGACTCCCGCGTGGGCACGCGCGATGGGTCAGCTCCTCGCGCCGTTCGGCGTGGACCCGACGGACGGGCATCCCCATGTCCTCGGCGGTGCCGAGCTCGCCGCGCACCTACGGCTGCACGGCGCGCCCGGGCTGGCCCTGGAGAGCCAGGCGCCGATCGAGGGCATCGTCATGCGTCCGCTCGTCGAGCCCGTCGCACTGTTCCCCTGGACGATGCGCTGGCGCGCGGACCTCGATCACCCCGGTCTCGACGTGCTGAGACGCAGCGCACGCGCGTTGTCCGAGGCGCATGGCTGGATCACGGTGCCCGACGGCGCCTTGCTCCTGAGTGCCTGATCGGCCGCAGCTGGCCGGTCCCGTCGAGTGGGTCGCGGATGGCCTGAGGGCGTCTGTCACCGAGTGAGAGGACGAAGGCCCCTCGTCGGCCACGACCTCCTCGGGTTGCCTTGGAAGCACGAAGTCGTCACCCGTTCTGACGAGAGGATCCGCCGATGAGCACGGACAAGCCGAAGTCGACCCTCGGCGGCTCCCGAGCAGGACCGCTGCCAGCCGCGACGGCGTGGCGCGCGGTGGCACGCTGTGTCGTCGATTCGGCGCGAATGCTGGCCACCGGGGTCGTGCACTGGCCGCGCGGCAACGTGGGGCGCCGACTCCTGTTCGCCGACGGCACCACCGGCGAGGTGTACCGAGAGACAGTGGTCGCGGTGCCACCTGTCGAGCCGTGCCTTCTGGTCGTCTGCTTCCGGCTCCGCCGGGTCCGCGGTCGCGGACACCTGCTGTTCCGGTGGGAGAGCTGGCTGAACACCCCGCTGTTCGTTGGGTTCCCCGGATTCGTCTCCAAGCTCTGGCTCGCCGCTGACGAGCATGGCCGCTACCGCGGTGTCTACGAGTGGGACGGCGCAGACCTTGCCGAGCACTACGCCCGGTCGCTGTGGAGGGTGCTCGCGCTGGTGAGCGAGCCCGGATCGATCGACTTCAAGGTCGTGCCCGGGCTGCACCGCGACGAGGTGCTCGCGGATCCCGGCCTGCTCGACGCCGATCCCTCGGTCCCCGACTGGTGGTGCCCGGCCGGCACGTCGTGAGCTCCCGGTGGTGCTCGTCGTAGGGGCCGGCCCCACCGGTCTCACGCTTGCGCTGCAGGCCCACGAGCACGGCGCGAAGGTCCGCGTGGTCGAACGCCGGAGCGAGGCGTTCGCGTCACCGTCCACCGGACCGACAGGTCGCTGCGAGCCGTCAGCGGCCCCTGCATGCCTCGCCGGGAGACGGGACGAACTCCTTGAGTCCGGCTCGGGCGAACATGCCGTAGCTCTGCGTCCCGTGGTAGCGGTCGGTGCCACCTGGGCTCTGGTTGCCTCGTACGGCCAGTCCGTCGTCGTCGAAGCCCTCCGGGTTGCCCTCGATGGAGTCTGCGGTGTCCTGGCCTGAGAACACGCACTCCGACGATGCGCGGTCCGGCGCGGGGATCTCGCCGCCGTTGCCGTTCACCTCTCCGGCGCTCGCGGCCCCGGCTCCCGCCAGCATGAGCTCCGCCGCGATGGCACAGCTTCCGATCCAAATCCTCATGGTCTCTGTTCCTTCCGTCTTCGATGGCCCTGACCTGCCCTGCCGTGCCACCGAGCTTGTGGTTGGCGGTCCGCTCAACCAGACGAATGGCCGGAAGGCCGAGATGTCGTTTAGGGCTAGCACTTTCATCATCTGTCCGGCCTCGACGCGTTGCTATACGCCAATCTGGGGGCTTTCCACACGAGGTCAGCGCGTCAGCCGTCGAACACTCGACCACTCGCGGTGCTGAGCGGATCTACGGGCGGTCACACAGACGGCGGCGGAGACCAGACCATGGTCTGCTGATGAACTGACTGCCCCTGGTACCTGACCCCTGGAACCAGCGGTGTCGAACCATGAGCGACGAATCCGCACTTCTCGAAGAACCGCGTTGCCCGGGTGTTCTCGACCAGCGTCTGCAGGTAGCAGCCCGGGCTCTGTGCGTTCGCGAGCCAGTCCTGCCAAGCGCGCATCAGATCCATGGCGACGCCGGTGCCACGCGCCTCTGGGGCGAGGTTGATGTGCAGGTGGGCGGGCCAGCGTGGATCCGCGACTTCGCCGGAGGCAGACTCGCGACCTCGCAGCTTCGCCGTGGCCATATCGATGAGGCTACGGGCGAAGAACGGCATCGACCGCGGCCTCAGCATCACCTTGTGACGGGTGATCGCTTGGGTCAACAGCTCGTCCTCACCAGGGAGAAGCGCACTGTCGGGACAGCCGGTGAGATAGCCGACGAGGGCGCCATCGACCTCGGCGAGGAAGAGGGTGTCGGGGCAGTGCTCGGTGTAGGGGTCGAGGTAGACCATCTGCTCGGAGGGTAGGTGCCTCCACAGCTCACCGCTGGGGGAGTCGGCGCCCGCTCGGGCAAAGAGGTCGACGAGCGCGTCGTGGTCAGCGGGCGTGTAGGTCCTGATCATGCGGCTCCTATCTGCGAGCGTGCGGACCGGACGTCCGGTCCGCACG